>NZ_JAQKGP010000015.1:0-150084 GCF_027956525.1 Agrobacterium sp. ST15.13.013
ATCTGTGGGCGGGCTGGGCCGGGCTTTCAGGCATTTTCTGTTTTCTCGCTGCCTGGCAGGCCGGGCATGAGATTTATGGCTCCTTCATCCTGCCTTCGCCGGGGGAGACCTTCGCGGCAATGGGGCTTCTGGCGGCGCGGCCGGATTTCTTCGCCATCCTGTCGCAGAGCGCCGTCAGGGCCCTGACCGGCTTCGCTATAGCCGCCGGCATCGGCACGGTGGCGGGCGTGCTGGCGGGCTATTCCTTCGCGGCCATGCGGTTGATGAAGCCTGTCGTCACCGTTCTGCTCGGCGTGCCGCCCATCGGCTGGATCGTGCTGGCGCTCATCTGGTTCGGCTCGTCCGGCGGCACGGCTGTCATTACCGTTATCATCGCCTCGGCCCCTGTGTCCTTTGCCGGAGCGCTGGAAGGTGTCGCCAAGCGGGACCGTCAGCTGGAGGTGATGGCGCAGGCTTTCGGCGCTCCGTGGTTTTACCGGCTGCGCACCGTCACCATGCCGCATGTGCTCTCCTACCTCTTCCCGGCCTGGACGACGACGGCGGGAAGCGCGTGGAAAGTAACCGTCATGGCCGAGCTCCTTTCGAATTCCGGCGGGATTGGCGGCGAATTGGCCACCGCACGCGCGCTGTTCGACATCGCGCAGGTCAGTGCCTGGCTCACCATCACCGTCGCGCTGGCGCTGCTGACCGATTACGGCCTGCTGCATCTGCTGCGCGAGGCGCTGGAACGCTGGCGCGCCGCCGGGCTGCCATGGGGTGTCAAACGATGAGCGACCGTTCCATCCTGCGTTTCGAACATGTCGGCCACGCCTTTCTCGGTCGCAGCCTGTTCGAGAATTTCGATCTCGGCATAGCGCCAGGGGAAACCGTGGCGCTGCTCGGCCCCTCCGGCAGCGGCAAGACAACGATTTTGCAGATCGCGGCTGGTGTCATCGATCCTGTTCGCGGCCGCGTGCACCGCCATTATCGCCGGCAGGGTCTGGTGTTTCAGGAGCCGAGGCTGCTGCCGTGGATGACATTGATCGACAATATTGCCTACGGCCTTGCGGCGGCCGGCATGTTGAAACGTGAGCGGCGCGAAAGGGCGGGCCTTTTTGCGCTGGAAGTCGGTCTGGAGGCGGCGGATTTCGGCAAATATCCGGTGGAACTCTCCGGCGGCATGCGCCAGCGCGCCGGCGTTGCGCGGGCGCTCGCCGTGGAACCGGACATGCTGTTTCTGGATGAGCCCTTCAGCGCCGTCGATGTTGGCCTGCGCCGTCATTTGCAGGAGCTTCTGGTAAACGCCGCTCGTCGGCGCGGTTTTTCCACCCTTCTCGTCACTCATGATCTTCATGAGGCGTTGCTGGTGGCCGACAGGCTGATCGTGCTCTCCGGCGTCGATGGCCGTGTCATTGCCGCGCATAAGCCCGCAGGTTCGCCGGGCCGGCGCATGGCGCGTGCGGTTTTCGACGAAGCGGAACGCCTGTCCGAGAGCCCGGCCTTCGCCGAACTGTTTTCGGCAAAGGAGCGGGTACGATGAGGCATTCCCCCATCCTTTCCGAAGCTCTGCGGCTGTTTTTCCCTCTGGCCGCCCTGCACGGCGCAGGCTGGCCATTCCTGTGGATCGTCATCGGTGGTTATGCCCTGCCTTTCGCCAATGCGGTGCCTGCATCGCAATGGCACGCCCATGAAATGATCTTCGGCACCTATGGCATGGCGCTTGCCGGTTTTCTTGGCTCGGCGGTGCCGGAATGGACGGATACGAAGCCGGCGCAGGGACGAACGCTGCTTTATCTCGCCGGTCTCTGGCTGCCGGGCCGCCTTATCGGCTTTCTCGGGATGGAGGCAGGGAGCCTGTTTGCAGGTTTTTTCGATCTCGCCTTTCTGCTCGCGCTCTCTGTTCTCATCGGCAGGGCGATGCTGGCGCGGCGCACGGTGAAACACCTGGCGTTCCTTATCTGGCTTCTTCTGTTTACGGCGGCTGAAGCGGGTGTGCGTTATGCCTGGTGGAGCGGCGATCTCGAACTTGCATCCCGCTTGCTGGAGGCGGCGCTGTGCATTTTCACCGTGCTGTTTTCGCTTTCCGCCGCACGTATCAATGTGGTCGTCATCAATCTCGCGCTCGATCCCGGCGGCGAGACCACGCCTTATCGGCCGCATCCCGGCCGCCAGCATATGGCAGGCGCCATGGTGACGCTTTACATGGCGGCGAAACTTTTCTTTCCGCAGAGCGATGTCTGCGCCTGGCTTTCGCTTGCGGCTGGCGCCGCCTTTTTCGACCGGCTGGCCGAATGGTTCATCGGGCGCGCCGTCTTCAAGACCGAGGTGCTGTTGCTTGGCCTCGGCAACGCCTTTGCGGGCGTGGGTTTTCTGGCGCTCGGCGCGACACGGCTCGGTTTTTCCGTTACGCCCGCCGCAGGGCTGCATCTGCTGTCGGTTGGCGCGCTGGGATGCGCCATCATGGCCGTCTTCATCATTGCCGGGCTGCGGCATACGGGCCGCAATCTGACGCATCTTCCATGGCAGGCGCATGTGGCCGCCCTTCTGATGGCGATGGCCGGGCTGGTCCGCATCCTGCCGGAATTCGATTTTGCCGCAACATTATCGCCCTATCACCATGGCCTCAGCGCCGTTTTGTGGGCGGCGAGTTTCGGGGCTTGGTTGCAGGGCTTTCTGCCTTTCATGTGCGCGCCTGGCATCGATGAGGCGGGCGCATGCGGATGAGAGAGACCTTGCCCCGCTGCGCCGACATCACTGTTCCGACGAGTTTGTTTATTTTTTCGGCAAAAGCACAATGTGAAATCAGTGGCTTAGAGGAGGGATATTGATGAATGTTAGTTTTAATAAATAATCAATAAAATCAAGTGGTTGAACATATTTTCTTTTTGGTCGATTATAACTCAAACCGAATAGGGAAACGCGAATATGCCTAAAATAGTCGCGCCTCAACACGCAGATGAAAAGCCAAGCCGGACGAAGGAACTTGTGACCTTCGCCGTTCTGGCCTTTGGAATCTGGCCCATTCTGGCGGTCGGATTCGTCGGAGCCTATGGCTTTATCGTCTGGATGTTCCAGATCATTTACGGCCCGCCGGGGCCGCCCGGACATTGAGGGCGAGATGATGATGGAAGTCTCTCTCAGCCGGCACGATTTCCTGCGCGGCGGGCAAAAAAATAGACCACGCATCTGTCCCCCCGGGGTCGCGTTGAGCGACCTCGCCGCGTGCAGCGGTTGCGCAAAATGCGTCGAGGCCTGTCCCACCGGAATCATTGCCATGGCGGACGGTTTGCCTTGCGTGGATTTCTCCGCCGGGGAATGCACCTTCTGCGGCAAATGCGCGGAGGCCTGTCCCGAGCCGGTCTTTGCCGCCCCCGCGGCACAGCGCTTCGGTCATGTCATGGCGATCGGTGAGGGGTGTCTCGCCTTCGGCAATATCGATTGTCAGGCCTGCCGCGATGCCTGCCCGACCGAGGCCATCCGGTTTCGGCCCAGGCGCGGCGGCCCATTCGTTCCGGAACTGCTGGAAGATGCCTGCACCGGTTGCGGGGCCTGCGTATCCGTCTGTCCCGCCAATGTGATCGAGATCAAAGATAGAGCCACGGAGATGCAATATGCCTGAAAATACAGGCCGGTATCATGTTTCAAGCGCCGTGGTGGCGGTGATGCCGCAGATGCGGGACGCCGTGCTGGCAACGCTTTTAACGCTCGACAATGTCGAGGTTCATGGCGAGGGCAACGGCAAGATCGTCATCGTCATAGACGGCACGAGCACCGGCATGCTGGGCGATACGCTCACTTATATTTCGACACTCGACGGTGTGATTGCCGCCAACATGGTTTTCGAACACGTCGACACAGAGGAGACAAGCGGCGATGAGCAGCGAACTGACGCGGCGTGATCTATTGAAGGCCCATGCCGCCGGCATTGCGGCGGCAACGGCGGGCATTGCGCTGCCGGCCGCCGCCCAGCCGGTGCCGGGCGGTGTTTCCGCATTGCAGATCAAGTGGTCCAAGGCGCCCTGTCGTTTCTGCGGCACGGGCTGCGGCGTCATGGTCGGCGTCAAGGAAGGCAAGGTCGTCGCCACCCATGGCGACATGCAGGCGGAGGTCAATCGCGGCCTCAACTGCATCAAGGGCTATTTCCTGTCCAAGATCATGTATGGCAAGGACCGCCTGCAAACCCCGCTTCTGCGCAAAAAAGGCGGCGTCTACGCCAAGGACGGCGAGTTCGAGCCGGTGAGCTGGGATGAGGCCTTCGACGTGATGGCGCAGCAGTGCAAGCGCGTGCTGAAGGAGAAGGGGCCGACGGCCGTGGGCATGTTCGGCTCCGGCCAGTGGACGATTTTCGAAGGCTATGCGGCAACCAAGCTGATGCGCGCCGGCTTCCGCTCCAACAATCTTGATCCCAATGCCCGTCACTGCATGGCTTCGGCCGCTTACGCCTTCATGCGCACCTTCGGCATGGACGAGCCGATGGGCTGTTACGACGATTTCGAACATGCCGATGCTTTCGTGCTCTGGGGCTCGAACATGGCGGAGATGCATCCCATTCTGTGGACCCGCATTGCCGACCGGCGTCTGGGATTTGACCATGTGAAGGTGGCGGTGCTTTCGACCTTCACCCATCGCAGCATGGATCTGGCCGATGTTCCGATCATCTTCAAGCCGGGTACGGACCTCGTCATCCTCAATTACATCGCCAACCACATCATCAAGACCGGGCGCGTCAACGAAGACTTCGTGAAGAACCACACGAAATTCGTGCGTGGTGTCACCGATATCGGTTATGGCCTGCGGCCCGACAATCCGGTGGAGGTGAATGCCGCCAATTCCGCCGATCCGACCAAGACCGAAGCGATCGATTTCGAGACCTTCAAGGAATTCGTCTCCGAATACACGCTGGAAAAGACCGCCGCCATGACCGGGGTGGAGGCCGGTTTTCTGGAGGAACTGGCCGAGCTTTATGCGGACCCGAAACGCAAGGTCATGTCGCTCTGGACCATGGGTTTCAACCAGCATGTCCGCGGTGTCTGGGCCAACCAGATGGTCTATAACATCCACCTTTTGACCGGAAAGATTTCCGAGCCGGGCAACAGCCCGTTCTCGCTCACCGGCCAGCCATCGGCCTGCGGCACGGCGCGTGAGGTGGGAACCTTTGCCCATCGCCTGCCGGCCGACATGACGGTGACCAATCCGGAACACCGCAAACATGCCGAGGAAATCTGGCGCATCCCGCACGGCATTATCCCGGAAAAGCCGGGTTACCACGCCGTGCAGCAGGACCGCATGCTGCATGACGGCAAGCTGAACTTCTACTGGGTGCAGGTCAACAATAACGTCCAAGCCGGTCCCAACACCAAGAACGAGACCTATCAGGGCTATCGCAACCCGGAAAATTTCATCGTTGTTTCGGATGCCTATCCGACCATCACGGCCATGAGCGCCGACCTCATCCTGCCCGCCGCCATGTGGGTGGAGAAGGAGGGGGCCTATGGCAATGCCGAGCGGCGCACCCATGTCTGGCACCAACTCGTCGAAGCCTCGGGCGAGGCGCGTTCCGACCTCTGGCAGCTGGTGGAATTCTCCAAGCGCTTTACCACGGATGAGGTGTGGCCGGCGGAGATACTGGACGCCAATCCCGCCTATCGCGGCAAGACGCTGTACGAGGTGCTCTACAAGGACAGCGATGTCGGCAAGTTCCCGCTGAGCGAGATCAACGGCGAATACGAGAACCAGGAAGCAAAACACTTCGGCTTCTATCTGCAAAAAGGTCTCTTCGAGGAATATGCGGCCTTCGGGCGCGGCCACGGCCATGATCTGGCGCCCTACGATGCCTATCACGAGGTGCGCGGCATGCGCTGGCCGGTGGTGGACGGCAAGGAAACGCTGTGGCGTTACCGCGAGGGTTACGACCCCTATGTCAAACCGGGCGAGGGCGTGAAGTTCTACGGCAACAAGGACGGCAAGGCGGTCATCATCGCCGTGCCCTACGAGCCGCCGGCGGAATCCCCGGATGCGGAATTCGATACCTGGCTGGTGACGGGCCGCGTGCTGGAGCACTGGCATTCCGGCTCCATGACCATGCGTGTGCCGGAACTCTACAAGGCTTTCCCCGGCGCCCGCTGTTTCATGAATGCCGACGATGCGCGCAAGCGCGGGCTCAACCAGGGCGCGGAAATCCGCATCGTCTCGCGCCGTGGCGAAATCCGCTCCCGCGTGGAAACACGCGGCCGCAACCGCATGCCGCCCGGCGTCATCTTCGTTCCCTGGTTCGATGCCAGCCAGCTCATCAACAAGGTCACGCTCGACGCAACCGATCCCATCTCCAAGCAGACGGATTTCAAGAAATGCGCAGTCAAGATAGAGCCAGTCGCATGATCAGGAAACACGGATGGATCGCCGCCACGCTTCTGGTCGTGGCGCTGGCGACGGGGGCCGTTGCGCAGATGGTGCCGGAATTGTCCGGCCCGCGCGGCGACGCCATGCAGACCGAGCCGGCCAAACCCCTGCCGAAATGGGTGATCGACGATTTCAGACGCATGCGCGCTTACCCGGAGCAGCCGCCGGTCATCCCGCATTCGATCGACGGTTACCAGCTTTCGGTTAATGCCAACCGCTGTCTCTCCTGTCACAAGCGCGAATTCACCCAGGACTCCGGCGCGCCGATGATCAGCGTCACCCATTACATGACGCGCGAAGGCCAGATGCTGGCGGATGTTTCACCGCGCCGTTATTTCTGCACGGCCTGCCATGTGCCGCAGGCTGACACACGGCCGCTCGTGCCCAACACCTTTCAGGACATGAGCGAGATGGGCGTCAAACCGGCGGGTAGCGAATGATGATCGCCCGTGTGAAAAAACTTCTCGCCTGGTTATGGGCGGTTCTGAGGACGCCGGCCGGCACGCTCAGCCTCGCCTTCCTCACCCTTGGCGGTTTCGTCGGCGGTGTCATGTTCTGGGGTGCCTTCAACACCGCGCTCGAAATGACCAACAAGGAAGCCTTCTGCATTTCCTGCCACGAGATGCGGACCAATGTTTATGAAGAACTGACGCGGACGGTGCATTTCTCCAACCGCTCCGGCGTGCGCGCCTCCTGCCCGGATTGCCATGTGCCGCATGAGTGGACGGACAAGATCGCTCGCAAGATGCAGGCTTCCAAGGAGGTCTGGGGCAAGATTTTCGGCACCATCGATACGCGCAAGAAGTTCCTCGACAAGCGGCTGGAGCTTGCCCAGCATGAATGGTCGCGCCTGAAGGCCAATGACAGCCTGGAATGCCGTAACTGCCATTCCTCCGCCGCCATGGACTTTACCAAACAGACGCAGCGCGCCGCCGATATTCATTCCAAATATCTGCTGACGGGTAAGGCCACCTGCATCGATTGCCATAAAGGCATCGCCCATGAATTGCCCAATATGGAAGGCATAGACCCCGGCTGGAAAATGCCGCCGGCGCTCAACGACCAGCCGGGGCCAACGGCGTCCGCCGTCGACGACCTGCGTCGGGCGATGACGGATGTGCACCGGAACGTTTTTTGAATATCGAGGCGATCGGTTGAGGAGCCGTGACCGGCTTCAGACCCGGCCGGCTTCTTCGATGAACCGGCGCACCAGCGGCAGATGCCGCCTTTCGGCAAGGCAGATCGCATATTCGTCGATGAGTTCGTTGGCGTCGCTGAGCGGCACGAAGGAAAGGCGTGCATCGTGGCCGAATTCCAGATCGGCCACCACGCCGCATCCCATCCCGTTGGCGATGGCTTCCCGTACGCCTTCGCGAGAGGAAATCTCGATGACGGGCTGGATGGAGATGCCGTGATCGGCAAGGTTCTTTTCGAAGATTTCACGGGTGCGCGACCCCCGCTCGCGCATGACGAAGGACAGGCCTTCGAGCTCGGCCATGAAAACGCTCTCCCGCTCAGCCAGCGGGTGAGAGACGGGCACGCACAGTCCGAGCCACATGCTGAGGAATTTGACGCCGTAGAGGCGTGGATCGTCCGGTGCACGGGCGGTAATGGCGACATCGGCCACCGACAGCGCCGGCAAGAGCATCGCGGACGATTTTCGCGTGCGCGTCGCCGGCCCGAACGCCTATACCATCGCCGTGTTCCCCGATACGCAGGACTATACGTCCAATGACGGTATCAAGCATCTGTTCGGCGAGATGACGCAATGGTTGGTCGACAATCGCGATAGCCACAAAATCGTCTTCATGAGCCATGTGGGCGATATCACCCAGAACAATCGTCCCGCTGAATGGGATGTCGCCGAACCGGCGCTGCGCAAGCTTGACGGCAAGGTGCCTTACGCGCTGCTGCCCGGCAACCACGATCAGGCGAATGGCGGAACCGCGGCCGATCACAGCTCGGTCGAACTGGACCGGTTACAGCGCCTGCGAAGCGATCCCCAACGCCTTCGCTCTCCCCCGCGGCCTTTTGAGCGCAGGAATGGTCAGGCAATTTGCCGACCGTCCGCGCGGTGAACGTCGGCAGGCACAGACCCAACCGTGTTTTGACGACGTTCTTACTTATTTGTTGGACCAGTATTAAGCATTTTTGCCAGGGTCGAGCAAATATGGCCTCTTCAATTGACATTTTCTTCGTAACATCCAACAATTGAACATCGGATGGGAGGGGCCATGCACATCATTGATAAAGCGCCTTCCCTGGATGCGCCGCGTGGTTCGGCCGTTGAGCGGCTGATAGCCAATATCCAGCGGATGATTTCGGACAGGAATCTCGCTTTCGGCGATGCATTGCCCACGGAGCGCGAGCTTGGCCTTATGCTGGGGGCGAGCCGCAATACGGTGCGCGAGGCTTTGCAATATCTGCGCGCCTACGGCGTCATCGACATCAGGCCGAAAACAGGCGCGGTGTTGACCAATCGTCAAAGTCACGCCGTCGATCGGCTGATGACATTGCATCATGCCATTTCGCCCGCCTCCTTCCGCGAGGTGCAGGGCTTCCGCAAAGTGGTGGAAACAGCGGCGGGGGAGATCGTGCTCCTGCGCGCGGCGCAAAGCGACCTCGACGCGCTGGATGCCGCCAATCGCAGGGTGCGGGAAAGCGTCGGCGTGGAGGAGGCCGCAGTGAATGATTTCGTCTTTCACGATCTCCTTGTGCAGTTGGCGGGTAACAGCGTGCTGCACGCCAGCTATCTTTCGCAGCGTAATGCCATGCTTGAAATCATGCGGATTGGAAAAGGCAATCGGCCCATTCACGATGCCACCTATACCGCGCATCAGGAGATTATCGATGCGCTGCGGGCGCGGGACCGCCTCGCTTTCAGTTATCTTCTGAGCCGGCACTTGGATTTCGGTCTCAGATTCATCGAGGCAAAAGACGGCGTTTCAGAAGATGTTGACGGGGCAGGAGGCGTTGATGAGGGAGTTTGAGGGCAAGATTGCCCTGGTAACGGGAACCTCCGGCATTGGCCGCGCGTCGGCGCTGGAATTGGCGCGCGCCGGCGCGCATGTCACCTGTCTGGGCATTGATGAAGCTGCAAATGATGGGTTGCGGGATGTGGCGCGGTCGGAAAAGCTCGATCTTGCCATCCGGACCTGCGACGTTGCCAGCAGCAGCGAGGTGGAAGCGGCCTTTTCGGCTTTCGAAGGGCTCGATGTGATCGTCAATTCCGCAGCCATTCACCCCTACGGAACCGTTGTGGACACCGATCCTGAAGTCTTTCTAAAGGCTTACGCGGTCAATGTCGGCTCCATACAGCTCACGGCCCGCCATGGCATCCCTTTGATGCAAAAGCGTGGCGGCGGCGCGATCGTCAATATTTCCTCCGTGCAGGGGCATGCCTGCCAGAAGAATGTCGCAGCCTATGCCGCCACAAAAGGCGCCATTCATGCCCTGACGCGGGCCATGGCGCTGGATCACGCGGGCGATCACATCCGGGTCAACTCGGTCAGCCCCGGTTCCGTGCGCACGCCCATTCTGGAACTCGCCGCGCGAACCTTCGATGGTGCTGACGCCGACGTAGAGGAGGCCTTCCGCAGATTTGGCACCGCTCATCCCATTGGCCGGATTGGGAAGCCGGAAGAGATCGCGGGGCTGGTGCTGTTTCTGGCCTCGGACCGCGCCGGTTTCATCACCGGTGCCGATTACCTGATCGATGGCGGCCTGCTGGCGGGACTGGAGGTAAAATAGAGGCGATGAGCGCCGGCCTTCGTATGCGTATATTTGCGCTTTTGTGCTGTTTGATGCTTCATTCCTCTTGACATCGCCCTGCGAAAGAGCCGAGATTGAAGCGGCTTCGCATCGGGAGGACAGCGTGAAAAAACTGGATCGGCAATTGCGCGTCGGTGTGCTCGGTTGCGGGCCGATCGCCCAGTTCGCGCATTTCGAATCCACGGTGAAGGGCCGGAATACCAGGCTCTATGCGATCTGCGACGTCGTGCAGGATCTTGCCGCGCGCATGGGCGCGACCTATGAGCCGGACAAGGTGTATCATGATTACGATGCCATGCTTGCCGATCCGGAGCTTGAGGCGGTCGTCATCGCCACGTCCGACGCTTTCCACGTCCCGGCGGCGATCCGCGCGCTGGAAGCCGGCAAACACGTGCTGTGCGAAAAACCGGTTGGCGTCAGTGTCGAGGAAGTCGAGACCCTAGCCGAAACCGTGCGACGGACTGGCAAGGTGCTGCAGATCGGCCATATGAAGCGTTTCGATCCCGGCATAGAGGCGGCCAAACACTTCATCGACAATGAGATGGGCGAGCGATTGGCGCTGAAGGCCTGGTATTGCGACAGCACCCACCGCTACACGATGACCGATGCGGTGCAACCCTTGCCGGTTCTGTCGAAGGCGGCCCTGAAGCCGCGGGAAAATCCGAAGGCTGACCTCAAGCGCTATTACATGCTGGCGCATGGCAGCCATCTGGTCGACATCGCCCGTTATCTTTGTGGCGATATCGAATGGGTGAGGGCGAGACTACTTCAGCGTTTCGGAGCCTATTGCTGGTTTGTCGAAACCGGCTTTGCCGATGGCACGCTCGGCCATCTGGACCTGACCGTGGCTGTGCGGATGGACTGGCACGAGGGCTTCCATATCTATGGCGAGAACGGCAGCGTCCTCGCAAAAACCCATAATCCCTGGTATTACAAGGCAACCGAGGTGGAGATTTTCCGCGAGCGCACCGCATCCTATGAGCGGCCGCTGGGCGCGGACGGCCATTTCTATCGACGGCAACTCGAGGGTTTTGCAGAGGTCGTTCTCGACAGCGCACCGATGCGCGGCGCTGGCATCGAGGATGGGCTTGCTTCGGTTCGCGCCATGGCTGCCATCGCGAGATCCGTCGAGACCGGCCAGCGGATCGATGTCGCAACGATGACAGGGGCGGTCTGATGCAGGTGGGCATATTCGCCAAGACCTATCCGGGCACGGATCCTCTCGAGGTTCTCACGCGTGCTGCGGCCGATGGTTACGCCTGTGTGCAATATAATCTCGCCTGTTCCGGTCTCGCCTCGATGCCCGACGCCGTATCCGAGGAGGCCGTGGAAGCCATCGCCACCGCCACCCGTGCGACGGGTGTCCGTATTGCCGCCCTTTCCGCGACCTATAACATGATCCATCCCGACCATGCGCGACGCATCGAGGGCATGAGGCGTCTTGGGGTCTGCCTCAAGGTCGCCGCGTGTCTTGCCACTCCCGTGGTGACGTTGTGCACGGGCACGCGCGACCGCGAGGACCAGTGGCGCCATCACCCCGACAATGACACGGCGGAAGCCTGGAGAGACCTTGTCGAACAGATGGCCGCTGCGGCGGAACAGGCTGATACCCTGGGGATCAGGCTCGGTATCGAGCCGGAGCAGGCCAATGTCGTGCGCAACGCGGACGATGCTGTTCGATTGATGCGGGAGATCGGCTCGCCATCCCTCGGCATCGTGCTCGATCCGGCCAACCTGTTTGAAAAGGCGGATGCCGACGGCGCGCGAGCGATCGTGGCCGACGCCATCGACCGGCTTGCCGGCCATATCGTGATGGCGCATGCCAAGGATCGCGATGCCGAGGGCCGATTTGTAACCGCCGGGCGCGGCGTCATCGACTTTCCGGATTTCATCAGGCGCCTCGATATCGCCGGTTTCGATGGCCCGGTCGTCACCCACGGACTTTCGGAACAGGAAGCACCGGACGTGCGGCGTTTTCTCGCCCGTCTCATCGCATGAGCAGATATCTTCACAGGCTGCCGGATGGGCGAAAGGTTCATATCGAAGATTGCGGCGCGGGCTTTCCGGTTATCTTTCAGCATGGGCTTGGCGGCGATCTCAGGCAGGTTGCGTATGGTTTTCCCGATGGGCTTTCATGTCGCCGCATCACGCTCGAATGCCGTGGCCATGGCCTTTCAGGGCTGGCGAGCGGCGAGTCTTATTCCATCGCCGGTTTTGCCGATGATCTGATCGCCGTTGCCGATGCGCTTGGCCTTGCGCGGTTCGCGATCGGCGGCATCTCCATGGGCGCGGCGATTGCGCTGCGTATCGCGGCCCTGCACCCCGGTCGGGTGACGGGCCTGATGCTCATCCGTCCCGCTTGGCTGGCGGAAGCTGCGCCGGAGAACATGAAGGCCTTTTCCGTGATCGCCGATCATCTCCGGCAATCCGGGCGGAACGGACGGGCGGCGTTTCTTGCATCGCCCACGGGCCGCAGGCTTGCGCATGAGGCGCCGGACAATCTTGCGTCGCTTGCCGGCTTCTTCGATCATCCTGAACCCGCAGCCATTGCAGTGCTTCTGGACGCCATCGCAAGGGACGGTCCGGGTGTGGATGAAAGACAGATCCGCGCGCTCAAGGTGCCGGCCCTGGTGGTCGGACATGGGCTCGATCTCATTCATCCGCTGGACTACGCCCACAGGCTGGGTGAAATGATCCCCGATGCCCGCGTCATTGCAATCACACCCAAGGCCGTCGACAGGGCAGGCTACAGCGCCGACTTGCACGCTGCCCTCACCGACTTCATCCGGTATCTCGACACATTCCAGGAGACATGCGCATGGCCATGAAAGCCGCAGCCAATTGGTTCGAGGCTCTGCCGCGGGACCGTCTCCTGGGCGAGTTTTCGTTGTGGTCGGCCGATCTCGCCAACCTGGAACGGGAAATCGCCCGCGTCGATCCGCATGTGGATATTTACCATGCCGATGTCGCCGATGGCCGTTTCGCGCCCTCGTTCCTGTTTTTCCCGGATCAGCTTTCGCGTATCCGTAAATTGACGTTTCGTCCTATACATGTCCATCTGATGGTGGAGGGTGATATTGTGCTCAGCCAGATCCGTCAGTTCGCCGAAGCAGGCGCCGACCTGATTTCCATACACCCGGAAAATGGCGCGGTGACGCCGCAGGCCATTGCGCTGATCCGTGAATTGGGTCCGAAGGCGGGTGTGGTGCTGCGTCTGGAAACGCCTGTCGAGACAATCCGGCCGCTTGTGGCGGATATCGACTTCGTCACGCTGCTGGGAACGGCCATCGGCGTCAAGGGGCAGGGGCTTTCCGAGGCGGCTTGCCCGCGCCTGATCGAGGCGGCGGCCATCCTCAAGGCGCAGGGGCGCGGCGATGTCGTGCTGGCGGCCGATGGCGGTATTCGGGATAATACGGTGCCGCTGTTGCGCGAGGCCGGCGCACAGACCGTGGTCCTCGGATCGCTCGCCTTCAACGACCCGGATCTGGCGGGTCGTATCGCCTGGCTGCGCGCGCTTTAGTGCATTTCCAGTAAAAGTGCGAAGCGGTTTTACGTCCGGAAAATGCGTGAAAACAAAGAACTGGAGCACGTCCATCGACGAAGCTCAGGCGACGATCAGCTGGGTGCCCGCCTTCCTGATCGCCGTCATGATGGCATCCGGCGGCCAGGCATCCGTCACGACAAAAGTGATCTGGCTGAAGGTCGCCACGCGCGCGAAGGCGGTGACGTTGAATTTACTCTGATCGATGAGAGCGATGGTGCGCGTCGCCATTTTGATCATGGCCGCCGTTTCGGAGGCTTCCTCGAGCCTGCCCATCGAAATACCGCTCGCTGAAATGCCTGTCGCGCCGATGACGGCGGTGTCGGCGCTGATGCCCGGTACTTCGGCAAAGCCAACGGTGCCGATGGTGACCTGTGAGACCGGCCAGTAGATTCCCCCGAGAATATGCAGCGTGCGCAGCGCGTTTTCCGGCGCCACTGGCGGCAGGCGCAGATTGTTGGTTATGACCGTCAGGTTCTGCCTTTCGCCAAGCGCCGCAGCGAAATAACAGGTGGACGATCCGCCGTTGACGATCAGTGTTTCGCCATCGCGGATGAGGTCCGCTGCCGCCTTGCCCATACGCTGTTTGGCGGCAGTAAAGGCGTCCATCCGCGTGCCGAGCGTGGTGTCGACCCTGACCAGCGCGTCATTGTAGATCGCCCCGCCATGGGTACGCAGGATCAGGCCGCGACTTTCCAGTTGGTCGAGGTCGCGGCGGATCGTGTCGCGCGACACCGAAAGCTGCTCGACCATCTCCGCGACGGTCATTTGACCGTTCCGGCGCAGGAGATCGATCAGGCGATTGTGACGAACGGCCGGAAGCGCCGCGCTGCCCGGGCTTTGGGCAGGAGAGGCCGCACTGTCGGTTTCGTCTGTCATCGGCGTTTACTCACGGTCATGAAAAAAGGCCAGCTTGCCGCCGGCCGCTTTCCTTAAAACATGCACCCGGCAGTGGGAGCAACCTTATTCCACGCAAAGACACAGATGCTGTCGCTCCGCATGGCTCAGCCTCCAATCATCAGCTTCACGACCTCGTCATGCGTGGTCTCGGAGATTGCTCTCTCGCCCGCGACAATCCCACGGCGCAGGACGACGATCCGGTCGGAGACGGCGAAAATATCCTGCAGATTGTGCGAGATGAAAATCACGCCGCGACCCTGCGCCTTCAGCGATTTGATCAGTGAAATGACCTTGCGCTGCTCCGGTACGCCAAGGGCCGCCGTCGGTTCGTCCATGATCAGGATTCTGGCGTTCCAGTAGACCGCACGTCCGATAGCCACCGCCTGCCGCTGGCCGCCGGAGAAATTGCTCACCGGCGCATCCAGGCGTTTGACGTGGAAATCGAGCCTGGCCATGGTTTCTGCGGCGGCATCCGCCATGCGCTTGCGATCAAGAACCGGCAGGAAGCCGAAGAGCTTTTTCATGGGCTCGCGACCGAGGAAGATATTTGCGCCGATTGTCAGATTATCCGCCAGCGCAAGATCCTGATAGATGGTCTCGACACCCAGTTCCCGCGCCTCCTGGGGCGAGGAGAATTTGACGGGCCTGCCTTCAATCAGGATTTCGCCCGAGCTTGGCGGATAGACGCCCGACAGTGTCTTGATCATGGTGGTTTTGCCGGCGCCATTGTCGCCGGCCAGCGCCACCACCTCACCCGGACGAACCAGCAGGGAACAATTTTCCAGCGCCTTCACCGCGCCGAAATGGCGGGAAAGATTGCGAACCTCGAGAAGCGGTTGACTATTCATCCTGCTTGCCTCCGCTGAACCGGCGCTGGGCCTGATCGATCAGCACTGAAATGATGATGACGATGCCGACGGCAATGAATTGCCAGAATGGCTCGACGTTGAGAAAGACAAGGCCATATTGGATGACGGCGATCACCAGCGCGCCGGCCACCGTGCCGATGATCGAGCCGGAACCGCCGAAAAGCGATGCGCCGCCGATCACCACTGCGGCGACCGAGTCGAGCAGCAGGGGCTCGCCCGCCTGTGCGGCGCCGGCGGTGAAGCGGGCCGCATAGAGCGCGCCGCCGAGACCTGCACACATGGCCGAGAGGACATAGAGCTTGAGAATATGTTTCTTGATGTCGATGCCGGCGCGCCGGGCCGCCTGAACATTGGCGCCGATGGCGTAATTATGTTGACCGAAGCGCGTCTGGCTCAGCACATAATGCATGATGAGCACAAAGGCGGCGGCGACCAGCACCAGATAGGGAACGCCAAAAAAACGGCCGTTGCCAAGGGCGGCTAGCCACGAGTTGGATACCGGGACAGTCGTGCCGGAAGCAAGCAGAAAGGCGGTGCCGCGCGCAACGCCGAACATGCCAAGCGTACCGATAAAGGGCGGCACCTTCAGCCGTGAAATCAGCAGCCCATTGATCACGCCCGGTACGCCCGCCGCCAGAACCGCAAAGGCGATCCCGATCAGCATCGCGACGGGAGCGGGGAAATAAAGCCCGGCAATATTGGTCACATGCGCCGCCACGACCGCTGCCAGCCCCATGATGAAACCAGTCGAAAGGTCGATGCCGCCCGAAATGATGACATATGTCTGGCCGATGGCGATCAACAGCGGGGCGACGGCGAATACCGCCACGGATTGCCAGTTGAAGGCGGACAGAACGAAGGTGCCGCCGAAAGACAGCCGCGCCCAGATTTCAAACGTTACGATGAGCGCCGCGAGAAAAAGCCAGGCGCGAAGCTGAGCCACCCGCTGCACGAACGTCTTGCTCACTTCGGCGTGGTCCGCCTGCGGGGCGACGGACTTTTCATCTGAAGTCGTCATGGTGGGGATATCCATCATTGTATCTTCCCGGCGGCCGGGCGCCCATCGCCCGCCGCAAAACATCCAGGTAAATGACGCCCGCCCCGCTGGCGGGACGGACGCCCAGTTGTCGGGAGGCTACCTGTTATTCCGAGTAGATGAACTTCGCGACCTTCGGATCGGACAGGTTCGACTTGTCGATCACCGTGAAGCCGGTACCGATGGCGGTCGGAATGGAATTACCGGTCAGGTGCGCGTAGGCCGCCATGACGCCGAAATAACCGATTTCCGCTGGATGCTGGGCAATGGCCATGTCGACAAGGCCGGCATTGATGTTGTCGACAATGCTGCCGGGCGCATCAAAAGCCACGACCTTGATGGTGCCGGATTGACCCGCCTGCTTTACGCCATTCGCGGCGCCAAGTGCGGAAAACAGGTTCGCGCCGAAGACGCCAGCAAGGTCGCTGTTGCGCGCGTAGACGGCCTGAAGCTGCGAAGCCGCCTTGTTGGCGTCGTTATCGTTAAACTGCGTTTCCAGAACCGTGATGCCGGGATATTTGGCCATCTCCTGCTTGAAGCCCTGCTCACGCTGATCGGTTGTCGAAATTCCCGGTTTAACGTTGGAGACGTATACCTTGCCTTTTTCACCGATCGCCTTGGCCAGCGAGCGCGCGGCGATCTCTCCGCCGAGCACATTGTCGGACGCAATGTAGGAGATCGGGAAATCAGCGTCGCCGCCGCCGGTCTGATAAACACCGGTTCCGATGAATGTATCGACGGTGATCACCGGAATGCCGGCATCCGCGGCCTTTTTCAGCGGTTGAACGAGCTGGGTCTTGTCCGTCGGGGCAATCAGGATGGCGTCCGGATTTTTGGCGATCACGGCGTCGAGAACCGGAACCTGGGTGACGGGGTTAAAATCCGGTGCGCCCTGAAACACCAATGTAACGCCGACCGCCTTGGCGGCGGCTTCCGCGCCCTTGCGCATGGTGATGTAAAAGGCGTCCGTGGTCAGGCCCGGAACGAGGGCGATGGTATATTTCTTGTCCTGCGCGCTTGCCTGTCCTGATGTCAGCGCGGCAGCCGCGGCAATCGATGTGACTGCTGCGGCCTTGAAGAATGAACGGCGCTCCATAGTCTCCTCCTTATGTGAGCTGAATTCTTCACGCCGGCAAATCCTCCATAAACCGGCTGAAAATTATATTCACGCCCGCAAAGTGCGTCCGTCAAGTGAAATTTCTTCCTGAAAATAATTTCTTGCGTTTTTGTGCGCTTTTCAGAGGGCGGTGACGGTCAGGCCGCCGCGCCGCCGTTTCTTTGCAGAAGGTCGAGAATGGCCTGTGCGGTCGCGGTATCGGTCACCACGGCGTTGATCATGCCCGAACGCACTGCGCCGATGACGCCCGCTGCCTTTTCCACCGTGGCCAGAACGCCGATCGACAGCCTGGTGTTGCGCAATTGATCCGGTGAGGCGGCGATCATTCTTTCCTCGCCATCCCAGGCCAGCGGATGCCCCTCAATATCGAAATAATGGCGGATCACATCGCCGACAGCGCCCAGACTTTTTTCGTTATTGGTGGCGGCGCTCGCTTCGGGTGGGTTGATGGCATGCGGCAGGCCGATGCCGACGATGCAGCAGTCGAGCCGGTCCCAGAGGCCGGTGGTTTCCTGCACGCCGGGGTCGTTCAAAAACGCGTCTCGCAATGTCGTCGACGAAAGGTAAGGGGCGTGCAGGAAATGCGGTGTCCCCCCCAGTTGTTCGGCCGCCTGTCTTGTAAATTCGTTGATCTGGAAATGCGCCGCTGCCTGCTGCATCCCGCCATTCATCGGCACGGCCACAATGCCCGGAATGCGTATCAGACCCGCCGTGAGCACTTCGCGTACCGCACGTCCCCAGCCTATTCCGATAACCGACCCCGCGCCGAGGCCTTCCTCTTTCAACAGGGCGCCAAGCGGCGCGGCCAGTGCGCCAAGCACACCGGTTGCCGGTGTGTCGATCACCGCCGCCCGTTTCAGGCCCAGCGCCTGAATGAGGTTCTCGGTTATATCTTCGGGGGAGACGAGATCGAGCACTTCGATGCGCACGATGCCGATGGCGCGGGCCTTTTGCAGCAGGCGTGACACGGTTGCCGTCGATACGCCGAGCTTCCGGGCGATATCCACCTGGGCCATGTCGGCCTCATAATGCAGCTTGGCCACCATATGGATCATGGCGCGTGTTGCCGGTGTTTCCTGGGCTGGTTGGGGAGGCATCTTGCAATTCCTTTCTGAAACGTGTTACAAGAACACGCCTTGGAGGAGTTATCGCTGAAAACCCACAAAACCGCAATGCACTGAAAGCCCGACATTTTTTGGCTGTTTCAGGACGCGTCCTTCGCCGGGCGCGTCGCGGTTGAATATTGCGTTTTTTCCGATCCTCGCCGGGCATTCCATCAACAAATGCTGACCAGACAGCGGAGTCGGAGATTACACCATGACAGCCATGACAACAGCGGAACGACGCGGATACCACCAGATTTGCGGCGCCAATGGCGCGATGATGGTGATCGCCTGCGATCAGCGCGGCGGCATGCGCTCTCTGCTGGCCGCAACGCCCGAGGAACAGGCGTCCATCGGCAACGATGTCTTGGGCGATACCAAGGCTGATATCACAAGGTTTCTGGCCGCCCATGCCGGTTGCGTGCTGGTTGATCCCATCTGCGCCGTACCCAAACTGGTCGACAACGATCTCCTTCCCCGTGACACGGCGCTTTTGATCGGCATCGATGCTTCGGGCTGGGACACCTCGCCGGAAGGTTACCGGATTTCGAAGATTGTCGATGGCGTCAATGCCCGGCGGGTGCGGGAACTTGGCGGCACCGGCGGCAAGATCATGGTCTATCTCAGAATGGACACGCCGGCCGCCAATACGAAAAATCTCGAAACGCTGAAGGCGCACATCGAGGATTTCGCCCGTGAAAACCTGCTTCTGGTCGTCGAATTCCTCACCTACCGGCTGGAGGGGGAAAGTGCGGAAAATTACGCGGCGAGAATTCCCATGCTCATCAGACAGGGGTCTGAAGCCTGCCTCGCTCTTGGCGCCAAGGTGCTGAAAATCCCGTATCCGGGTTCTGAGGAAGCCTGCGCTGAAATCACACGAATTGCAGGCGATGTTCCCTGGGCTGTGTTGTCGGCGGGGGTCGATCACGAGACATTTCTGGGCCAGGTTGAAGCGGCGATGAAGAATGGCGCTTCCGGCGTCATAGCCGGTCGATCGCTGTGGAAGGACTGCATTTCTCTTGACCGGGCGGTTTCACAGAAAAAACTCTCGAGCGTGGCCGTGTCGCGGTTGCGCGATATCCAGGCGGTGATTTCGCGTTATTATCGGGGTCAGAACAGCAAGGCTGCATGAAACCAGTGGGTGGAGATGGACATGCAAGATTGCACCATTGGTGTAGATATTGGCGGCACGAATATTCGCGCCGCCCGGATTTCACCGCAGGGTGAAATTCTGCGCAAGAAGATCGTGTCGGGCAGCCGCGACCCTTCGACGGCGATCAAGCTGATCTTCGGTCTGATATCGGAGATGGATGCTCCCGACGTCCTTGCCATTGGTATCGGTGTCCCCGGCCGTGTCGATGGGGAAACCGGCGCGGTACTCTCCGGCGGCTATCTCGATCTGTCTGGCTGCGATATCAAGGCTTTGACCGAAAAGACCTTCAATCGCCCGGTGGCGATCTCCAACGATTGCAGCATGGCGCTGGTGGGCGAGACCGCCGTTGGAGCGGCGGCGGGGGCTGCCAGCGCGGTCATGCTGACCATTGGCACCGGCATCGGCGGTGCGTCCATGGAAAACGGCCGGATCGTGCAGGGCAGGCAGAGCGCCGGTCAGCTCGGCCATATCATCGTCAATCACAACGGTCGCAAATGTGTGTGCGGCCAGCGCGGCTGCGTCGAAACGGAATCCTCCGGTACGGCGCTTGGCCGTCATATCGAGGAAGCAGGTTATCCCGCGGAAACCCGTTTCGACGATATTCTGCAATTGGCCCGGGCAGGCGACGAAAGGGCGCTTGAGGTGCTGCGCAACTGGGCCGGGCCCCTGCGTGCGGCCATCGGTACATTGTCGGCATCCTTCGATCCCGCCGTATTTCTGCTGGGTGGCGGTATGGGACAGGCGGCGGTTACCGCGCTCGGTTTCTTACCCAGGGCGCAAGGCTGGTATTCGACGGACATACGTGCGGCAGCGCTTGGCGATGACGCCGGCATGATCGGCGCGGGCCTGATGGCGCGCCGGCTTGTGGAAACCTCGCCCGCCGTGCCGGCAAAGACGAGGGGCAAACATATCGTCTTCGTGAACGGCATCCCGGCGTCCGGAAAGAGCACTCTGGCGCGTATGCTGTCGCAGCAGACGGGCTGGCCGGTGCTGGCGCTGGACACGATCAAGAACCCTTTCCTTGAGCATATCGAGGGTGTCGACCGGCTGTTCAATCGGACGCTTGGCAAAGCCAGTTATCAGGCGATCTTTCAAATCATAAAAGACGCACCGGAAGGGTCGGGTTTCATCGTCGATGCTTGGTTCGGCTTTCAGCCCATCGAGTTGTTGAAGGAGCACCTTGAGAAAGCAGATGCGGCGGAACTCGCAGAAATCTGGTGCCATGCGCCTGCCGAGGTCGTAGCGGAACGGTATCGCGCGCGTCTCGCGGACAGGCTGCCGGGCCATCCGGGCGAAAGCTACATCCCTGAACTCATTGCGCTTGAGGCCAGAGCTGAACCGACAGGGCTCGCGCCAGTTTTCGATGTCGACACCACCCTGCCACCTGACGATGTCGCGGTTCTAAGGTGGGTGAAGGCCGCCTTCGCGAAGGGACCTCCCGGCTGGCAAAGGCGCGTGGCGTGAATTGCGGTTCAGCCCAGGGTCACCGAAGGGCCGGCCGGTGCGCTGGTGGACATGCCTGAAATGACGGGGGCTGTCAGATCTCCGGTTCGATATTGTGCGATGAATCATGAATTTTATTGATCGATTGCTGCGAATACACGCGCAATATTGACGTTTTTCGGGCACGGCGCTACCACCGGTGCCGGCGCCTTTCAACCGGCGGTCAGTCGCTAAAATAGCGGTGTGTCGGCCTGTTCGGGTCGTTGTGTCAAAGGGGGAACCGTCCTTGTCGCTTTTTCCTGCTCTCCTCGACAGGCTTGCCCGGCCAGATCTGTTTGCCGATCTCGCGGGCGTCACTTTCGGCGACCGGGCGTGGTCGGGCGCGGAGTTTGATGTTTTCAATCCTTCGACCGGCGCGCAGCTTGCGCGGCTGCCGGATATGGGGGCTCTGGAAACGCGGGAGGCGATTGACCGCGCGGCCGAAGCGCAGGGCATATGGGCGAGCCTGCCGGCCAAGGACAAGAGCGCGGTGATGCGACGCTGGCACCAGCTGATCGTGCTTCATTCGGATGACCTCGCAACGATGCTGACCGCGGAGATGGGCAAGCCGCTGGCGGAAGCAAAATCCGAAGTCTCCCACGCCGCCGCTTACGTGCAATGGTATGCCGAGGAGGCGAACCGCATCTATGGCGAAACGATTTCCGCCCCTTCCAACGATCGGCGGATGCTCGTTATCAAGCAGGCAGTGGGTGTGGTGGGCACGATCACGCCGTGGAATTTTCCCGCATCCATGGTAGCTCGCAAGATTTCGCCCGCACTTGCGGCCGGCTGCGCCATCGTACTGAAGCCCGCCGAACAGACGCCGCTGGTGGCGGGGGCCATGTTCGTGCTGGCCCGGCTCGCCGGTTTTCCGGAGGGGACGCTCAACCTGATTTATGCGAGCCACGGCGCCGACGTCGGTGCGGAATTGTGCGCCAATGCCAAAATACGCAAGATCAGCTTCACCGGCTCGACCGAAGTTGGCCGGCTGCTGATGAGCCAGTGCGCGCCGCAGATCAAGAAGCTCAACCTCGAACTGGGCGGTAACGCCCCTTTCATCGTTTTTGACGATGCCGATATTGATGAAGCCGTGGAAGGCGCCATTCAGGCGAAATTCCGTAATGGCGGCCAAACCTGCGTCTCTGCCAACCGCATCTATGTGCAGTCGGCGGTTCATGATGAGTTTGCGGAGAAATTCGTCGCGCGCGTGGCCGAGTTGAAGGTCGGCGATGGCTTCGATCCCGTTGTCACCATCGGCCCGATGATCGACAGCCACGCCATCGACAAGATCGAGGGGCATTTGGCCGACGCCAGCGCAAGAGGCGGCACAATCCGTTGCGGCGGCAAGCGCGCCGCGAACGGCGGAACCTTTTTCGAACCCACGGTCGTCACCGGGGTTACAGGCACGATGCGGGTTGCCCAGGAAGAGACTTTCGGCCCGCTCGCCCCCATCATCCGTTTCGAGGATGCGGAGCAGGTTGTGCGCGAAGCCAATGACACGATCTACGGTCTGGCTGCCTATTTCTACGCTTCCAATCTCAAGCGCGTGTGGCGTGTCGCCGAAGCCCTGGAATATGGCATGGTCGGCATCAATACGGGCCGCATGTCGTCGGAGGCAGCGCCCTTCGGCGGCGTCAAACAATCCGGCATCGGCCGCGAGGGTTCGCGCCATGGCATGGAGGATTATCTTGAAATGAAATATCTCTGCATGGGCGGCATATAGCTTCGGGCATTACCGGGCTTCATTGGAATAAAGCCCGTCGCCGATCACCGGATCGTCACGCCTGACGCAATTTTGCTCCTGCGTGCCGGAAATCCGGGCGGCGATCCCGCCTGGGATTCATCAAAGACAGTGTTGGGTGGACTGCTGATTCCGCGACCCCGTTGGGAAACCGATGGCGGGCATGGGAAATCACTATGGCGCGTCTACGATTTATCGCGAATCCGTCATCCGCCCGTTAGCCTTCGCCACTAGGCGTGCCGACATGGCCCTCGGGCCGATCCGTGTCGTGCAAGGAAGGCCAGGAGATGACGACCTCTTCAAACATGATCGCCAGCCGCCTCGGCTGATCCTGTCGCCGCGATTTCAATGGATAGTAAAAATGCGTTTTCAATCCGCCAATAATAATGTGCGTCAGATCAGGGGTGTGTTTGCGGGCTGCGCTGTCGCTTTCATCGGCGTCGGCCTCATGAGCGCTCTGGTCAATATTCTTTATCTCACCGGCTCGCTCTTCATGATGGAGGTCTATGACCGCGTGTTGCCGAGCCGCAGCCTGCCGACGCTCTTGGCCCTGTTCGCCATCGTGGTGGCGCTTTATGTGTTTCAGGGTCTGTTCGATGCCGTGCGCGGCCGCCTGCTGGTGCGCATCTCCGATCGTCTCGATCAGGTCCTGTCCTCTGTCGCCTTCACGCTTGCGTCGGGCAGCGCCCTTGGCGTGATCGGGGCCAGCGGTTCGGGGAAAAGTTCGCTCGCGCGGTTGCTGGTCGGGCTCTGGCGTCCGCTCAAAGGCTCGGTTCGACTGGATGGCGCGACACTGGACCAATGGCCGGCTGAAGCGCTGGCCCGCCACATCGGCTACATGCCGCAGGCGATCGAACTGCTGGACGGCACCATTGCCGAAAACATCGCCTCGATGCGACGATGACGCGGGCAAATCTGGCCATCATCGTCAAGAGCCTCGATCAATTCAACGCCCGCAAGGCGCGGCTGGAGAGCGAGCGTGACCGCGCCGGCAAGGTCGTGTTCCCGCAAGCGCTGCTTGGGCGAGCCGCCGATGCCGAGATGGCCGCGTTGATGAATGCCGAACAGCGTCTTTATGAAAACCGCAAGGCCGTTGGCGAAAGCAAAAAACGCCAGCTCGAACAGCGTGTGCAGCAGCTTCGCGATGAGATTGCCGGCATGGATGCCGAGCGCGCTGCGAATTTCCGCGAACAGGGCATGGTCGGCGAGGAGTTGAACCGCTTTCGCTCCCTGCACGAGCGAGGCCTGATGGAAAAAAGCCGGCTCAGTACGCTAGAGCGTCAGGCCACGGATATCGATGGCGACATCGGCCGGCTGATGGCTGGCATTGCCGGGGTCGAGGCGAAGATCAGCGAAACCAGGCTGCAAATTCTTCAGATCGACGAGCAATGGTCGGAAGAGGTGGGGGCCGATCTGCGCGAAATGGATGCCCGCATCGGCGAATATGTCGAACGCCGGGTGGCGGCCGAAGACCAGCTGAAACGTGTCGATATTCTCGCGCCGCAGGATGGGGTGGTGCATCAACTTTCAGTACACACTGTCGGCGGGGTCGTTGCGCCGGGCGAACAGATCATGATGATCGTGCCGGAAGTCGACAAGCTGGTGGTGGAAGCCAAGGTCGCGCCGCAGGACATCGACCAGATATTTTACGGCCAGACCACGAACCTGCGCTTTTCCGCCTTCAACCAGAAAACGACGCCGGAAATCACAGGCACTGTGGAGCGTATCTCGGCTGACGTGACGGTGGATCAGCGAACGGGCACGAGCTATTACCTCGTGCGCGTCGCCAGCTCGCAGGAGCAGATAAAGCGGTTGGGCGAATTCAGCCTCATGCCCGGAATGCCGGTGGAAGCCCTCATCACGACAGGCGAAAGAAGCGTATTGTCCTATTTCCTCAAACCCCTGCTCGATCAGGCGAACCGCACCTTCCGCGAAGCCTAAAGGCAAGATCTGGTGCGCCATTGGACGAAATAGTGCGATCCAATTAGCAACGCCGTGCATCTCTAAGGATGCACGGCGTTGCTTTGCTTATAAAGTGCGCAGAGCATTCTTCCGCCAAGCCGCCAAGCCGCCAAGCCGCCAAGCCGCCAAGCCGCCAAGCCGCGATGCGGAATATGCCGGCGGGCGCCTTGCGTCGTAAACAGTCTCCTGCGTTCCATGGCGGGGCGTACGGGCCTGGAGCAACTGTGTGATCAATGAGGGAGGGGCTGTCCGAGATGAGGACGTGGACATGTGCCGCTTCGCAAACATGCCTTCGCAACCCGGCAAAACGCCGCGCGTCCCTTCGGCCGCGCGGCGTCTTATGGTGAAACGGGATCGCGATTTCCGTCGCGGTCCGGCTGCCAATACGTCTATGGCTTAGCCGATCTTCACATTGTCATCGCGCTTGATGGCGATGATCGTCGAACGCGGCAGCTTGCCTTCGCCATCCGGGAAGGGGGCGTCGGGATGCTGGATGCCGACGAAGTGGGTGCGCTTGTCGCCGGACCATGTCTGGCCGGTGACTTCGGAACCCTTCGGGGCGGTGAGGAAGCGCTCGATGCGGCCGGTGGCCGGGTCGCCCGCCAGCATCTGGTTGTTGCCCTGGCCGGCGAAGGCGCCTTCGTTGCTGTCCTCTCCATCGGTCTGGATCCAGAGCAGGCCGGTGCTATCGAACATCATGCCGTCAGGCGAATTGAACATATTGCCTTCGTTGATGTTCGAAGAACCCGCATAGGCGTCCTTGTGGACGGTGGGGTTGCCGGCCATGCAGAACAGGTCCCACTTGAACTTGCCATCAGCATGGTCGTCATTTTCCGGATACCAGCGCACGATCTGGCCGTATTCGTTCTTTTCGCGCGGGTTGGCAGCGTTGATCGCCATGGCGTCGCCGCCGGCGTTTGCGCGCAGCTTGCCGTCCTTCATTTCGCCGCGGCGGCTGTTGTTGGTCAGCGCGCAATAGGCTTCGATGGCGACCGGGTTGATGGCGACCCATTCCGGGCGGTCCATCGTTGTCGCGCCGACCTTGGAAGCGGCCTGACGGGTGAAGACGCAGATTTCGTCGATCTTCATGCCGGTGGTTTCAGGTGTCAGGGCGAGCCATTCGCCAGCGCCGTCGTCAGAGAACTTGGCGACGTAAAGCGTGCCTTCGTCAAGCAGCTTGGAGGTGTCGCCGCCCGGCACGTAGATGCCGTTGGAGACAAATTTGTAGAGGAACTCGCCACGCTCGTCGTCACCCATGTAAACGACGACACGGCCGTCGCGGGCGATGACCACGGCGGCGTTTTCGTGCTTGACGCGGCCAAGCGCGGTGCGCTTGATCGGGGTGGAGGAGGCGTCCGAAGGATCGATCTCGACCACGTAACCGGCGCGGCGCGGTTCGTTGGGGTTCTTCGCAACGTCGAAACGCTCGTCGAACTTCTCATAGGCATAGCGCGTCTCGGCGACGATGCCGTAACGCTTGTAGTCGTCAGGCAGCTTGAAGGCGGCGTCGGTGGTGCCGAAATAGCCGTTGAAGTTTTCTTCGCAGGTGAGATAGGTGCCCCAGGGCGTGCGGCCGGCGCCGCAATTGTTGAAGGTCCCGAGACAGTCGACACCCTTCGGGTCGGCGGCGGTCTTGACGAGATCGGAGCCTGCGGCCGGGCCGGAAAGCTTCATCGGCGTATTGTGGTGGATACGGCGGTTGAAGGGGCTGTCGAGAACGATCTCCCAGCCGTCCTCATCTTCCGCGACTTCCATGACGGTCACGCCCTGCATGTTCTGCAGGATTTTCACGTCGTCGGCCGTCTTCGGGTTGCCCTTGTCAGTGTGCGGCAGGTTGGTTTCCGGGTTTACATATTCATGGTTGACGGCGATCAGCTGATGGCTGCCGACGACGAAGAGTTCCATGCCGTCGGTGTTTTCGCCGAAGACCTTGTCGGAGTTTTCAACGCTGACGCCCTTGGCGGGGTCGAGATCGGGAACGTTGGAGAACAGCGGTTGGCCCCATTTCGCCAGCGGCTTCCAGTTATAACCTTCCGGGACATGGATGGTGTGGTCGGTGGCGGCGGCAACCGGCTTGAAGGGGAAACGGCCGACGGCGGCTTCCTGTGCCTCAGCCGAGGTGCTGCTCATCAGGTTGCCGAGCGTGCCCATGGCGGCCGCGGCCGAACCGAAGGCAAGCACGCCGCCGAGAAAGCCGCGGCGGGAAATCGCGGCTTCAACCACGCGGTCGAAGTCGGTTTCGGCCGGCGGCGGGTTCTGCAGTTCGTCCCATTCGTCCCAGGACAATTTGCTCGTATCGATGTCGGTCATAGTCTGTCTCCACCGTTGCTTGTTTGGAATCATTCCAGCAAGGTCCCTACCGTCCCAATATTTCATGCGGATGACGGAAAGGGCGGTATCGGTGGTCGTTTCCCTGCGCCAGGGCGACTTTTTTCGTCAGCGCCCGATCAGGATGCGGGTGACGAGAAAGCCGTCGAAGCGGCAGAAACGGAAGGGAATCTCCGTTCCGCCGGGCCATTCACCGCCTAGGTCGGCGGTCAGCCGCAGCGAGGCAGAGCCGTTGTCGTCGAAGCCGGATAATTCCGCCGCCTCGAAAAAGAAAAACCGTTTCACTGTCGGATAAAGCGCCTTAAACAGGCTCTCCTTTGCCGAGAAAATCAGGCCGGTCATGAAGGGGTCGATGGTGTTGCCGAGGCTATGGCGTTCACGAGCGGTTAGGGCCTGTGTGGCGATATCGCGGGCTTCCTCCTCGCTCAGGAGCTTTTCAATATCGATGCCGATGCCGCGGAACCGCTCGGAAGAGCCGGCAATGGCAATCGCGCGTTCTTGGCTGTGGGAAATCGCGCCGATCACGCCTTCGGGCCAGAGGGGCGCGCGGTCCTGACCTATGCCGGGAAAGGTGGAGCGGCCGGTGAGGCGGCGGATGGCTTCTGCCGCGCACTTGCGCGCGGCGATGAACTCCGCCTTGCGTTTTGGCGTTGCACGCAAAAGCTGCGGCGGCAAGGGAGGGACCTCGCCGCCGCAGCCTTCATCGGCGTTGTAACGAAGGGTGAGGCAATGGCAATCACAGCTGTCGTCCGGCCAAGGCCAGAAGGCCTCGGGTGGATCGCCGGAGAAGGCTTTGCGATGAAACGCCGTTGCGACGGCCATAGTCTTCACCCTCAATCCAACGGCTCGAATTTAAGCCGCAAGCGTTGCGCCGCCATCGATGACGATCTGCTGCATCGTCACATGGCCGGCCTGATCGGAGGCGAGGAACAGCACCGTATCGGCGATATCGTCCGGCCTTGCGATCTTGCCGAGCGGAATGCCGAGCTTGAACTGTTCGGGCAGGCCGGCGACCAGCCGGTCCTTGCCGGAAGGATCGCTCAACATGCCGGCAAGCATCGGCGTATCGGTGGATCCGGGGGAGACGACATTGCAGCGCACGCCATAGGGCGCAAGCTCAAGGGCGGCGCAATGGCTGAGGCTGACCAGCGCCGCCTTGGAAGCGCAATAGGCCATCATACCGATGCGCGGCACGACGGCGGCATTGGAGCCGACATTGACGATGGCGCCGCGCCTCTGCCGCTTGAAGGTGCCGCTCCATTGCCGCAGCATATAGAACGGCCCTGCGGCGTTGACATCCATGCAGGCTTTCCAGTCCGCCGGCGTCAGGCTTTCGCTGTCACCGAGCCGTAAAATGCCGGCGGCATTGACCAGAATATCGAGCCCGCCCCATTCGCTCTCTATCGCCTTGCAGACCGTCTCCACTGCCGCCGCATCGGTGATGTCGAGTGCGATCCGGCGCAAGGGGGCCTCCGCGGCATCGGCCAGAAGGTCGAGGCCGATGACCTCGGCCCCTTCCTCGATGAAACGTTCGGCGATGCGGCGGCCGATGCCCTGGGCCGTGCCCGTCACCAACACGCGCCGTCCTGTAAATCTCTGTTGCGTCATCTTGTCCGTCCGCTCAGGCTGCGAGCCGCTTTTCGTCGATCAGCGCCCACCAGGCGGAAAGTGTCGGCACACGCGCAAGCTCATCGAAGCCGACGGTGACACCGCGCTCCTTCAGTTCGCCGGAGAGCTTCATCACCTGCAGCGAATCCAGCCCGTAGAAGATCAGGTTTTCATCGGGGTCGATGTCGCTTTCATCCTCCACCATTTGCAGGACGCGGGCTTTCAGCCATTCGCGGGTGCCGGTGGCCTCGCCCGCGCCGACAAGGCTTGCGGTGTCGATCACCACGCCGCAGCGCGTCGCCACATATTGCAGCGCCATGCGGTGCTCGGCCTCGGAAAAATCGGCGACGCCGTCACCGATCATGAAAGGCTGGATGTCCTTCATGAAGGCTTCCACCGCCGTCATCATGCAGCCGATATGGGCGTAAACGCCGCCGACGATGATCTGGTCGCGGCCCCAGCCTTTCATCCGCTCCGCAAGGTCGGAACGCTGGAAGGCGCTGTAACGCCATTTGGTCAAAACCACGTCGTCAGGTGTCGGCGCAAGTTTGTCCACCACCTTCTGCAATTCGGGATCGACGACCGTAAGCCCCGGTCCCCACATGTCATTCAGCAGCGCACGGTCGCCGGGCGCCTGGTTATGCGGCTGGGCGGTATAGATGACCGGCACGCCGTTCTGAACGGCCCATGCCTTCACCTTGGCGAGATTGTCGATGAGGGTGGTCATCAACTTGCCGTCGGCTTCGTAGAACCGCAGGAAATAACGCTGCATGTCGTGGATGAGAAGCACGGCGCGTTTCGCATCGGGCTGCCATTTTGTCTTGTTGGCCGGAAAGCTTGCGGCGACCGGCATCGGATAGTCGGAAATGGTGGGGATCGTCATGATGACCTCGGTTTTTTTTCTGCGCCGGCTCGGGCGGCGCGTAATCTTTGGAATGGGGACGCTCTTTTGAACGTCCCTTTCGATTGGCGCTGCTTGTCAGGCGCTGATGGCGACGGGGGCTGTCAGCAGGTCGCGCAGGCGCTTCTTGTCGATCTTGCCGACGGCGGTGAGCGGCATGGCCTCGATGAAGCGCACACGGTCCGGCAGCTTGTAATCCGCGACGCCGAGACCGGCGAGATGCTGGCGGATAGCTGGCGCCTTGAGCGCGGGATTGCGCGACACGACGAAGACGCAGCTTTTTTCGCCGAGAAGTTCGTCCTGCATCGCCACCAGCGCCGCGTGCGTCACATCCGGATGCCGCAGGATCAGGTTTTCCACCTCTTCCGAAGCGACTTTTTCGCCGCCGCGATTGATCTGATCCTTCACCCGGCCAACGACCCTGAGATAACCTTCGGGCGTGCGCTGCACGACGTCGCCGGAGTAATAGAAGCCATCCTTATCGAAGACCCGGGCGCTGTGGTCGGGCGCGCGGTAATAGCCCCGGAACGTATAGGGACCACGGGTCGCCAGCATGCCGGCTTCACCTTCCGGCACGTCGTTGCCGTCCTCGTCGACGATGCGGATCTCGTCGTCCGGGCTGATCGGCCTGCCTTGCGTGGTGAAGACGATATGGTCGGGATCACCGAAGCGGGTATAGTTCACCAGACCTTCCGCCATGCCGAACACCTGCTGCAGGTCGCAGCCCAAGACCTCAGGCACCTGGCGGGCGAGCGCTTCGGCGAAGCTTGCGCCGCCGACCTGTAGGAGCTTGAGCGACTTCAGCTTTTCGCGATGGGCGGGGGCTGCCTGCAGCCACAGGGCCACCGCCGGCGGCACAAGCGGCACGATATCGACGCCGTGTTTTTCGATGAGGTCGAAGCAGGCAAGCGGCTCGGGATTGGCGGCCATGACCACGGCACCGCCGGCGTGGAACACGCCGAGCGCGCCGGGCGAGCTCATCGGGTAATTATGCGCCACCGGAATGGCGCAGAGGAAACGGGTCTGCGGTGAAAGTTCGCAAATCTCCGCGCTGGCCCGGACGCTGTAGTCATAGTCGTTATGCGTCCGGGGGATCAGTTTCGGCGTTCCGGTGCTGCCGCCGGAAAGCTGGAACAGCGCCACCTCATCGGCGGCGGAAGGGGCGTAAGCCGGTGGATTTTCCGCCGGGGCGGCCAGCTTCTGCTCCAGGCTGCGCTGCGGATCGGCTTCGCCGAGCAGCAGGGTCAACGCAAGCTTCGGGGAGACCGCCTTCAGCGCCTCCACAAATGTGTCATCGGCGAAAAGCTCGTGGCCGCGCGAGGCGATCACCAGCTTCGGCGCGATCTGCTCCGCATAGGAGGTCATTTCCAGCCGGCGATGGCTGAAAAGCGCATTGACGGGGGCAGCGCCGATTTTGATGAGCGCGAAAAAGACGAGATAGAACTCGGCGATGTTCGGCAATTGCACCAGCGCCGTATCACCCCTGCCGATGCCTGCGGCGGAGAGATGTCCGGCCAGATTGGAGGATTGCCGGTCGAGATCGGCATAGCTGAAGCGACGGTCGCCGCAGATCAGCGCCGTCGCATCCGGCCGGCGCTCCGCCTGCTCAGTAAGGATGCCGCTCAGCGGCCGGTCGATCCAGTAGCCGCGTTCGCGGTATCGGCGAACGAAATCCTCGGGCCAGCGTTCAAATTCGATTGTCATGGTTTGTCCCTGGAAAAATTAGGCAGAAAGACCGCAGGCGTTCAGCATGGTCTTGAGCTTGGTCTGCACCTCGGCCCATTCGGACTCGGGCTCGGAGGCCTCCACGATGCCGGCGCCGGCGAAGAGCCGCACGGTTTCTCGCTGCACGGTGCCGCAACGGATGGTTACCACCCATTCGCCATTGCCTTCAGAATCCGTCCAGCCGACCATGCCGGTGAAGAGGCCGCGCTCGAAAGGCTCGACGAAGCGGATGAGGCGATGGGCGCGCTCGGTGGGGAAACCGCAGACGGCTGGCGTCGGGTGCAGCAGGCAGGCAAGCTGCAGCGCATTGGTTTCCGGATCGGCGAGACGGCCTTCAATGCGGGTCGAAAGATGCCAGAGCGCCGCCGTGTTGATGAGGGAGGGTTTTTCGGGAACATCGAGTTCGGCGCAGACCGGTGAAAGCAGCGAACGGATATCCTCGATGACGAGGCTATGCTCGTAATGGTCCTTTTCCGAAGCCGACAGCCGATCCGCATTGGCCTTGTCCGCTGCCGGATCGACCATGCGTTTTGCCGATCCCGCCAGCGGGTTCGAGATGATGTTCTCGCCCTGCTTGCGGATCAGGAGTTCCGGGCTGACGCCGATCAGGTCGCCGCCATCGGGCAGCGGGATGCGGAACTGGTAACCTTCGCGGTTCTGTTTGGCCAGACTCGCCAGCAATCTTTCGACATTGACCTCGGAGGCGAAAGTCAGTTCACGCATGACGGAGAGCACCGCTTTGCGGACTTCGGAATGGCGGAAATTGACGATGGCATGTTCGACGGCGCGCTTGAAACCGCTCTCGTCCGGCAGGCTGTTCTGGCCGACAAGGGCTGGCATGGCCGAATCGGCAACGATTGGTTCCGCGTCCCTAGAATTCCATTCATAGTTGTATGGGATATACAGGCATGAAGGTTCGCTGACATCGAAGGGGATCGCGCCAATGGCGATGGGGTTCTGCTCGCCCTCCCGCTGCGCTCGCTCGAACGCGCCGGCCAGCGCCCTCTGTAGTGGGCTTGCAATGTCTTCGCCGCCCCGGGCGGGAATCGCGATCTTTTCGCGAATGCCCTTGGCGCGCAATTGCCCGCTGCCGGAGGTAAACAGAAAATCTCTATTAAATTCAGTAATTTCGTCGGATTCGACGTCATTCGTCCTGAGTGCTCCCGTTTTCATGGGATGCCTCCTGTGCGAGTGGTTGACGATGGTTTATACTTGAGTATGCTAATCATGTTTTGTCAACCGGTACAAATTCACATGCTAAATTTAACCCCCATGCAGGTGGCCTATTGGGTCGGCCGCGAGGCGGATGGAATACTCGGGAAAGTTACGCCCCATCTCTACCTCGAATTCGACGGGAAGGCGGTGGATGCGGAAAAACTGGCCGTTGCCGTGGAAAGGCTCTGCCGGCGTCACCCCATGCTGAGCCTCAGGATCGATGCGGAAGGCCATCAGTCCGTAGATCCTGCCGACCGGCCGCTCCGCCTCGATGTGGAGGACATGGCCGCACTCGATTTGGAGGCGCTTGCACGCCGTCTTGAGGCGAAGCGCGAAGAATGGAGCCATCGCCGGGCCGATCTTCGCATTGCCGCACCGGCGGCGATCTCGCTCAGCCTGTTGCCGGAAGGGCGTTGCCGTCTGCATGTGGACACAGACATGCTGGCCGTCGATCCGGCCAGCGTGCGGATCGTGATGGAAGACCTTGCCCGCTTTTACGAGACGGCGTCTGGCGCAGACGAAACCCGGACTTTCGAACCGGTTACCCCGTCGTTTTTCGACTGGGCGGAACGTCTCATGTCCGATCCGGACTTGAGGGGCTTACGCGAAAGTGATCGCCTGTGGTGGCGGCAACGGCTTGCCGATGTTCCGGACGCTCCGCCGCTGCCGTTTCTGTCCGATGACCCCTCGCGCGCCGTTCACACGGACCGGCTCGCCACGCTGCTTTCAGCGGCCGAGCGTAGCAGCCTGGAGCGGACAGCGCGGCGTTTTTCCGTGACGACATCGACCCTTCTGCTCGGTGTTTTCGCACTGGCGCTGTCTGAGGCGGCGGGGGCGGAAAAATTCCGGCTTTCCGTGCCGGGTTTCTGGCGCGCGCCGCTGGTGGAAAGGGTCGATGAAATCGTCGGCGAATTTTCCAATGTGCTCGTGCTCGGCGTCGACATCAGGCCTGAAGAAACGCTTGAAGCGCTGCTTGGCAGGCTGTTCGATGAGATGAACGGGCTTCTCGCACATCAGTCCTATCCGGGCGTCAGCGTCATGCGCGATCTCTCCCGTCAGCGGGGTGGTTTGCAGACCTCGCCGGTGGTTTTCACCGCAGGAGTCGATCTTCCGGGCGGAGAGCTCTTTTCGGAACGGGTCGAGCGGGTGTTCGGTCCGATGGTCCACACCGTCTCGCAGGGGCCGGGGGTGGCGCTGGATGCGCAGGTGGCGGCGGTGGATGACGGCTTGCTGATCAACTGGGATGTGCGGCTCGATGCGTTGCCGGAAAGCTGGCTGCGCGCTTTGTTCGAAACCTATGTCGCTCTTCTCCGCCGGCTCGCCGAAACCCCCGATCTCGCTTGTGAAAGCGTGGAGCGATTTGTCGCAAGGCAGTCGGAAGCGGTGGCCAAGGCAAAAGGAAAACCCATGGAACGTCCTCTCTCTCCGCTGCAACAGGCCTATCTGCTCGGGCGCGGCACCCATCTGCCGCTCAGCGGCGTTGCGATGCAGGAGTTTCGCGAATATCGCGGCGATATCGACCCGGAACTGCTTCGGTCGCGGCTTGCCGCAATGGTCGCGAGACATGAAAGCCTGCGCACCCGCATCGACGAGCGACGCCTGGTCCAGATCGTCTCCGACGAAGCGAAGATCAATCTCGATCTCGTCGATCTTTCGGCCCTGTCTCTTCCGCAAGCCGAGGCAAGGATCGACGCGGTGCGACGGGACTTCTCCCATGCACATTTTGATCTCGCCGCCTCTCCATGGCAGGTCACTGTGTTTCTTATGCCGGATGCAGGCCCGACGGGGCATAAGATCGTGGTCTTTCTGCGTTTCGACGCGCTTATCCTTGACGGGCGGGCCATTGCGAGCCTCGCGGCGGAATTCTTCGATGGTGTCGTGCCGCCGGAATCCCCCGCTACGATCGGAACGCCGAAGGAGGATATCTCGGCGGCCCGCGTCAGGGATTCCGCCTATTGGGTTGAAAAGTTGAAAGATGCCGAGGTGCCCTCGCAACTGCCGTGGAAAGCACCGCTCGAAACCATTCCCACCTCGCGTTACAGCCGCCAGAGCGTGACCGTGGAAAAACAGCACTTCACCGCCTTTTCACGCATCGGTGCGAAAGAGCGGCTGTTCAAGAATTCGGCGCTGACGGCTGTTATCCTCGATGTGCTCTCGCTCTGGCTCAACGAAGGTGCGCTCGTCGTCGGCATCCCCGTCGCACCGCAGGTGGAGGGTGCCTTCGCCAACCGCTCCAGCTTTATCGCCGTCCAATGGGATCCGGCCAAGAACAGCTTTGCGGAGCGGGCGGCGGGTCTCCAGACGGATGTGCTGGAAGGGCTGAACCATCTCGCCTTTTCGGGTATCGATCTCAATCGTGTGCTTCTCAATGCCAATCCGGGCGGGCTCGCCTTGCCGGTGGTGATTACCAACGGTCTGACTTGGCCGACGCTTTCATCCGGCTCGACGATGCAATGGACCGGCGGGCTTACGCAGACGCCGCAGGTGGCGCTGGATTTCCGCTTTTCGCAGAATCCGCAGGGCGATCTCGTGCTCGATATGGACTATGCCGAGCAGGCGATCGATGCGGCGACGGTGGCGGATATTCTCGCGGCAATCGAACGAGCGATTGCCGGGATCGCCAATAGCGGCGCTTTCTCCGTCAACGCACGCGACATTGTCGAGCTGTCTCACTATCGGCTGAACGGCGACGAAGAAAACTTCGTCTGCCCGCCATTTCTGGAACGGCTCGCCGGCCATCTTTTCGAGGGCGACCCGTCGTGCACGGCGCTCGTCAGCGGCAGGCGGCGCATCGCTTATGGCGAACTCGGTCAGATGGTGGCAGGGGCGATGGCGGGCCTTAAGGCGCGCGGCATCGGGCGTGGCGATGTCGTTGCTGTGTGCCTGCCACGCAGCCCGGACCATACGGCTATCACGCTCGCCGCAGCGCTGATGGGTGCGGTCTGGGTGCCTGTCGATGCCGGCTCGCCGGAAGATCGCCTGCGCTATCTGCTGACCAATTGCCGCCCGGCGATCATCGTCGCCCGCAGCGTTCCGCAGGGTTTCGACGCCGTCGATCCGGCGGCGCTTATGTCCGCGCCCGCACCGGCTGGCGCGCCCGTTACCAAGGCGGAGGTGGCGGCGCTTTCCCAAAGCGAAGAGCCCGCCTTTTATCTCTACACGTCGGGTACGACTGGCAAACCTAAATGCGTCGTGCTTTCCAACCGCGCCACGGCCAATGTCATCGGCAGCACGCTTGCGGAATGGGCGGTGACGGATAGCGATGTGTTTATCTCCGTCACGCCGCTGCATCACGACATGTCCGTCTTCGATGTTTTCGGCGCGCTCGTCGCAGGGGCGACGCTGGTGTTGCCGGAACCGGGCGAGGAAAAGGATGCGGTGCGCTGGAACGAGCTGGTGGCCGAACATGGCGTCACGCTCTGGTGCTCGGTGCCGGCCATCCTCGAAATGCTTCTCTCCTGCCGCCGTGGCGACCAGCTCTCATCGCTGCGGCTCGTGGCGCAGGGCGGCGATTACATCAAGCCTGTAATCGTCGAAGAGCTTCGCAGATTGAAGCCCGGCCTGCGGCTGATATCGCTGGGCGGACCGACGGAAACCACGATCTGGAGTATCTGGCACGAGATCGTTGCGGAAGATGTGGCGGCCGTGCCCTATGGCCATCCGCTGCCCGCCAATCGTTACTTCGTCTTCAACGATCAGGGCGGCCATTGCCCGGCCGGTGTCGTCGGCCGCATCCATACGGCCGGCGTGAATGTGGCAATCGGCTATCTTGAAGATGGCGCGATTACCCAGACGGATTTCGTGACGGTCGACGATCCGGAAGGAAACCCCGTTCGCGCCTTCCGCACCGGAGACCGGGGCCGTTACCGGCCGGATGGCAAGATCATGTTTGCCAGCCGCGTCAATGGTTACGTCAAGGTGCGCGGCGTGCGCGTTTCGCTGCCGGATGTGGAAAACGAGCTTATCCGCCATCCTTCCATCCAGCGGGTTCTGGTGGTGGATTACGGCCTCGAGCAAAAGGGCGAGGCGGCTATCGGCGTGCTTTACGTCGTTGCGCCAGGTCTTGAACTCTCGACCGCCGATCTGCGCAATTTTGCCCGGAGCCATCTGCCGGAATCGCATGTGCCCGGCCGGTTTCTCAAGGTCGACGATCTGCCGCTCTCGGCCAACGGCAAGCCGGATCGCCGTCGCGCCCGTGAATTGCTGAACGGTGCCACGGAACCGGTAAAAATCTCCGCCCCTGCGGCTCCTGCCGTCGATCAAGGCGACCGCCGGGTGCTGGATATCTATCTCGGCGTGTTGGGTAAAAAACCGGCGAATGTGGATGCGAACAGCGACCTGTTGGCGCTCGGTCTTCTGCCTTCGCATCTGAAAATCGTCTCGGCTGAAATCCGCACTGCCTTCGGCGTGGACTTGACACCGCAGCAGCTTTTGCGGTGCCGCAACGCCAGACAGGTGACTTCGCTCCTGGCCGCCCGGGCGGTGTGAACCCAATCATTTCGGGTGGCACTTCGCGCCCGATAACGGAAATTGTGCAAGGAAAAACAGATGGCGCATATCGATCCTGCCGGCGGCTGGCTTCCACTGACGCAGCCGCAACTCGATTTCTGGGAGGAGTTTTCCTTCCATCCCGACGAGCCGGTTTCCACCGTCGCCCATTACATCGATCTTTCCGGTGCTGTGAATGAAAGCGCGCTCCTCCAGGCGATCAAACGCACCGTGCGCGAATCCGAAGTCCTGTCGATCCGTTTCCGCATCGGCGACGATGGCGAGACGCCACAGCAACGCTGCGATCCAAGCCATGCCCCGGTGGTGGAACTCGTCGATCTCCGTGGCGATTCCGCTCCTCTGGAAGAGGCGCTGCGGCGCATGAACGCGGATGTGGAAGCAAGGCTCGATCTCAGAACCGACAGGCTTTCGGCGCAGCTACTCTACCGTATCGCCGATGACCGCTATCTCTGGTACATCCGCGCCCATCATATTGTTGTTGATGGTTATGGCCTGACGTTGGTCGAACAGCGTTGCGGCCAGCTTTACGGGCACTATTGTGGCAAGGGCGAAGCGGGTCCGGATTTCCACCCCTTCGGCGATTTCCTTGCCGAAGAGGAAGCTTATAAGCAAAGCCGGCGTTTTGAAAAGGACCGCGATTTCTGGGCGGCCTATCTTGCCGCACCCGCCGATCTGCCGGTGCTGGACAAGGATTGCGAGGACTATGGCGGCGGCGGCCTGCATACGGATGCGGCCTTGCCGCAGGGTTTCAGCACACGGTTGCAACAGGTGGCGGGCGCAATGGAGATCGGCTGGCCGGACCTTCTGGTGCTGCTTTCCGGACTTTATCTCCACCGTGTTCTGCCGCGGCCGGACTGCGATGTGCTGACCTTGTGGTTGCCTTTCATGAGTCGCTGGGGCAGCGTCGGCGCGCATATGCCGGCCATGCTCGTCAATATTTTGCCCTTCCATCTCACCATCGAACCGGGGGAGAGCCTCGGCGCATTTTTGACGCGCAACGCCGCCAATCTGCGAAAGCAGCGCCTGCATGGCCGCTACCGCATCGAGCAGATCGCCGCCGACCGCGAAATCCCGAAGGGTCGGCGCTTCTTCTTCTCGCCGCTCATCAATGTCCTGCCCTTCAGTGCGCCGGTCTTTGCCGGGCTTACCGTTATCAGGCACATCCTTGCCAATGGTCCCGGCGACGGGTTCAACCTGACCTTCCGTGGCGAGGATGACGGCAGCGAGTTGAACCTGCATATCGATGCGGATTCAGCGCTGACGCAAGCGGAGGATTTCGCCCGCTACCGCGAGGAGTTGCCATTGTTCCTCGATGCCATGCTGCGCGAGGAGGCGCTGACGGTTGCGGCGGCTCAGGTGTCCACGGCATTGCGTCTGGCGGTTTGAGGGCAGACAACGGACTTTGTCAACAATCTGAACCCGGCTCTGCGACGCAAAGCCGGGTTTTCGTTGCCCCAAGTCCAGCTCAGGCGAGTGTCGTCAACACACGGTTCGAAGCGCCGTTTTCAGCGAAACGGCCAAAGATGCGGCTGGTGGTGTGGCGCAGCCGCTCGACATCGTCAGGGCCGTAGCGGTCCGAACGGTAGCTCATCAAGACGCGAATGGAACGCTCGCCGCCGATTGTCTCTTCCATCACCTCGAATTGCAGCCCCAGCATGGATTCATGCTTGTCGGGGTCGATCTGGCGGAACTCCACCGGCTTGCCATCCGGCCCGGCAAGGGTGCCGTTCAGCTTGTTCTTGGCGTGAATCTGGATGAAGACCTCGAACAGATGGTCGCGGCCGGGTGTCATGCCCAGTGCCTCCTCGACGAGATCGATCGGGATTTCGCTATGCTCCAGCGAGCCGTTGATGGTGTTCTTCACCGAAGAAATCAGGTCGCCGACGGTCATGGTCTCGCCGAAACGCACGCGATGGGCGACAACCGTGGTGAAATAGCCGATCGTATCGAAATAGCCGCTATCGGTGCGGCCCGAAGCCGAGGTGCCGACCACCAGATCGCTCAGCCCGCCGAGATGGCGCAGCGATGCGGCGATGGCGGCATAGACCACGTTGAACAGCGAGGCGCTGTTCTGCTTGGCAATGGCGTAAAGCCCGTCGCTGACATGTTTTTCCAGCTTGAACTCGATCCAGCCGCCTGCCGGTGCTTCGTCCTGCGTTGCCGCGTGCGGCGTGCCGCCCTGTTCCTTGAGGGTAAGGCCTTTTGGCGCATCCCGCAGCATATCGGTCCAATAGGCAAGGTGGCCAGCATTGACGCCTGACGCGACCTGTTTTCTCGCAAATTCATGGAAAGGTGCCGGCTTGGTGGCAAAGACCGGAGCCTTGCCCGCCGCCCTTGCCCGGTAGGCCTCGGCCAGCTCGTCCATCATCAGGTTCACAGACCATTCGTCGAGCACGATGTGATGGAAGAGGAAGGAAAGCACCTGGCGGCCGGTCTGCGCATCGCGCAGGAAACGCAGCCGCATCGGCAGTTCGCGCGCAAGATCGAAGCGCCAGCCGGCTTCCGCGTGCCGGTCCACACCTTGGCTTTCTTCGCTGGTCCAGAACCATTTGTAACCGGGCAGGTCGTGCATCGGCACGATCTTCTGCAGAACTGTATCTTCTTCGACGTAGAAATGGGTCCGCAGGCCGGGATGGCGCTCGATAATGTCGAGGAAGGCGCATTCGAAGGCATTCTCATCCACGGGATCGAGGAAATCGAGCGCGAAGGGAATGTTGAAGATTTCGCCGAAACCGAAGGCGGCATAGGCCTTCCAGAGCGACATCTGCGCCAGCGAAAGCGGTGCGGTGAGCGAGCCACTCGCCGTTGCCTGCGCCTGCGCGGGTGCTGCGGTTTCGAGCCGGGTCGCCTGTCTTGCGAGAGAGGCGGCGGTCGGGTAGCTGAACAGGTCGTTGAAGCGCAGTTCGATGCCGTGATTGCTCAGAAGACGTCCGATGATGCGCGTCGCAATCAGCGAATGGCCGCCGAAATCGAAGAAATCGTCATCCGGCCCCATCTCGGGCGAGACGAGCGCTTCACGGAATTCCGCAAGGATCGTTGCGACGGTGTCGTCGTCGTTCTCACCGGAAACAGCGGGCGAAAGGGTCGCCTGCTGCGGTGTCGCCGCGGCGTTTTGAGGGACGATGCCGGAAAAATCCGTGCCGCCTTCGAGATGGCTGACGAAACGCTCCAGCAGGAAGGCCGTCGCATGCGGCGACGTCTCCCTGCCGCCTGTCAATTCGAGGCGGATATCGCCGGCGGCTGTCGGACCGGCGGCAAGCGTCAGGCCGAGACCGGATTGCAGGGAGGGCAGGGGCAGGTGCTCAAACTGGAGCCCATGCTCCGATGTGGCCTGAACGGGTGTCGCAAGCGCGTGCAGCGTGAAGGTGGCAGTTCCGCCTTCATTGTCGTTTCGCTGCTCCAGACCGGACAGCACGGCTTTTTCAGCCCGTTCGGGCGTTTGGTCGCGCGAGACAGCTACCCGTGCCGCAGCCTCGGCTGACATCGGCATTGAAGTGCCGACGCCGGGCTGCAGGCGCAGGGTCACTGTCTCGGGACCGCCGGTTTTTGCCAGGAAAAGGGCAAAACGCGATCCGGCGCGGGCCAGAAGCGCGTTCGTTGCCGTGGAACAGTTGAGACCGAGCAGGGTGGCGGGAAGATCGACGCCGTGGCTGTGGCTCACCGGCCTGTCGATCCCGTTTTGCCGCAGCGCCACGACGGTCGAGCCGGAGGCCGGACGTTGCAGCCAGTGGAGCGGAAGCGGGTCGACGCTGTCACTTTCGACCGCGCGCGGCGAAAGCGGCTTAGGCGCTTCCCCGGCGTAGGCGGCGGAAATACCTTCCAGCAGGATTTGCGGCGAGAGGACTTCGCCGAGCAGGCCGTGGACCAGAAAAGCCAGCAGGATTTCTCCCTCGCTTAAAAGCACGACGGCCTGAAACGGCGGATCGGTTTCGGCATCGAAGGGCCTTGCCTGCAGGTCGTGCAGCAAGGTCAGGGCCTCGCCCGCCGATGGAACATGCAGCAGTTGCACGATGGATGCGGACGGGGCTTCGATGCTCTTCGCCAGAGTGCCGTCCTCGCCGAAGGCAAAGCGTGCACGAAGCTCGGGCCAGACCTCGCAAACCGTCTTCAGCGCCGAGGTCAGACGCAGCAGATCGCACTCTTCACCGATGCGATAGGCGAGAAGGGCGCGGAAGACCTGATCGGGATCCTGAAACTGCTCGAACCAGACCCGTTCTTCGTATTGGCTCGGCGGGGCTGCATCCCCCCTGTCGAAACTCTCTTCGATGCGACGTGCGAGCATACGCGTATTGTCTGCTGCCATGGTCCTCTCCTTGGAATATACGGGAATCGCGCTCCGGCGCGAAACGTGCTGTGTCGTGGGATCAACGTCCCGCGCGCGACCGTTCGATGAGCGCCTGCCATGCGGCAAGCGTGGGCCGCCGGGTCAGATCCTCATAATCGAGCCGTGTTCCGGCAAGCTGTGAAAGCGGCGACATCAGCCGCATGAGGGCAAGCGAATGAAGCCCGCGACCGAACAGGTTGTCCTCCGGTTCGATGTCGCGCACCTCATCGTCGAGAACGCTGGCGATAAGGGCCTTGAGTTCCGTCATCATCGTTTCCGCCTCCGGCATGGCGTCCGCCGCGATTACCGGTTCATTCATCGAAATGATCGTGAACGCCGCTGGCGCCGCGCCGCCAGTAACCGGAAGCGCGGGTCCATTTTGGGTTGGCGCCGAATTCTTCAACCAGAAGGGCGCGAATCTCCTTTGCAGCCTTCGATTCGCAGGCGACCCAGCTGAAGAAATCGCCCTTCGGCAGGTCGAGCTTGCGCAGAGCGCCCACCAGCGCGTCGTGGTCGGTTCCGTTCTCCGTCTTCTGTGTCACCCAGACGATAGACGCATCCGCCTTCGTCGTGAGCTCCAGCCGGTCGGCATCCGTCTCGACCTCGATCAGCGCCACGACGCGGGTGCCTTCAGGCATTTCCTCCAGCCGCCGCGCCAGCGCCGGAAGGCCGGTATCGTCGGCGATCAGCAGGTGCCAGTCGTAGGTGAAGGGAACGGTGAAAGAGCCGCGCGGACCGGCGATCCACGCTTTGTCACCCGCTTTGGCGGCTTTCGCCCAATTGCTGGCGGGGCCGTCGTGATGGGTGGCGAAATCGATGGCGAGTTCGCCTTTTTCGGCATCGAAGCTGCGCGGCGTGTAGTCACGCGCCAGCGGGCGCGGCGCGCCTTGCGGGAACTCAATGCCGTTCGGGCCGATCACCGGCAGGCTCGGTTCGGTTTCACCGGGCTGGGGGAAGAACATCTTGACGTGGTCGTCAAAACCGAGGCTCACAAAGCCCTCCAGTTCCGGCCCGGTCAGGACGATGCGGACCATGGACCGGCTGAGCTTTTCGACGCGCGCGACATTGAGTGCGCGCAGCGCGACGGCGTGGCGATGGCGTTTTGGCGTGCGGTCCGGTGCTGCGGAACCTATCGTTTCTGGCATGCTCATGCTGTTGTCTTTCCTGGGATATTGCCGATGGGGTCGGCGGTGTCGCTGTCCCGGGTCGGCGGGCCGGACGATCGCGCGTTGGAATTTTCCGGCGAGCGATCCGGCCTTGTTGCGTCAAGATACGCGAACCATAACAGGCGGTTTCCGCTGTCGCAATATAACTTTCTCTAAAAACTCAAGTTTATATCACCTGAGGTTTTTGCTGAATTGCCGCTGGCCGATCAGCGGCGGCTGGCCCAGCTTTCCACTTCATCCAATGTGTGCAGGGCGCTCGGAATGGAAGGCGTCGTGACCCTGGTGGAATCGAGGAAAACGATCCTTTTCTCGCGCGCGGGTTTTACGAAACGCTCCCAGCCGGGAATGATCTTTTCGAGGGCGGCGCGCGTTCCGGCCTCACCGCGGGCGGGGCTGGTATAGCTGTTCATCACCACCAGCAGGTCGGGATTGAGCTTGCCGAAGGCATCGGCGCTGAGCGGCATCATCAGGGTCGAGCCCATTCCGCCCGAAGAAGCGGCGTTGTCGATCTTCAGGCGGGTATATCCCAGATCCTCCAGCGCCTGCACCGCGCCGGACATGTCACCCACCGCATTGATCTGGTCGGTCAGCAGGATCGCGAGATAGGTCTTGCCCTTGATATCGTCGCCCAGCGTCTTTTTGACCGTGGCAAGCTTCGTGTCATAGGTCTTCCGGCGCTCTGCAAAGACATCGCTTCGCCCGACCAGACCCGCAAGATCCTCCTCCACGCTGAAGCCATAGGCTTTGCCGGCGCTTGCCTTTTGCAGATAGACGGGTGCGACGGTGGAAAGCTGTTCGGCCTTGCCGCCATCCATTTCCGTGGCGACGATCAGGTCCGGTTGCAGCGCCCGCAGTTTTTCGAGGTCGATCTGGCCGACCGCGCCGAAACCCTTCGGTTTCGTGCGGCCTTCACCGAGCACGGTGTCGACGAAGTCGACGGCGGTGGCGAATTTGCCGTCGCTGTTGCGGCCATAGGCGCCGACCACATTGGCGCCGAGATCCATCAGCGGCACACCGAGCAGCGGCTCGTGCATGACGACGATGCGCTGCGGCTTTTCCGGAACGGAGACGGTGCGGCCGGCGGCATCGGTCACGCTGCGCTCGGCGGCGAGACTCGTTCCGGCGGCCAGAAGTGCGGCGATGAGGATGGCAATTCGCATGGCATTCCCTTTATTCGATGTCTTCAGTGGCTATCGGTTCTGCGCAGCGCCTGTAGGCGCAGCGTGAGGATGAAAAGCGGCACGCCGATCAGCGTCAGCGCAAGGCCGATCGGCATCGGTGTATCGGCGACAAGCCCGCGCGACAGCGTATCGGCGGTGACGACCAGAATGCCGCCGGTGAGCCCCGACAGGAAAAGCCTGGCGCGGCCGACGGCGGGCGAAACGAAAGTGGCGAGATGCGGGGCGATGACACCGAGAAAGGTCAGCGGGCCAACCGCGGTAACGGAGGAAGCGCTGAGGATCACCGCAAAAACAATGACGAGCGGACGCGAGTGCCTGACCGTTTCCCCGAGTGCCATGGCCATTTCATTTCCGAGATCGAAGACGGCAAGTGCGCGCCCGATGAGGAAAATGCCGGCAAGGCTTGCGGCAAAGAGCGGCGCGAAAACGGTGATGGTCGGCCAGCTTGCCTGAAACAGCGAACCCGCCATCCAGTCGGCCAGCGACAGCGAGGTTTCCGCCGGCGTATAGAGTAGAAGCACCGAGGAGACGGAGGAGAGCGCCGATTCAATTGCAATGCCCATCAGCAATATGGCAAGGCCGCTTGAGCGTTCCCGCCCGACGAGCGCGATGAGAAGGAAGGCGACAGCCAGACCGCCACCGACGGCCGCGAGCGCCACCAGCGTCTTGGGGGCCGTCGGCACCAGCACCAGAAGCAGCATGATGGTGGTCATCGACCCCTGACTCAGACCGAACAGGCCGGGATCGGCGAGCGGATTGCGGGCGACGGATTGCAGCATCGCGCCCGCCAGCGCCACGCTCCAGCCGGCCATGAAACCGATGAGGATCCGCGGCAGCCGCACCGTCCACAGCGCATAGGCCTGATCGTCGCCGAGATGCCCGCCCATCAATCCGCGCAGGAGATCGGCGAGGCCCGTTTCGGTATTGCCGAGGCTGACGGACAGGGCGGCCAGCGCCAGCGCCAGCACCATCAGCGCAAGGCCGGCTTTCAGATTGCCGATCCTGATCTGCAGGCCGCTCGGCAGCCGCAGCACCGCTTTGCCGTCGGTGGCGAAATACCGTTTCATGACAGCCCCCTTGCCGAAGGCGACAGATAGAAGCGCTTGACGATGACGATGAAGACGAGGCCGCCGAGCAGGTCCATGAACAGCCCGGTATTGACCACATAGGGTGCAAAAAGGGTTTGCGCGCCAAGATCGGCCAGCACGCAGAGGCCCGCGCCGACAAGCGCGGAGGCCGGCAGGGCAAGCGTGAAATTCACGCCGACCAGCGGCCGGATCATATGCGGCACGATGAGGCCGACGAAACCGATGGGGCCGCAGATCGCCACCGCCGAACCCGAGGCCAGCATGGTGGCGAAGAGCGCGACCCGGGAAATGCGCGTGACATTCACACCGGCGGAAGCGGCCTTTTCAGTGCCCAGCAGAACCAGCGTCAGCGGCCGGGCGATCGCCCACAACATGACGAGCGCAATCGCACCGACCCACCAGAAATCGGTGAGCCGCTCGGCATAGACGTGGTTGATATTGCCGCCTACCCAGCTCAGGAATTCGGCACGGCGTGTGGGGTTGGAAAGAAGAAGGGCGTTGGTCACGCCGATCAGCAGCATGGAAACCAGCGCGCCGGAAAGTATGAGCGACAGGCCGCGCGGATCGTTTGCCCGCCCGGCGAGACGCGCGACGACGAAGCAGGCGGCAAAACCGAAGCCGGCGCCAACAAGCGCCGCAAGGCCCTGTATTTCCGGAGAGACATCGAACACCAGCGCGCCGGCAATCACAAAGAGCGTCGCGCCGGCATTCAGTCCCAAGGTGGAGGGCGAGGCGAGGGGATTGCGTGCAAGCCCCTGCAGCACACAGCCGCTGACGGCCGTCGTCGCCCCCACATAGATCGCAATCAACGAGCGTGGGATCTGCTGATAGAGAAGCACCGACTGCTCATAGGTATCGGCCTCGCCGCGCCAGAGCGTCGCCACGATTTCGGCCGGCGGCATGTCGCCAGACATGACCAGCAGATTGATGGCGAGGATGGCGGCCAGCAGCAGCGCGGCGGCGAAAATCAGCGTTATTTTCGGGGTCATGCCGGAATGGCCTGTTCCTGCCGCTCCAGCCGGGGCACGCAGATGAGCCGCCCCTGCCGGGAGAAGATATCGGCTTCGAGATCGAAGACCTCGGCGACATTTTCGGGCGTGACCGTTCTTTCCACCGGCCCGGACGCCACAACCCCCCCGGCTTTCAGCATGATGACATCGTCGGCGAAAGTGGCGGCGAGGTTGAGATCGTGCAGCACGACGATGACGGTCTTGCCATGCCTGTCCGACAGTTCGCGCACGAGGCCGAGAACGGCATATTGATATTTCATGTCGAGATGATTGACCGGCTCGTCCATCAGGATCACGTCCGTATCCTGCGCCAGCACCATGGCGATGAAGGCGCGCTGGCGCTGGCCGCCGGACAGCGTGTTGACCTGCGCTTTCGCCTTGTCTTCCAGCCCGACGGTCTTCAGCGCCTCGGCAAAAAGCGCGCGGTCGCGTTCGGTCGGTCCGCCCGCAAGCCCGTAACGGGCGTAACCGGAAAGCTCGATCAGCTCACCGAGCGTCATATAGTCAGGGCAATGGCACTCCTGCGGCAGATAGGCGACGCGCCGCGCCAGTTTCCGGCGTCCGATCTCGTCGATCGAGCGCTCGCCAAGTCTTATTGCCCCCGAGGACAAAGGCACGAAACCCATGATGGTCTTCAACAGCGTCGACTTGCCGCAGCCATTGGGGCCGACCAGCGCGGTGACGCGGCCTGCTCTGAAACGGGCGGAAAGCCCCCGCAGGACGGGAACATGTCCATAGCTGGCGTGAAGGTCCGTGGCGTCAAGCACCGGATACAACTCCTGTTATTCATGCGCCCATGCGTCGAGACGCCGCACGGTCGTTATAAGTATTTGAATTTCAACATCGAACTCGCGGAAAAAGCACGTCTTTCCGGCGGGCGCGACGGTGTGGTCTTGAAGCGACACTAAACTATAGTAAAATTCTCCACAAATCGAAATTTGCCGATTCAACGCGCGGATTTCCTGCCGGTTATTTCAGTCGAGGTGCATCATGTCAGTCACAGCCAAGCTTCATGTCGGCATGTCGCTGGCCCCAACATGGCTCAGCGGCGAAGCCTGGCGGCGCGCGGACAGTGATATAAGCGGGGTGTTTTCCAGCGATTATTTCGTCGATCTGGCGCAGCGCGCTGAAGCCGCGCATGTGGATTTCGTGTTTCGGCCAGATACGCTTTTTCTGCGCACCGAGGGGCTGGAGACCGGCGGAGGATTTGCCAGCATGGACCCGACCATGCTTCTTGCGGCCATTGCACGGGAAACCAGCCATGTCGGGTTGTTGTCCACCGTTTCGACCACATTTCTGCCGCCCTATGTGGTCGCCCGCCAGATCCAGTCGCTGAACTGGCTGAGCAATGGCAGGGCGGGGTGGAATATCGTCACGGCGCTTGACGGGCACGAAAATTTCGGTCTGACAGAGATGCCTTCGCCGCAGGAGCGTTACGAGCGCGCCGCCGAATTCACGCAGGTGGTGAAAGCGCTATGGGCGAGTTTTCCGAACGAAGCTCTCAAACTCGACCGGGAAAGCGGGCGGTTCGCCGATTCTTCGCTGGTGCATCCGGTGGCGCATGAGGGCAGGCATTTCAGCGTCAAAGGCCCGCTCAACCTGCCGGCCCATGCCAGCCGTATTCCGCTCGTGCAGGCGGGCGCCTCTCCCGAGGGCCGCGATTTCGCTTCGTCGGTGGCCGATGCTGTCTTTGCCTCCACACCGGACATGCAGGCGGCCATCGAACTCAGGGCGGATTTGCGGCGGCGTGCCGAGGGCCACGGCCGCAACCCCGACGGGGTGAAGATGATGCCGGGCCTCAGCCTCTATCTGGCGGAGACCGGCAGGGAGGCGCTGGAACTCTTTACGGAGACCCACGTCCGCGCTAACCGCTCCCGCGCCTTTGCCTCCATTCGCGATATGACGGGTCTTGATCTCACGGACTGGCCGCTCACGCGGATCGTTACCGCCTCCGACCTGCCGCCGCCGCCCGAGACACCGCGAAGCCGCACCCATGCCGGCCTGCTGCGCCGGCTGATCGAGCGGGAGACGCTGAGTGTTGCGGAATTATTGCGGCGTCCGGAAGTGATGGGGTCGGGCCATTGGCAGATCATCGGCACCGTTGAAGATGCCTTTGAGGCCATCCGTGAATGGGCGGCTGCCGGGGCGATCGACGGTTTCGTCGCGGTGCCCGGAGGTTCGGTGGCGTCCATGCGGCTGGTGCTGGAGCGGCTGTTGCCGAAGCTCGCCGATGCCGGGCTTTTCCGCACGGCCTATTCCGGCCGCACCTTTGCGGAACATCTGGCCGAATAGGCTTACGCGCCGCCGGATTCGGCCGTCGCCTGTCCGGCGGCTTCGATCAGCCGGGAAAAATGCCGTTCGGTCTCAGCGGTTGCGACAAAGGATACGGTGGTGACGACACAACAGAGTTCGCCCTGTGCGTCGAAAACCGGCGCGGCCTTGCCCGTCAGAGCGGAGAACAGATGTTCATTGAGTTCCGCGCCACCCGCTTCGCGGATGGTTTCCAGAATGCCGGCATCGGGACGGGAGCCGCGAAAAGCGGCCGGTTGCAACCTGCGCACGGCGGCGATCCTGTCCGGCGGCAGGTAGGCCTGGAAAACCAGCCCGCAGGCGCTGTTGTCGAGCGGCAGAACATCGCCGAGCGCCACGGTGCTGATGGAAAAGCTAGCGCTTCTCGCCCATCGCACCACGGTCGGGCCGCGTTCGGTCCAGATCGCCACGCCGCAGCTGGCGCCGATCCTGGAGGCAAGCGCATTCATCTGGCGGCCGGCGGTTTCGACCGGATTGATTCGCCTGAGCGCGCTGATGCCTATTCCGAGCGCCGCGGGTCCGAGATCGTAACTACCGCTTGCGGGATCCTGTATCACTAGTCCTTCCCGCACGAGGCTCTGCATATAGCGATGCGCGGTGGAGCGGCCGGTGCCGGCGCGTTTGGCCAGTTCGCCCAGGGCAAGCGCCGTATCAGATCTGGCAAGCAGATTGAGAAAACGCGCCGCGATCGACACTGACTGAATGAGGGCCGAGCGCTTTTCGCCCTCGTTTTCCGGCAGATTGTCCGTATCGTCATCCATGGCGCTCAAGCCCGTTCCCCCGTTTTGTTGAGCATGCCTAACGCATCGGGGCGGAAATCGGAATCGATTTCTGCGGACGGAATTATGCTGTTCCCTTTCGAAACGCTGCGGGTGCACAAGCGGCGGCGGGTAAACTTTGTTGTAAATTTGGCACATCCCGTTACGGAAGCCTTTTTGTCCGCAATACAGAACGCATTCTCTATTGCGAAACGGATAACGCTTCCGTTACTTGAATATGACTTTAATACTCATGTTTATTAGGGGTTTGTGATGGGGTTCAGTTCTAACGGTCGTTTGATGAGCGGGGTCAGCGCTCTGACGCTGGCGACATTATTTGTGACGCCGGTTCTCGGTCAGGATCAGCAGGCTGATGCGGTGGGCACCACCGTCTTGAAGCCGATCGTGGTGACCGGTGAAAAAGTGGCGCGCGACATGAAGAACACGGCGTCGTCCGTCTCTGTCAAATCCGCCGAGGAAATCAGAAAAGAAAAGACCGGCGACCCGACCGTATCGGAAGCGATCAAGGATATTCCGAACGTCGTCTACACCGACAATGTCAGCGCCCCGATCATTCGCGGTCTGGATACGCAGGGCCCGAATACGGGCGCGACGGCATTTTTCGCCGGCACCGTGCCACGCGCCACCATCAATGTGGACGGCCACTATCTCGGTTATAACGAATTCATCTATGGCGCGACTTCCATCTGGGACGTTGAAAGCATCGAAGTTTTCCGCGGCCCGCAGACCACCTCGCAGGGCGCCAACGCCATTGCCGGCGCGATCGTCGTCAACACGAAGGATCCGACATTCACGCCGGAAGCCTCCTATCAGGCGGAAATCGGGAATTACCACCAGAAGCGGGCCTCATTTGCGCTTTCGGGTCCGCTCGTCGAGGATCAGCTGGCGGCGCGTCTGGCGGTTGATTATTCCGGCCGCGACACTTTCATCGACTATATCAATTCGGGATTCGCGCATGGGGGCACGGATCAGGACTTCAAGGAGTTCAACGCGCGTTTCAAGCTTCTGTGGGAACCGCCGGAGATTCCCGGGCTGACGACCAAGCTTACCTATTCCTATAATGCCGCCAACCGGCCGAGCCAGGAAGCGGCGTCGCGTCCTTTCGAGGATCTCAATCACGTCACCACCACCATGCCAAGCTGGAGCCAGAACACCCACACCGGTATTCTCGACATCAATTATGATTTCGAGAACGGCGTGAAACTCTTCAACCAGACGCAGTTCTCCGCTTCGGACGCCAGACGCCGGGTTGGTGTCGTGAACAACGGCGATGCGGATATCGACCAGACGAACGCTTCTCACGAAACACGCGTGACCTTCGGTGACCAGGAAGACGTGCTGAGCGGTGTCGCGGGTATTTATTACGCGCATAGTCAGGCTGACGAGCTTCTTCGACTTACAGGGCGATTTAACAATAGTCTTTCGACGTTCGACGACACCAAGGACAATCTCGGCATCTTCAGCGAGCTGAGCTATCGCCTTACGGACCAGTGGACGCTGACCGGCGGCCTGCGTTACCAGACCGACCGCATCCAGCGTTCGGGTCGCTCGGTTTATTCACCCCGTGCGGTGGATTTTGACGAGACCTTTTCCGAACTGCTGCCCAAGGCATCTCTCGCTTATGCGATCAATGACGACTGGACCGTCGGCGGCATGATCAGCCGTGGTTATAATCCCGGCGGTATTTCGCTGAACATCTCGTCGGGACAATGGTTGCCGTTCGAGAAGGAAACCATATGGAATTACGAGCTTTATACACGTGCGAAAATACTGGATGACCGGCTGACGCTCAACGGCAACCTGTTCTACATGGACTACAAGAACGCCCAGTACAATATTCCGGTCGTCATCTCATCCGGCATCACCCAGTCCTACACCATCAATGCGCAGAAGGCGCATGCTTATGGTCTGGAACTCGGCGCCGACTATCAGGTTCTCGACAATCTGACGCTGAAGGCGAGCGCGGGCGTGCTGAAGACCGAGATTGATGAGATTTCCAGCAATAACAGCTATGCCGGAAATGAATTCGCGAAATCGCCCGGCTTCATGTTCAGCGTCGGCGCGAGTTGGGATGTGACAGACAAGTTCACCGTCTCGGGACAGGTGCGCCATATTGACGGCTATTATTCCGACACGGCCAATACGGCTGCCTATGCCATCGATCCCTATACGATCGCCGATGTGCGCGCGAGCTACAGGTTCCAGGAAGAGATGGAGGTTTATGCCTATGTCAAGAACATCTTCGACGAGCGTGCGCCCACCTATATGCAGCAGAACCGCGGCATTGGCGGCATCGAGGCCAGCATGACCGAACCGCGCATGTTCGGCGTCGGTATTCGCGGCACGTTCTGAGCGATTGCCGGATTTGAAAAGCAAAAGGCCTTCGAAGTGATCTTCGAAGGCCTTTTTTGAAGCGATGCGGAGAAAGCCTCAGAAAAACGCCTGAATGCCCGTCTGCGCCCGGCCGAGGATCAGCGCGTGGACGTCATGGGTACCCTCATAGGTGTTGACCGTTTCGAGGTTCTGGGCGTGGCGCATGACGTGATATTCGATCTGGATGCCGTTGCCGCCATGCATGTCGCGCGCCTGGCGGGCGATATCCAGCGCCTTGCCGCAATTGTTGCGCTTGACGATGGAGATCATTTCCGGCGCCATCTTGTGTTCGTCCATCAACTGGCCGACGCGCAGCGACGCCTGAAGGCCGAGCGCGATCTCGGTCTGCATGTCGGCGAGCTTCTTCTGGTAAAGCTGCATGCCGGCGAGCGGCTTGCCGAACTGCTTGCGGTCGAGACCATATTGCCGGGCGCGGAACCAGCAATCTTCCGCCGCACCCATGACACCCCAGGAAATGCCGTAACGGGCGCGGTTGAGGCAGCCGAACGGGCCCTTCAGGCCGGAAACATTGGGCAGCAGCGCGTCTTCGCCCACTTCCACACCGTCCAGAACGATCTCGCCGGTGATGGAGGCGCGCAGCGACAGCTTGCCGCCGATCTTGGGCGCGGAGAGGCCCTTCATGCCCTTTTCGAGCACGAAGCCCCTGATCTGATTGTCATGGGCTTCCGATTTTGCCCAGACGACGAAGACATCGGCGATTGGCGCGTTGGAAATCCACATTTTCGAGCCGCGCAGGCGATAGCCACCGGCAATCTTTTCAGCGCGGGTCTTCATGCCACCGGGATCGGAGCCGGCATCCGGCTCGGTGAGGCCGAAACAGCCGATCAGCTCGCCGGAGACGAGGCCGGGCAGATATTTCTTCTTCTGCTCGTCCGAGCCATAGGCGAAGATCGGATGGATTACGAGCGAGGACTGCACGCTCATCATCGAGCGGTATCCGCTGTCGATCCGCTCGACTTCGCGGGCGACGAGACCATAGGCCACGTAACTTGCATTGGCCGCGCCGTATTCTTCCGGCAGGGTGACGCCGAGAAGGCCGGTGCGGCCCATCAGGCGGAACAGTTCCGGTTCGGTGGTCTCGGAAAGATAGGCTTCGGAGACACGCGGCAAGAGTTCCGATTTGCCGAAGGCGGCCGCGGCGTCGCGGATCATCCGCTCGTCGTCGTTCAGTTGGTCTTCGAGCAGAAAAGGGTCCTGCCAATTGAATGCTGCGTGTTCGCTCACGTGATGCCTCCGGATTTGCTGGCCGGATTATTGGTATTCGAGCCAGTCGGCACAAGCCATGTTTACTCATTTTTGCATTACATATAGTAATGGCTCATGACGTCTCTCAGCCGTAAACTCCTGCCCTCCACCAGCGCGCTCGCCGCCTTCGATTCCGTGGCCCGGCTCGGCAGCTTTTCCGCCGCCGCCGATGAGCTTGCCCTGACGCAAGGGGCGATCAGCCGGCAGGTTATGTCACTGGAAGAACAGCTTGGCGTGCGCCTGTTCGAACGCGGCGCACGCGGGGTTGCGCTGACGACCGAGGGCCGCGCCTATGCAAAATCGATTGCCGCAGCCCTTGGCGAGATTCGCTCCGCCTCCCTGCAGATCATGACCAAAACGCATGGCAATACGCTGAACCTCGCCATGCTGCCCACCTTCGGCACGCGCTGGCTTTTGCCGCGTATCCCGGATTTCGTGACGAGCCACCCCGAAATCACCATCAATTTCGCCACCCGCATCGGGCAGTTCGATTTCGAGCGCGAGCAGCTGGATATGGCGATCCATATCGGTCAGGCCGACTGGCCGGGGGCGGAAAGCACCTTTCTGATGCATGAAATGGTCGCGCCGGTGTGCAGCCCGCAATTCCTCAGCGCCCATCCCGTGGAAAAGGGAGAGGATATCGCCGCCCTGCCGCTTTTGCACATGGCCTCGCGGCCGGGCGCATGGGGCCACTGGTTCGAAAGCCTCGGCCTGTCGCTCGCCTTGCCGCAGGGCATGCGGTTCGAGCAGTTTTCCAGCGTGGCGCAGGCCTGTATCGCCGGACTGGGCGTGGCGCTGATGCCGCTTTTCCTGATCGATAATGAGCTGAAATCGAAACAACTGGTAAAGGCCTTCGATCATCAGGCCAGAAGCCCCAGCTCCTATTATGCGGTGGCCCCGCTTTCACGCGCCAATCACGTGCCGGTCGTGCTGTTTCGTGACTGGCTGGTGCGGCAGGTGGAAGCTTACCGCACGGCGAACAGCGACGACCCACAAAAATAATCGCACTTTTTTCGGGCAGTTAGACTTTATGCCCGGGTTTTCGCCGATTTTGCCTTTCACCGGACTCGACAGGGCGGCCTTGCTCGATTATCGTGATTAAACGTTTAATCAGTCTTTCCGGACCATCATGGCGTCTTCACGGCCTGCCACCAATCTGAGCGCGATAGCAGCGGCACTCGGCGTGTCGGCGGCAACCGTGTCCAATGCGCTGTCGGGCAAGGGCCGCGTTTCGCCGGAGCTGGTGGAGCGCATTCGCAAGACGGCAAGCGAGCTGGGCTACGTGCCGAGTTCAGCGGGCAGGGCGCTTCGCACCGGCAAAAGTGGTGTTCTGGGGCTGGTGCTGCCGGATATTGCCAATCCTCTTTTTCCGCAGATCGCGCAGGCCATCGAAAAGGCGGCCGTCACTGCCGGTTACGGTGTGCTGATCGCCGACTCGCGCGGCGAAATCGCCATGCAGACGGATGCGATCAACCGGCTGGTCGAACGCGGCGTGGATGGCATGGTTATCGTTCCCCGCCGCGGCACGCGCATTGCCGATGTCGATTGTCCCGTCGCGGTGATCGACAGCCCCTCGACGCCCGGCAACACGGTCGCCGCCGACCATTGGGATGGCGGCCGGCAGGTCGGCGACTATCTGGCCGGGCTTGGCCATCGTAAGGTGGTGCTGGTGGGCAAGAACCGCGATTCCAACGTGCAGAACGACCGTCTCGGCGGTATTCGCGATGGTCTTGGCAAGACATGCGTGACGCAGACGCTCTGGGTGGACGCCATTGAACAGGCGGGCGGTGCGGGTTGCCGGCTTGGTCTTGCAGAGAAGGTTGCCGAAGGGTTCACCGCCTTTGCCGCCGTCTCCGATCTGCATGCGCTGCGCGTACTTACCGAATTGCAGCGCGAGGGCATCGAGGTGCCGGAAGAAGCCAGTGTCACCGGCTTCGACGATCTCATCTTTTCCGCCGTGGTCACCCCGCCGCTCACGACCATGCGCATGGATATGGGCCGCATCGCCGATCTCGCTGTCGGCGCGCTGCTGCGTGCGATCGACGGCGTGGGCGAAAACGGCGTCGCAGTCGATGTGGTGGCGGACATCTCGAAAGTACCGATGGCGCTGATCATGCGCGGCTCCACCGGCAAGGCAAAGCATGATGCGATTGAAGCCAAAAAAACGACAGCAGGAGAACTCACACCATGAAAAAGATCATTTTTGCATCGGGCGCCGCCCTGATGTTTACGATGGGCGCCGCGCAGGCGCAGGACAAGACGCTGACGATTTCCGTCTACGCCTTCGCGCAGGACGAATTCAAGGAACTGGTCTATACGCCGTTCGAAAAGCAATGCGGCTGCAAGCTGGTCGTCGAGACCGGCAACAGCGTTGAGCGTCTGGCCAAGATGGAGGCCAACAAGGCCAATCCGGTGGTCGATCTCGCCATCGTTTCAATGGCGGATGCGCTGTCGGCCGCCCGCAAGGACCTGATCCAGAAGATAGACGCGTCCAAGGTTCCGAATATCGAAAAGCTCTATGACATCGCCAAGGATCCGAATGGCGACGGCATGAGCGTCGGCGTCAATTTCTACGCCACGTCAATCGTTTACCGCACCGACAAGATGAAGATCGACAGCTGGGCCGATCTTTTGAAGGACGGTATCGTCGACCACGTCGCTTTCCCGAATGTCACCACCAACCAAGGCCCGCCGGCACTCTATATGCTCGGCAAGGCCATCGGCAAGGATACGGCCGATCTTTCCGGCGCTATCGAGGCCGTGGGTGAAAAGAAGGACGATATCGTCACCTTCTATGTCAAGTCGTCGCAGCTCGTGCAGCTGATGCAGCAGGAAGAAATCTGGGCAGCCCCCATCGGCCGCTTCTCCTGGGCGCCTTTCACCAAGCTTGACCTGCCGCTTGCCTGGGCAACACCCAAGGAAGGCCAGACCGGCGGCATGAATGTGCTCGTGGTGCCGAAGGGCACGAAGAACGAAGATTTAGCGTTGCAGTTCATGGATTTCTGGCTCTCGACCGATATTCAGAAGGCGCTGGCCGAAAAGCTGGTGGACAGCCCGACCAACAGGGAAGTCAAGGTTTCCGACGAGGTGGCGAACAACATCACCTATGGCGACGAAACCGCAAAAAGCCTGCAGCTCATTCCTTCCGACGTAACGCTCGATAACCGCGACAAGTGGCTGTCGGAGTGGAACGCGAAGGTCGGTCAGTAAGGCCTTCACCGTTTGGAATGGGGCATCGTCCGGAAGGGCGGCTCCATTCCCGGAAAAGCGGTTCGGTCGTCCCCTGACCGCTTTTCCACCTTCCAATTTCTCAGGCCGGTGCGTCCGGCTGCCGTAACAACCGGCTTTGAGGCCGTTCAGGGAATAAACCAATGTTTCAGAACCGGGCCGAAGCGCTGGCGCTTGCCTTGCCCGCCGCAATTTTCGCGGCGGCGGTCTTTCTCGTGCCGGTCTTCATCCTGCTGTCTGAGGGGTTTCGCACCACTGACGGCTGGACATTGTCGGCCTATGCCGCCTTCTTTTCCGATCCGCTGAACCAGACGGTTTTCCTGCGCACGCTGAAGCTCGGCGCGCTTGTCACCGTCGTGTCGGCGGTGGTGGGTTATGCGGCGGCTTTTGCCATCGTCAACCTGTCGTCGGGCAAGAAGGGCCATGTGGTCAATCTCGTCGTGCTGCCGCTGATGATCTCGCCGGTCGCCCGCACCTATGCCTGGATCGTCATTCTCGGCAGAACCGGCATCGTCAATCAGGCGCTGCAGGCGGTGGGGCTGAGCGATGCGCCGATACGCATCCTGTTTTCCGAAACGGCTGTCTTCATCGGCCTTCTGCAACTCTTCCTGCCGTTGATGATCATCTCGCTCATCAGCGCGCTGGAGAATATGCCGAAGGATACGATCGCGGCCGCCCGCGTTCTCGGCGCGAACTGGTTTCAGGTGTTCTGGAAGGTTATCCTGCCCCTCACCAAGGAAGGGCTGGTCGTTGGCGGTACGCTGGTCTTTACCGGTTCGCTGACGGCCTATATCACGCCCGCCATTCTCGGCGGCTCCAAGGTGCTGATGCTGGAGACCCTGCTTTACCAGCAGGTGACGGTCTCCAACAATTTCGTTGCCGCCAGCGTCATCGCCTTCATCCTGATCGTCATGAGCTTTGCCGCCAATATCCTCTTGAAGCGCATCGCCACCGCGAGGAACAAGAAATGACCCGGCAGCTCTTCATTCCGCTCACGCTCCTTCTTGTCGTCGGTTTCCTGATCGGGCCGTTTCTCATCATCGTTGCGGCCTCGTTTTCGGCCGGCGATACGCTCGCCTTTCCGCCGCAGGGCTTTTCGCTGAAATGGATCGCCAAGGTCTTCACCGTCGAAAGCTTCCGCGAAAGTTTCGCCATGTCGATGTTCCTTGCCATCGGCGGCACCTTTGCGGCGCTCATCCTCGGCATTCCGGCGTCCTACGCCATGTCGCGCTACAAGCTGCCTTTTGCCGAGACAGTGCGCACCATCGTTTCCGCGCCGATCATCGTGCCCGGCATCATCGTGGGTCTGGCCCTGCTGCGTTATTTCGTCGTGCCCTTCGGCATCGGCATCACGCTTGCCCTGTTTCTCGCCCACACAGCGCTCATCCTGCCTTATGCGGTGCGGGTGGTATCGGCCAGCCTCAACAATCTGCGCTCCGATATCGAAGAGGCGGCGGTGCTGCTCGGCTCGTCGCGGGTGGGGGCGTTTTTCCGCGTCGTGCTGCCGAATATTCGCGGCGGCATTCTCTCAGCCTTCATTCTCGGTTTCGTAACGAGTTTCAATCAGGTGCCGGTGTCGCTGTTCCTGTCGGGTCCCGGTGTGCGCACGCTGCCCATCGACATGCTGGGTTACATGGAAATCGTCTTCGATCCTTCGGTGGCCGCACTCTCCTCGCTGCTCGCCTTCCTTTCCATCGGCATCGTCTTCATGGCCGAACGTTTTCTGGGGTTCTCCCGTTATGTCTGACGCAAATTATCTTTCGCTCCAAAAAGTCTCGCTCGCCTATGGCGGCAATGTCGCCGTCAAGGACCTCGATCTCGATATCCGCAAGGGCGAGCTGCTCGCGCTTCTGGGACCCTCCGGCTGCGGCAAGACCACGACGATGCGCGCCATTGCCGGGCTGATGCCGGTGGCAAGCGGACGCATCGATCTCGATGGCGCCGATATCACTCGCGTTGCCGCAAACAAGCGCGCCGTCGGGCTGGTGTTTCAGTCCTATGCGCTCTTCCCGCATCTGACGGTTTACGAAAACGTCGCCTTCGGCCTGAAACTCAAGGGCATGAGCGGCAAGGCGCTGGAAGACAAGGTCGCCTCCGGCCTGAAATCGGTGGGCTTGTCCAGCTTCGCGTCGCGCAAGCCGGCGGAGCTTTCCGGTGGCCAGCAGCAGCGCGTTGCGCTGGCGCGCTCCATGGTCATGGAACCAAAGGTGCTTCTGCTCGATGAGCCGCTCTCCAACCTCGATGCCCGCCTGCGCCTTGAAATGCGCACCGAATTGCAGCGCGTGCAGAAGGAAACCGGTGTGACGATGATCTTCGTCACCCATGACCAGATCGAGGCGCTCGCGCTTGCCGACCGTATTGTCGTCATGAAGGGCGGCAAGATTGAGCAGATCGGGACGCCGGAAGAGATTTATAACGCGCCGGGTTCGTCCTTCGTGGCGGATTTCGTCGGCTTTGAAAACATCTTCGCGCTTGATGGCGGCGCGTTGAAAACCGCAAACGGCACAACACCGCTTACCGGACCAGTCCCTTCAGCATCTGGACTGGCCTGGCGGCCGCGCATGGTCACCCTCGGTTCAGGTCCTTTCCAGGGAACCGTGCGCGGCACCTCCTTTGCCGGCAACAGCCGCGAATATCTGCTCGATACGCCGCTCGGCCCCATCAAGGCGGAAACGGACGCCGCCTTGGCCGCCCACGCCATCGGCGATACGCTCGCCTTCGACCTGCCGGTTGAAAAGGCGGCGAGCCTCAAGGTGTTCAGCTGATCATGGGTGTGTGGATCGATACCGATATGGGCTTTGACGACATCGCTGCCATCATGGTGGTGCAGTCGGCAGGCCTTGCCATTGACGGCATCTCGCTGGTCTTCGGCAATGCCACGCTGGAAGCGGTCTCCGGCAATGCCGCAGGTGCGGTTGCGGCCTTCGGCTGGTCGATGCCGTTCCATCAGGGCCGCGCCATGCCGGTGCTGGGTTCGCTCGAAACGGCGCAATCGATCCTAGGCGAAAGCGGCATTCCGACCGTCGGCCAAAGCCTGCCGGAGGCGCCGGCTCTGCCGAAAAGCGATGCCTTTGCAGCACTCTGCGGCTGGCTGGAGGGGACAGATGAGAAGCGTATTCTCGCGCTCGGCCCCCTCACCAATATCGCCGCCCTGTGCCTTGCCCGGCCTGATCTTGCCGCCAGAATTTCCGATCTCACCTGGATGGGTGGCGGTGTGACGAGCGGCAACCACACCGCCTCGGCAGAATTCAACGCCTTTGCCGATCCGGAAGCGCTGGCCATCGTGCTTTCCCACTGCCTGCCGTTGCGCATGGTCGATCTGGACGCCTGCCGCAAAGTTACCGCCGGACCGGCCGATGTAGCGCCGATCCGTAATGCCGGCGGCAAGAATGCCGGGCTGATCGCCGATTTGCTGGAAGGTTTCATCGGTATCGCCGCCAGACGTGGCAGAGCCGCCATGGCCCTTTACGATCCCGTGGCCGCCGTCGGCTTCACCTACGATTATCTTGGCTGGCAGCAGGCGCGCATCGATGTCGAGCTCCATGCCTCGCTGACGCGGGGAAGAACCGTGGTCGAGACACGTTCGGAAAAGGTGACGGATTTTAACGCCCGGTTTGCCGCGACTGTTGATGCTGGAGCCGCGAAGGTGGCCATATTGGAAGCATTGCGCCGGGAGGCCGCCCGATGAGCGCGCAAATTCGCTTGGCTGAACCTGCCGATCTCAACGACGACACGCTGCGCGCCCGTGCGGTCGCCGCCGCACGCGGTGATGCACCTTTCGACATGCTCGTCACCGGTGGAATGCTGGTGGATGTGGTGACGGGAGAGCTTCGCGCCGCCGATGTCGGCATCGTCGGGCCGCTGATCGCCAGCGTGCACGAGCGGGCAAGCCGGAGCGACGCCGCACGGATCATCGATGCGGCAGGCGCCTATCTCTCGCCCGGCCTCATCGACACACATATGCACATCGAAAGCTCGATGATCACGCCGGCCGCTTATGCGGCGGCGGTTGTCGCCCGCGGCGTTACCACCATCGTCTGGGACCCGCATGAATTTGGCAATGTGCATGGTGTCGATGGCGTGCGCTGGGCGGCGAAATCAATCGAAAACCTGCCGCTACGCGCCATTCTGCTTGCCCCGTCTTCAGTACCGTCTGCGCCCGGTCTGGAATGCAGCGGGGCGGATTTCGATGCTGCCATTCTTGCCGATATCCTGTCGTGGCCGCAAGTCGGCGGTGTCGCGGAAATCATGAACATGCGCGGTGTCATCGAGCGCGATCCGCGCATGAGCGGCATCGTGCAGGCCGGGCTTGTCTCGCAAAAGCTGCTCTGTGGCCATGCGCGTGGCCTGAAAGATGCGGATCTCAACGCCTTCATGGCGGCGGGCGTCTCCTCCGATCACGAGCTTGTCTCCGCTGAAGACCTTCTGGCGAAGCTGCGGGCAGGGCTGACCATCGAGCTGCGTGGCTCGCACGATCACCTGCTTCCGGAATTCGTGGAAGCGCTGAATGCGCTCGGCCATCTTCCGCAGACGGTAACGCTCTGCACCGACGATGTTTTCCCTGACGATCTGCTGAAGGGCGGCGGGCTTGATGATGTGGTGCGCCGCCTTGTCGGTTACGGGCTGAGGCCCGAATGGGCGCTGCGTGCCGCCACCCTCAATGCCGCGCAAAGGCTCGGCCGCCCCGATCTCGGCCTCATCGCCGCCGGTCGCCGTGCCGATATCGCCGTCTTCGAGGATTTGAGCGGCTTTTCAGCCCGTCATGTTCTTGCCAATGGCCAAGCAGTTGCGGCAGGTGGCCACATGCTCGCCGATGTCCAGACCTGCGATGCGACAGCCCTCAAAGGCTCGATGAAGCTGCCGCTGCGCAAGGCCGATGATTTCCGGGCCGCCTCGGAAGGGGCAAAGGTCCGCCTCGCGACCATCGACCGCCCGCGCTTTACGCAGTGGGGCGAGGTGGAGGCCGCAGTGATGGACGGTTTCGTCGTTCCGCCCGAAGGTGCGACGATGATTTCCGTCACCCATCGCCACGGCATGGTCGAGCCGATCACCAGAACCGGCTTCCTCACCGGCTGGGGAAACTGGAACGGTGCCTTCGCCACCACGGTCTCGCATGACAGCCACAACCTCACCGTTTTCGGCGGCAATGCCGAGGCAATGGCGCTCGCCGCCAATGCGGTGATAACGGCAGGCGGCGGCATGGCTGTCGCCTCTGACGGCAAGGTGACCGCACTTCTCCCGTTGCCGCTTTCAGGCCTCGTTTCCGATGCCCCGCTTGAAGACGTGGCAAAGGCTTTCGAAGAATTGCGCGAAGCCGTCGGCAGGGTGGTGGAATGGCAGCCGCCCTATCTCGTCTTCAAGGCCTGCTTCGGCGCCACGCTCGCCTGCAACATCGGCCCGCACCAGACGGATATGGGCATTGCCGATGTACTGACAGGCAGGGTGATGGAGAGTCCGGTGATACGGGTTTCGGGATTATAGTATCAAGATGGGCTGCCACGATATTGTTGTCACGGCAGCCCGTCCGTTTTAGTTCACATTTTGAAGTTGCGCCTCTCCGTTATGGAGAAAGCAGGCTTTGGTGAAGAGGCCCAAGTCCAGCAGGTTAGGCAGGCGGATATCGCGCATATCGGGAAGTCGCTTGTTTTCCTGATCGAATGTGCGGTCAATCTGGGAGATGAATGCGAAAATGACGCCAGTCTTTTGTGCGAATTCTCCAAGGACGCTCACTTGTTGAGAAAGGTCGGGCTTGTGCCGCTGCTGGTCGAGGATTTGCAGATAGTCTATCACGGAGAAAGTGCCGCGCTTGGCCGAAGACAAGTGGCGGGTAATGTAATCCGCGCATATCTCGTCCGACGTCACTATCTCGGTCTCTGTGTGACCGGCTGCATGTTTTTTGATGCGCTTTCGGGCCTGTTGTTCTGTCATTTCGAGCGTGAACAAAACAGTCCGCCGTCCGTCCTCGGCTGCCGCGCGCAAAAGTTCAAACCCAAGCGCTGTCTTGCCCTGGCCCGGGCGGCCGGCAAGCAGAAGCATGTCGCCATCCACGATACGTGAGAACAGGTCTTTAGACAAACAACCCGCCGCATGGTGAGCGGAAAGCAGGCTCCACCTTGCAAACCCTTCCTCTCGCGCGATCTGGTCCAATGCCTCGTGTAAAGGAATGGTGTTATTTCGGACCATAAGTTTGGCCCGTCGTTTCAATTGAAAAATCGGAGTAGAAAGCTTCATCAAAAGACCTCTATTGCGGGTCCGAAACGCAATCCCTCCTTATGCGAATGCCCGAACAGACGGTTCGATGATGATGCTACCCTGCATGTCGAATGCTTCCCCGAAAGGAGGGGGGAGGCTTGGGTCGAGCCGATAAAGCAAAGTTAACGCCGTCCTCGATTCGCTGCAAGCGTCGAGGGCGGCGACGCACTGAATGTCCGAAAGGTCACTCCGCCGCCAGTTCCTGCTCCACCAGCGTCGCCCAGAAAGCCACGCCCGGCACGATGGCCGCATCGTTGAAGTCGTAGGAGGTGTTGTGGTGCAGCGCGCCGTCCACGGCCGGACCGTTACCGAGCCAGACGTAGCAGCCAGGGGCTTCGCCCGCGAAAAAGGCGAAGTCGTCGCCGGCGGTCGAAGGCGGGAAAGCGGTGCGGGTCTTGTTGCCGAAGACGGTTTTTGCGGCGCGCAGCGCCCGTTTCGTCGCGTCCGCCTCGTTGATGACGGGTGGAATCCGGCGGATGAATTCATAATGCGCCTCGATGCCGAACATTGCCGCCGTGCCTTTTGCAAGCCGGCCGATTTCCGCTTCGAGCTGGTCGCGCACGTCGGCCGCATAAGCACGCGCGGTGCCGCCGATTTCGACGAGATCGGGAATGACGTTGAGCGCCTTCGGGTCACCCGCCTGAACCGAACAGGCGCTGACGACGGCAGGCTGCAGCGGATCGACGACGCGGCCGACGATGCTCTGCAGCGAGGCGAGGAAGGCGCCGGCCGCCGTTACCGGGTCGCGGCCGAGATGCGGCTTGGCACCGTGGGTGCCGATGCCCTTGAAGGTGACGCGCCAGCTATCGGAAGAGGCGAGCTGCGGGCCTTCCACCACGGCCATTTCGTCAACGCCCAGCCCCGGCATGTTGTGCAGGCCATAGACCGCATCGCAGGGAAACAGGGTAAAAAGCCCGTCCTCCACCATCTTCTTCGCGCCGCCGCGGCCTTCTTCGGCGGGCTGGAAAATGAAATGCACGGCGCCGGAAAAATCACGGGTCTTTGCGAGGTAACGCGCCGCACCCAGCAGCATGGCGGTGTGGCCGTCATGGCCGCACGCGTGCATCTTGCCGGGAAATTTCGATTTGTAGGGCCGGTCGGGAACCTCCGGCATGGCAAGGGCATCCATGTCGGCGCGCAGGCCGATGCTGCGGGTGCCGTTGCCCACTTGCAATGTGCCGACCACGCCGGTGCCGCCAAGACCGCGATGCACCTTCAATCCGGCCCTTTCGAGAAGATCGGCGACGATGGCGCTGGTTCTTTCCTCTTCGAAGCCCAGTTCCGGGTGCGCGTGCAGATCGTGGCGAAGCTCCGTCAGGAATGGCAGGTCCTCGCCGATGCGGTCCAGCAGTCTCATGGGCGGCTTGTCCTTGAATATGGGAAAAACCCGCGTCATAGGTGGGTTCGTCCGAATGCCTGTTGCTTTGTTTCCTTCTAGCTGAAAAAGCCAATGAAATGAACCCGCAGCATGTTGCGGTTGTTAAAATACCTGACGTGAAGAACCGTGTTGGCGTGGCTGAAAAATGTGAGCGCCTTTCGCCGCCCCGCTCCTGAAAGGAAAAGAACGATGCCGCCATCCGCATCGCCCGTCGCCCCATCCCCCGCCGCGCCTCATGAGTTCTGGCAGGATATACTTCCGCCCGCCACCTTCGATACGGCCGGTCCGCATTCCACCTTCTTTCCGGCCAAGCTGGATGACGGCCGGCAGATCTGCCTGCCGATAAGGCCGCTGGCGGATGGCGAACATGCGCTTGCCTCGCTCATCGTCAATCAGGCCTCTTTTGAGGTGCTGGAGGCGCTGGCGGCCGATCTGGCCGCAAAACTTCTTCCCTTCAAGCCCGATGTCGTCATCGGCCTGCCGACGCTGGGGCTGACGCTTGCCGCCGCCGTCGCCAGGCATCTAGGCCATTCCCGTTACGTGCCGCTCGGCACCTCGCGCAAATTCTGGTATCTGGAGGAACTGTCGGTGCCGATGTCCTCCATCACCACAAGGCAGGAAAAACGGCTCTATATCGATCCGCGCATGCTGCCGCTCATCGAGAACCGGCGGGTGGCGCTGGTGGATGACGTGATCTCCAGCGGCAGTTCCATCATATCGGGTCTTTCGCTTCTCGCCGCCTCCGGCATTCGGCCCGCCGTCATTGGCGCGGCCATGCTGCAATCGGATCGCTGGCGGGAAAAAATCGCCGCTTTCGGGCCGGAATGGCCGGAGCGGGTGAGGGGTGTTTTTTCGACGCCGCTGCTCACCAAAGCGGAAGGCGTCTGGCGCGCCTGACGAAGCGCAAATTCCGCCAAAAGGCAAGTGGTGATAATTTCACCGCTGCCTAATTTGTGTCTTGCGAAGCTTTGTGAGATCGGCCTAAGATCACCGCCGACAGACAATAGCGGTCGGCGAATGGTGCGTCGGTTTGCTTTCGCGCGGTGTCATCCCGGCGTCTGCCCGCTCCCTTTGTTCTTGCCGGTTACTGGAATTTCTTCCCATGCATGCAGTGTTCGACGGTCATAATGATGTGCTGCTTCGGTTGTGGCGCAACAGCAAGGCCGGCGCCGATCCGGTGGCCGAATTCAAGAACGGAACACGTGAAGGCCATATAGACGGTCCGCGTGCAAGGGCAGGCGGTCTCGGCGGCGGCATCTGCGCGATCTATATTCCCTCCGGCGATCTCATTCTTCAGGAACCGGACGATAGCGGCCATTACAACACGCCGCTGGCTTCACCGCTGGAGCGCCAGCCCTCACTCGATATCGCCATGGAAAAGGCGGCGATTGCGCTGAGGCTGGACCGCGCCGGCGCCTGGCGGCTTTGTCGCTCCACGGCTGATATCCGCAAGGCCTTTTCCGAGGATATTTTCGCCGCCGTGCTGCATATGGAGGGCTGCGAGGCTATCGGGGCCGATCTCGACGCGCTGGAGGTTTTTTATGCCGCCGGCCTGCGCTCGCTCGGCCCGGTCTGGAGCCGGCACAATATTTTCGGCCACGGTGTTCCTTTCTCTTATCCCATGTCGCCCGATACCGCGCCCGGTCTCACCGATGCCGGTTTCGCGCTGGTGAAGGAATGTAACAGGCTCGGCATTCTCATCGATCTCGCGCATATCACCGAAAAAGGCTTCTGGGATGTGGCGAAGACCACCAACCAGCCTTTGATCGCCAGCCACTCCAACGCACATGCGCTCACTCCCGTCGCCCGCAATCTCACCGACAGGCAGATGGACGCTATCAGGGAAAGCGGCGGTCTGGTCGGCCTCAACTACGCCGTGACAATGCTCAGGCCCGATGGGCGTGACATTGCCGATACGCCGCTCTCCGACATGGTGCGCCATATCGATTACATGGTGGAACGTATGGGCATCGACTGTGTCGCGCTTGGATCGGACTTCGACGGCGCGACTGTACCCGTTGGTATTGCGGATGCCAGCGGCAACCACAATCTGGTTGCGGCGCTGAAATCGGCGGGCTACGGTGATGGAGAACTTGCTAAAATATGCCGGGAAAACTGGCTGCGTGTTTTGTCTGAGGCCTGGCGCGAGGCGGCCTGAGAACAGTTTTAAGCGAACCAAATCAATCTTATAACAAAAGGGGAGATCCTATGATCAAATCGCTCAACAAATCCATGCGTATTCTCGGCACCAGCGCCGCCTTGTCGCTGATGATGCTGTCTGCACCGCATGCCTTTGCCGCCACGCCGGCCGATACGCTGGTTGAAGGTTTTGCCATCGATGACATCATCACGCTCGATCCGGGTGAGGCTTTCGAACTCTCCGCCGCCGAAGTCACCGGCAATACCTACAGCAAGCTGGTTTCCATCGATATCAACGACACATCCAAGGTTGTCGGCGATCTGGCCGAAAGCTGGACGACATCCGACGATGGTCTGACCTATACGTTCAAGCTGAAATCCGGCCTGAAATTCGCCTCCGGCAATCCGGTCACGGCCGATGATGTGGCTTTCTCTTTCGAGCGCGCCGTGAAGCTCGACAAGTCGCCGGCATTCCTGCTGACGCAGTTCGGCCTCAGCGGTGACAACGTCACCGAGAAGGCGAAGGCTGCAGATGCGAATACCTTCGTTCTGACGGTCGACAAGCCCTATGCGCCGAGCTTCGTGCTGAACGTGCTGACCGCGACCGTCGCTTCGGTGGTCGATAAGAAACTGGTCATGGAGAAGGCGAAATCCGTAACCCCGAGCGCCGATTACAAATATGATACGGATTTTGGCAACGACTACCTGAAGACCGGTTATGCCGGTTCCGGCCCTTACAAGATCCTCGGCTGGAAGGCCAATGAGGCCGTGATCATGGAAGCCAATCCGAATTATTACGGTGAAAAGCCGAAGCTCAAGCGTGTCGTCTACCGCCATATGAAGGAAAGCTCCGGCCAGCGTCTGGCGCTTGAAAACGGCGATATCGATGTGGCCCGCAACCTTGAGCCAGGCGATATGGAAGCTGTTTCCAAGAAGGAAGGGCTTGCCGTCACCTCCGCACCCAAAGGCACCGTCTACTATTTCAGCCTCAACCAGAAAAACGAAAACCTGAAGAAACCCGAGGTCATCGAAGCCTTCAAATATCTGGTCGATTACGACGCCATCGGCGCGACGATCATCAAGGGCATCGGCGAAATTCATCAGACCTTCCTGCCGAAGGGGCAGTTGGGTGCGCTTGACGAGAACCCCTACAAACTCGACGTCGCCAAGGCGAAGGAGCTTCTCGCCAAGGCCGGCCTGAAGGATGGTTTCACCGTTACCATGGATGTGCGCAACACCCAGCCGGTGACCGGCATTGCCGAAAGCGTGCAGCAGACGCTGGCGCAGGCCGGCATCAAGCTCGAAATCATTCCCGGCGACGGCAAGCAGACGCTGACCAAATACCGCGCCCGCACGCATGATATCTATATCGGTCAGTGGGGTTCGGACTATTTCGACCCGAACTCGAATGCGGAAACCTTCACCATCAACTACGACAATTCGGATGAAGGCAAGAACAAGACACTTGCCTGGCGTAATGCCTGGGACGTTCCGGAGCTGACCAAGGAAACGCAATCGGCGCTTTTGGAGAAGGACAGCGCCAAACGCGCGGCGATCTACCAGAACCTGCAGAAAGAAGTCCTGGCGAAGGGTCCCTTCGTCATCATCTTCCAGCAGACGGAAGTTGCCGGTTATTCCGCAAAGCTCAAAGGCCTGAAGCTCGGTCCGAGCTTCGACACCAACTATGTCTACAACATCTCCAAGGAATGATCCGGAAGGATCGGTCTCTTGAGCATCGTTGAAGCAAACAGCCGGGCGAGGCAGGGCAAACGCCGTGCCAACGCCCGCGTGAAAGCCATTCTCGGCTTCGCCGTCACCGTCATCACCACCTTCCTGGGGTTGATGGCGGTTACATTTTTCATTGGCCGTGTGGTGCCGATCGATCCCGCGCTGGCGATCGTCGGCGACCGCGCGCCTGCGCATGTAGTCGAGCGCGTGCGTGAGCAGCTCGGCCTCAACCTGCCGCTCTGGCAGCAGTTCTTCCTTTATCTGAAGCAGGCGTTGTCCGGTGATTTCGGCACCTCTGTCTTAACCACCAATCCTGTCATGGAGGACATCAAGCGGGTGTTTCCGGCGACGATAGAGCTTGCCACCATCGGCACGATCATCGGCGCCGTCTTCGGCATTCCGCTTGGCGTGCTTGCCGCCGTGAAACGCGGCAGCTTTGCCGATCAGGTGGTGCGCGTCATCGGCCTTATCGGTTATTCCGTGCCGATCTTCTGGCTTGGCCTTCTGGCGCTGCTGGTATTTTACGCCCGGCTGCAATGGGTGGCTTATCCCGGGCGAATGGACATTGTCTATGAATTCACCTTCACGCCGGTCACGGGCTTCTTCCTGATCGATGCCATCTGGCAGCGGCAATGGGACGTGTTGTGGGATCTCTTCCGCCACATCATCCTGCCGGCCTCTCTGCTCGGTTATTTCTCGCTGGCCTATATCAGCCGCATGACGCGTTCCTTCATGCTGAACGAGCTTGCCCAGGAATATATCGTCGCGGCCCGCGCCAAGGGGCTTTCGGAAACGCGCATCATCTGGTTCCACGCGCTGCGCAATGCCGCTGTTCCGCTGGTGACGGTGATCGCGCTCTCCTATGCCGGTCTGCTGGAAGGTTCGGTGCTGACCGAAACCATCTTCGCCTGGCCGGGGCTCGGCCTCTACATCACCAATTCGTTGCAGAATGCGGATATGAATGCCGTTCTCGGCGGCACGATCGTGATCGGCGCCATCTTCGTCGGCATCAATCTCTTCTCCGATCTGCTTTACCGGACGCTCGATCCAAGGACGCGCAGCCGATGACCCTTTCGACCGATACGATCAAACCCTATAGCCGCGAATGGCTGCTCTCCGACCGGCCGGCCTCGCGCAGGCAGGCGCGGCTTGGGCGCGCCTATGTCATCTGGCGGCGCTTTTCAGAAAACCGGCTGGCGCTGCTCGGGCTCGGCATCATCGTCGCGCTGCTATTCGTGGCGCTGTTTGCCGATGTTCTGGCCCCGCATAACCCGGTGCAGGGGGACCTGCGTAATGCCCGGCTTCTGCCACCCGGCACGGCCGGGTATCTGCTTGGCACCGATGATCAGGGGCGTGATATTCTTTCGCGCCTCATCCACGGTTCGCGGCTGACCCTGTTCGTTGTGCTCTTGGTTGCCATCATCGCCGCACCTATCGGGCTGATCGTCGGCACCGTTTCGGGTTATGCCGGGGGATGGGTGGATGCGGTTCTGATGCGCATCACCGATATTTTCCTTGCCTTCCCGAAGCTTGTTCTGGCGCTGGCGCTGGTCGCGGCCCTCGGGCCGGGCATTGAAAATGCGGTGCTCGCCATCGCGGTCACCTCATGGCCGCCCTATGCGCGCATCGCGCGCGCCGAAACCATGACCTTCCGCAATTCCGATTTCATCGCGGCGGTCAAACTCATGGGCGCGTCGCCGTTCCGTATCGTTCTAAAACATGTCATGCCGCTTTGCATGTCATCGCTCATCGTGCGCGTGACACTGGATATGGCCGGCATCATCCTCACCGCAGCTGGTCTGGGCTTCCTCGGCCTCGGCGCGCAGCCGCCGTTGCCGGAATGGGGCGCGATGATCGCCGCCGGCCGCCGTTTCATTCTCGATCAATGGTGGGTTGCCGCCATGCCGGGTATCGCGATCCTCATCGTCAGCCTCGGTTTCAACCTTCTGGGCGACGGCCTGCGCGATGCGCTGGATCCCAAGGAGGCGAACCAATGAGCGCGCCGCTTCTGACCGTTGAGAACCTGCGCGTATCCTTCCCCACCCGCACCGGGCTGGTGGAGGCTGTGCGCGGCGTGTCCTTCACGCTCGGCCGCGAGCGGCTCGGCATCGTCGGCGAATCCGGCTCGGGCAAATCGCAGACCGGCCGCGCCATCATGGGGTTGACCCCGAAAAACGCGCGTATCGAGGCGGACGCCCTTCGCTTCGGCGATATCGATCTGCTCAAGGCCTCTGCAAAAGAGCGAAGGATCATGCGCGGCAAGCGCATGGCCATGATCCTGCAAGACCCGAAATATTCGCTGAACCCGGTCATGACCATCGGTCGCCAGATCATGGAAACGCTGCGTACCCACGAAAAGATCGGCGGCAGCGAGGCGCGCCAGCGCACGCTTGCCATGCTCGAAGCGGTGCAGATACGCGATCCCGAGCGCGTCTTCGATCTTTACCCGCACGAGGTTTCCGGCGGCATGGGCCAGCGTGTCATGATCGCCATGATGCTGGTCTGCGGCCCGGAATTGCTGATCGCCGACGAACCCACTTCGGCGCTGGACGTCACGGTGCAGCTGGAAGTGCTCGATATCCTTGACAAGCTGGTGCGGGAACGCGGCATGGGACTGATTTTCGTCAGCCACGATCTGCGCCTCGTCTCTTCGTTCTGCGACCGTGTTCTCGTCATGTATGCCGGCAAGGTTGTGGAAGAACTGTCCTCCGCCAATCTGAAGGAAGCGAAACATCCCTATACGCAGGGCCTTTTAAACTGCCTGCCGGAAATTGGCGGTCACCGGCATCCGCTGCCGGTTCTGGAACGTAAGGCGGAGTGGCGCGCATGAGCACGGTTCTTTCCATCAGAGACATGGTGGTCGATTTCGACGGCTACATCGCGCTCGACAGCGTCAGCATCGATGTGGCCGAGGGTGAGTCCTTCGGCATCGTCGGCGAGTCCGGTTCCGGCAAGTCGACCCTGCTGCGCGCCATTGCCGGCCTAAACCATTTCGACGAAGGCTCGCTAATGGTGGCAGGGCGCTCCTATGCCGGCAAGCACCGCGACAAGAGCTTCTACCGCGATGTACAGATGGTGTTTCAGGACCCGTACGGTTCACTGCACCCGCGCCAGACGGTGGATGCGCTGCTGCTCGAGCCGCTCGTCATCCACGGTCTCGACAATCGCGAACAGCGCATTGCCCGCGCACTGGACGAAGTGGGGCTCGGTTCCGGCTTCCGCTTTCGGTATTCGCACCAGCTTTCCGGAGGCCAGCGCCAGCGCATCGCCATTGCGCGTGCGCTGATCGTCGAGCCGAAAATCCTGCTGCTGGACGAGCCGACTTCGGCGCTCGACGCCTCCATTCAGGCGGAAATCCTCAACCTGTTGGAACAGGCCCGCAAGGATCGTAACCTCACCTTCGTCATGGTCAGCCACGATCTCGGCGTCATCAGCCACATGTGCGATCGCCTTGCGGTGATGAAAAGCGGCAAGGTGGTGGAAATGCTGGAGGCTGAGGCGCTGGAAAGCCGGGAATTCAGCGCGGATTATACCCGCCAGCTGCTTGTGGCGAGCGAGGGCTTCAAGCGCGTTTGAGGAGTGCGGCGTTGCGGCCCGGCACTTCTCCGCGCCGGGGAGAAGAAACAAGCGGCGATCTCTCCGGGTGAAGTATTCTTTCGCGACGCTGCAATGATATGGTGAGCGCCAACGCCGCCCCACCCGAAAAAGGTACCCACCCCATGCAATTGCGTGCATTGATGTATTTCGACGAACTGGTCCGCACCAATTCCATGCGCGCCGCGGCGGAAAACCTGAATGTGGCGCCGACAGCGGTGAGCCGGCAGATAGAGAACCTTGAATATTATTTCGGCTCGCCTCTGGTGGAGCGTTCCAGCCGTGGCGTGAAGCTGACCGCTGCGGGGGAGCTGCTCGCCGCCCGCGCCGGCAAGACGCTGCGGGAACTCGACCATGTGCACCAACTGATAGACGATCTGAAGGGCCTGCAACGCGGCCGGGTCACGGTCTATGCCAATGGTGCGACGGTGGCGAACCTTCTGGCGCCGGTGCTGGCGCAGTTCAGCCTGAAATATCCGAAGCTGCGTTTTGAGGTGCATATTACCAGCGCCCGCCAGGCAATGGAGGCGCTGGGTGCGGCGGAAGCGGACCTGGTCGTCAGCCTGTTCGCGCCGAAAGTCTCCGGTGTGAAAGTGCGCTCGCGCACCCGTATCAGCTATGACGCGATCTTTCCCGCCGGTCATGCGCTTGCCGGGCAGGCGGAAGTTTCGCTCAAAGAGCTGGCCGGGCTGCCGCTCGCCCTGCCGGACAAGAGTTTCGCTGCGCGTCAGGCCTTCGACACGCTGTTTGCTGATGCCGGCATCGAGCTTGATCCCGTCTTCATCACCAGCTCTTTGGAAATGCTGAAGGAACTGGTGCTGGGCCACGCCGCCGCCACGCTTTTGCCGGCGCTTTCGGTGGCGCGTGAAATCCGCAGCGGACAGATGGTCGCCGTTCCGCTCTCCGGCAAGAAAGGTATCCACACCCAGATCGATCTCTGCGTTGCGCCGGACCGGCAATTGTCCTTCGCCGCCTCCAAGCTTGCGGACTTCATTGAGCGCTTCATGCGCGAGGCGACGGCAGGGTAGTTTGTTCTCCCCGCCGGGAGAGGAATTGGCCAGTGTGGAGAATTGCCCACCAAGGTTGATTTCCATCCGCATTTCCGTGTAGCCATTTCAGCTACACGGAGCACACAAAAATCGAGATTGTGTGTGCGCCTGCAACATGACACTCTTTTTGCAACGGGCGGTCTTCGGAAGGGCAAAAATGCCCCGGCCGCCAGACAGGGGACAATGATGCCACGCACTTATCTTTCGCAGGCGGCAACGTTTTCGCGCCGCGCCGCGCTGACCCTCGCATTGGGCACGGCGCTCTGGCTGCCGCTTTCGGTAACGGTTGCCGAAGCCGCGCCAAAAACCACGCTGACGCTTGGCATGGCCGTCGAGCCGGCCGGCCTCGATCCGACCATCGCCGCGCCCGTGGCCATCGGCCAGGTCACCTGGCAGAATGTCTTCGAAGGTCTGGTGAAGATCGACCGCGAAGGCAAGGTGAAGCCGCAGCTTGCCGAAAGCTGGGAAATTTCCCCTGATGGCAAGACCTATACGTTCAAGCTGCGCAAGGGCGTGACCTTCCATGATGGCGAGGCTTTCGATTCCTCTGTCGCCAAATTTTCGCTGGATCGGGCGCGTGGCGAAAGCTCGGTCAATCCGCAGAAACGCTTCTTCGCCGCCATCGACACTATCGAGACGCCGGATGCCGTAACGCTGGTGCTGAAGTTGAAGCAGCCGGCCGGCAGCCTTCTCTACTGGCTCGGCTGGCCGGCCTCCGTGATGGTGGCGCCGAAAAGCGCGGAAAATAACCGCACCACGCCGGTCGGCACCGGTCCGTTTAAATTCGTGAACTGGGCCAAGGGCGACAAAGTCGAGCTGCAGAAGAACGACGCCTATTGGGACGAGGCCGTTTTGGTAAAGCTCGACAAGGCGACCTTCCGTTTCGTGTCCGATCCTCAGGCGCAGGCCGCAGCGCTGAGGTCTGGCGATATCGATGCCTTTCCGGAATTCGGCGCGCCGGAACTGATGACCTCCTTCGATGGCGACGCGCGTCTCGGCACCTTCGTCGGCAATACTGAACTCAAGGTCGTGGCGGGCATGAACAATGCTCGCAAGCCTTTCGATGACAAGCGTGTGCGTCAGGCGCTGATGATGGCGGTGGATCGCGGCACGGTGATCGAAGGCGCCTGGTCCGGCTTCGGCACGGCCATCGGTAGCCATTACACGCCGAATGATCGCGGTTATATCGATACGACCGGGGTACATCCTTACGATATCGACAAGGCCAGGGCGCTGCTTGCCGAAGCCGGCTATCCGGATGGATTCAACTTCACCATCAAGGCCCCGCAAATGGCCTATGCCCAGCGCACCTCGCAGATCCTGCAGGCGATGTTTGCCGAAATCGGCGTGACCATGACCATCGAGACCACCGAATTTCCGGCGAAATGGGTTGCGGATGTTCTCAAAGGCGCGGATTACGACATGACCATCGTTGCCCATGCGGAGCCGATGGATATCGATATCTACGCGCGCGACCCGTACTACTTCAATTACAAGAACCCGGCCTTCAATGAGGTCGTGGCGAATGTCGAAAAGACGGCGGATGCCGGTGAGCAGGAGAAGCTCTATGGCGAAGCCCAGAAAATCCTCGCGGAAGATGTACCCGCTCTTTTTCTTTTCGTCATGCCGAAACTCGGTGTCTGGGACAAGAAGGTGAAGGGGCTTTGGGAAAACGAGCCCATTCCCTCGAATGTGCTGACGGATGTGCATTGGGAAGAATAGGGTTTGTTGTGAGGGGTAGGGCGCAGTTTCCCCATCCACCTCATTCCTGTGCTTGTCTCAGGAATCCAGCCAGCCCAAGTCCTTGGGCTGACAGGTGTCTGTCCGCCGCACGGACGCGCGTCGGCTGGATCCCTGTGACATCCTCGGGCATGTTCTGGGGAACAGGGATGAGGCAAGAGTGTGCGGGGATGACAGCAAATCTCTCCACGACATCCGGCTACAAAACCACGCAAGGAGAAGATGCCAGATGTTAGCCGTCTTCATTCGGCGTCTTTTAAGCCTCGTCATCACGCTGTTTGCCGTTTCCCTCATCATCTATATCGTCATGGGCCTGCTGCCGGGCGATCCGGCGGCTATCATGCTCGGAACCTCGGCGAGCCCCGATACGCTCGCGGCGCTGCAGAAGCAGATGGGCCTCGATCAGCCGCTGCCGCTGCGTTATCTCCACTGGTTGGCCGGCGTATTTCATGGCGATCTCGGGCAATCCTATACCTATGGCGTGCCGGTTGCGGGGCTGATCCTGGAGCGGCTGGCCGTTACCCTGCCGCTTGCGCTGCTGGCCGTCTGCCTTTCGGTGGCCACCGCCATTCCGCTCGGCGTGGCGGCGGCGCGGAGCCGCAACGGGGCGCTGGATTTCGCGGCCGGGCTATTTTCGCATGTGGGCATTGCCGTGCCCGGCTTCTGGGTCGGGCTGCTGCTCATCATCGTCTTTTCCACCACGCTCGGCTGGATGCCGGCCGGCGGTTTTCCCGGCTGGACGCCGAACTTTTCAGCGGGTCTTACGGCGCTCATCCTTCCGGCGGTCGCGCTGGCGCTGTCGCAGGCCGGGGTTCTCACCCGTGTGTGCCGCTCCGCCGTGCTGGAAGTGATGAATGAGGATTTCGTGCGCACCGCACGCGCCAAGGGCCTGAGCGAGCGGGTGGCGCTGTGGCGGCATGCGGTGCCGAATGCAATGATCCCTGTCATCACCATGATCGGCCTGCAATTCACCTTCCTCATTGCCGGCGCGGTGCTGGTGGAGAATGTCTTCAACCTGCCGGGCCTCGGGCGGCTTGCCTATCAGGCGCTGACCCAGCGCGACATCGTCGTCATGCAATCCGTCGTGCTGTTCTTCTCGGCGCTGGTGATCGTCATGAATTTCGTGGTCGATATCGCCTATCTCCTCATCGATCCGAGACTGCGGGCAGGTGCGCGATGATGCGATTGATCCGCCGCCGCCCCGCCTTTGCCGTCGGCATCGCCGTCACGGTCTTTCTGGTCGCAGTCGCCCTGCTGTCGCTGGTCTGGACGCCTGTGTCCCCCACAAAGATGCAGATCGTTCAGAAGCTGAAATCGCCCTTCGTTTATGGCGGTCTCGGCACGGATCATTTCGGCCGCGACGTGTTGTCGATGCTGATGGCCGGTGCGTGGAACTCGTTGTCCACCTCCATCGCTGCCGTCGCCATCGGCGCATTTATCGGCACGACCATCGGCGTCGCGGTTGCGGCGCTTCGCGGTTTCACCGAAACCGTGGTCATGCGCATCTGCGACATCATCTTCGCCGTGCCGCCCATCCTGTCGGCGATGATGCTCGGCGCTTTCATCGGCACGGGCCGTTTCACCGCCATCATCGCCATCGCCACCTTCATGGTGCCTGTGTTTGCCCGGCTGACGCTGGGGGCGGCGTTGCAGATATGGTCGCGGGAATATGTCACCGCCGCCACCAGCATCGGCCAGAACCGCGCCAAGATCACGCTTTTCCATATCGTGCCGAATATTTCCAACCAGATCATCGTGCAGGTGACGATCCAGCTCGGTCTTGCGATATTGACGGAAGCCGGCCTTTCTTTCCTCGGTCTCGGCATGCCGCCGCCCGCCGCCACCTGGGGGCGGATGCTGGCCGATGCCCAGACCTATCTCGGCACCGCACCCTGGCTTGCCATCATGCCCGGCCTTGCGATTGCGCTCGCCGTCTTCGGCCTCAATCTTCTCGGCGACGGCCTGCGCGACATGCTTGACCCGCGCGATACAAGCTGACCGTTTCAAGCCGATATCGCCCCTATTTCCTGTTTTCTGACGAGACGATGCCATGACCGATCTCATAGACCTCAACACGCTCGAAATCCTGGCGCTTTACCGGGATAGGAAGCTTTCGCCATCGGAATATTGGCAGGCGGTGGAAGCGCGTATCGATGCTTTCGAACCGGTGGTGAATGCGCTTTACGCCTATGATCCAGAGGATGCACGAAGGCAGGCGCTGGCCTCGACGGAGCGCTGGCAAAAGCGTGAAACGCTCGGGGCCCTCGATGGCATTCCGGTCTCGCTCAAGGAATTGATCGCCACGAAAGGCCATCCCGTGCCGCTTGGCACCAAAGCGGTGGAACTGGTGCCTGCGGTTGAGGACGCGCCGGTGGCCGCCCGCTGCCGTGAGGATGGCGCGATTATTTACGCCAAGACGACCTGCCCGGATTACGGCATGCTTTCCTCCGGCCTTTCCAGTTTCCACAAGCTCAGCCGCAACCCGTGGGACCCCACCCAGAACCCCGGCGGTTCCAGCGCCGGTGCGGCCGCGGCCGGGGCTGCGGGTTACGGCACGCTGCATATCGGCACGGATATTGGTGGCTCGGTGCGGCTGCCGGCGGGGTGGACCGGGCTCTTCGGTTTCAAGCCGAGCCAGGGCCGTATCCCGGTCGATCCCTATTATACCGGTCGCTGCGCCGGGCCGATGACCCGCAGCGTTGCCGATGCCGCCTATGCCATGGCGACGCTTTCGCGGCCCGACTGGCGCGACGGCACCTCGCTGCCGCCGAACAGCATCGACTGGATGGATCTCGATATTAATGTGAAGGGCCGGAAAATCGGCCTGATGCTGGATGCCGGCTGCGGCCTGCCGCTGGAAGATGAGGTGCGCGACGCCGTGCTCTCCGCTGCGAAACTGTTCGAGGCGGCGGGCGCCATCGTCATCCCGGTCGAGCCGGTGCTGACACGCGAGATGCTGGACGGGCTGGACGATTTCTGGCGGGCGAAGTTCTGGGGCGACATGGCGGCGCTGAGCGCTGACCGTCGCGCCGCTATCCTTCCCTATATTCATGAATGGGCGCAGAAGGGCGCGGATGTCTCCGGCGCGCGCGCCGTTTTCGGTTTCAACCAGACCATGGAAATGCGTAAGGCTTGCGGGCGGTTGATGCAGCAGGTGGATGCGGTGATTTCACCGGTCAATCCCATCGTGTCCTATCCGGCCGACTGGGCCTCGCCCACCAACGATCCCGAACGGCCCTTCGAACATATCGCCTTCACGGTCCCGTGGAACATGTCGGAACAGCCGGCATCCTCGATCAATTGCGGCTTCTCCAGATCGGGCATGCCCATCGGCTTGCAGATCGTCGGGCCGCGTTACGAGGATTTGTTCGTGCTGAAGCTTTCAAAAGCCTTCGAGAATTGGGGCGGCGGCGTGCGGCGCTGGCCACAGCCGCCGCAGGTCCGCTGATCCCAGCTTTATCGGTCCTGTAGTATTGCCATAATACCCGCATCTCGATCCCGCCTGTTAGGGTGCCCAAAGGCATTCGAAAACGGGAGGAAAAGACATGCCGAAGAAAATTTTGATGATCGCCGGCGATTTCGCCGAGGATTATGAGACCATGGTGCCGTTCCAGACGCTGCTGGCGGTCGGCCACACGGTGCACGCCGTCTGCCCCGGCAAGAAGGCGGGCCAGACAATCGCCACGGCCATCCATGATTTCGAAGGCGACCAGACCTATTCGGAAAAACGCGGCCATAATTTCGCGCTCAACGCCACCTTCGCCGATATCAAGGTTGCGGATTACGATGCGCTGGTCATTCCGGGCGGCCGCGCGCCGGAATATCTGCGGCTCAATGCGGATGTGCTTTCGGCGGTGAAACATTTCTTCGAGGCCGACAAGCCGGTGGCCGCCGTCTGCCATGGCGCGCAATTGCTTGCGGCTGCGGGCGTCTTGAAAGGCCGCACCTGCTCGGCCTATCCCGCCTGCCGCCCGGAGGTAGAGCTGGCGGGCGGCACCTATGCCGATATCGCCATCGATGCAGCCGTTACCGACGGCAAACTGGTAACGGCGCCCGCATGGCCGGCGCATCCGGCCTGGCTTTCGCAATTCATGGCCGTGCTTGGCAAATGAGAACGGGGAGACGGGGCTTCTTCCGGTCCCGTTTTCCGCCTATCTTTCAAGCGTGGTGAGGGAGGAAACCATGTGCAAGCTTTTCATCAAGGCAGACCCGGCGCTTTGGGAGAGCCATACGCGGTCGCTCAGGATCGATGGCATGGTCACCAGCGTGCGGCTCGAGAATTTCTTCTGGGCGACACTGGACGAGATCGCGCGGCGTGACGGCATGAACAGCGTGCAACTCATCGCCAAGCTTTATAATGAATCGATCGACGCCGGGCACGATCTCGGCAATTTCACCTCGTTCCTGCGGGTCTGCTGCGGGCGTTATCTAGCGCTTCAGCTTTCCGGCGATATTCCGGCGCACAGCGATAGTCCGATTGCGGCGTTGGATGCAGACAGCATTCTCGATGCGGAAAAGGTGAATTATCACTAGGGCGCGTCCCGCTTTTGTGCCGCGATACCCTCAACCTCATTCCTGTGCTTGTCACAGGAATCCAGCCGTCGCGCGTCTGCGCGACGGGGAGAGTCCTTTTAGCCCAAGGACTTGGGCTGGCTGGATCCCTGTGACAAGCACAGGGATGAGGGAGAGAGCGTTTAGCTCTTCAGCGAGCGCGGGTCGAGCGCATCGCGCACCGCATCACCGATATAGTTGACACTCAGAACCGTCAGCGAAATCGCCAGGCCCGGCCACAGCACGCGCGAGGGCGTCAATTGCAGGAAGTTCGCGCCATCGAATAGCAGCCGTCCCCAGGTCGGGAAATCGGAGGGGAAGCCGAGGCCGAGGAAGGACAGCGCCGATTCCGTGATGATGGCGGCGGCAATGCCGAGCGTGGCTGAGACCATGATGGAACTCAGCACATTCGGCAATATATGCCTGAGGATGATGCGGTATTCGCGCATGCCACTCGATTTCGCCGCGATGATGAATTCCTGGCTTTTGATCGTCAGCACATCGCCGCGCACGATACGGGCCGTATGCATCCAGCTCGTTATCCCGATCACGAACACGATCAGGATGAAGATGCCGGTTTCCGGCCCGAAGGCCGCGCGCAGCGTATCGCGAAACAGCATCAGGATCACAAGTAGCAGCGGCAAAAGCGGCAGGGCCAGGAACAGGTCGGTCAGCCGCATCAAGGGGCCGTCCAGCCTGCGGAAGTAACCCGATAGAACACCCACCAGCGTGCCGAGGAACAGCGCCAGCAGCATGGCGGTGATGCCGACGGCAAGCGAGATACGCCCGCCGGCCAGAACCTGCGCCAGCATGTCCTTGCCGAGATTATCGGTGCCGAAAGGATGTGCGAGCGACGGCCACTGGTTGCGCGCCTTCACATTGATGGCGTTGGGCGCAACGGTGTGGATATAGGGGCCGACATAGACCGCCAGCAGGATGAAGATGAAGACGAAGAGGCCCGCCACCCCGCCCTTGTGAACGCGGAACTGTTTCCACATGTCGGCAAGGGCGGATTGTGTGGGGGTGGCCGCAACCGTCGGCCCTTCTATAGTGGCGTCAGTCATAGCGGATCCTCGGGTCGAGAATGCCGTACAGCACGTCGGCAATCAGGTTGAAGAGCACGATCAGCACCGCGAAAATGAAGGTCAGCGTTTGCACCAGCGGAATATCTGCGCCCTGAACCGCGGTGATCAGCAACTGGCCAAGCCCGTTCACGCGAAATATCTGCTCGGTGATGATGGCGCCGGAAAAGATGGTCGGCACGCCGAGCGCAATCACCGTCACAACCGGAATCAGGCTGTTGCGCAGCACGTGGATGAGCAGCACGGATTTTTCCTTCACGCCCTTGGCGCGTGCGGTGCGCACATAATCCTGATGCAGATTGTCGAGCATGGAGGCGCGCACGAAGCGGCTGATCTGCGAGACGTTATAGAGCGTCAGCACCAGCACCGGCAGGAACATCTGCTTCACCTGCGCTACGAAGCTCGCCCAGTCCCTGACTTGCAGATTGGTGTCGTAGACGGACGGGAACCATTGCAGGTAGGAGCTGAAAATGACGACAAGCAGCACGCCGGTAAAGAAGGTCGGCACCGAATAACCGACCATGGAAACGAAGGTGCCGATCTGGTCGAAGATTGAATATTGCTTGTAGGCGGAGACCACGCCAATCGGGATCGCCAGCAGCGCACCGAAGAGATAGGCGAGGCCCACCACCCACAGCGTCTGCGGCATGCGCTGAATGACGAGATCGACCACCGGGCTGCGTGTCGCCCAGGAGAGCACGCGCATGCGGCTGCCATCGCCGATCTGCCAGCCGGTCAGCTTTTCCAGGAGGTTCAGCGGTTCGTTGATGAAGAATTGCTGCAGCCACATCAGGTAGCGGATGAAAAAAGGCTGATCGAGGCCGAGCGAGGCGCGGATCTGTTCGCGCACTTCAGGCGGGATGGTGAGCGGCAGGTCGCCGGTCGGATCGTTCGGCGCAAGATCGAGCAGCGCGAAGATGACGAAGCTGATGACAAGCAGCGTCGGTACGGCAAAGGCCAGCCGCCGGAGTGTAAAGGTAAACATCTGAAACTCTCCAGACCCAGAGCGCGGCGCGACGAAAAGCGGGATCGTTTTCGCCTTGAACGCGGCAAATGTGTCTTCAGAACATGGTCCTGGGGCATGCAGAAGGCCGGCCTCTCCCGGGGGAGAAGCCGGCGCATCCGCGTGTTACTTCTTGCGGGACCAGTCCGCGACGTTCCAGAGTTCCGAGTCCCAGGCATTCATGCGAACGCCTTCCAGCGTCAGCGAATGCGAGGAAACGCTGCCGCGGTGGATGAGCGGAATATGCGCGCCATCCTCCGTCAGCATGTCGTTCAGCTGCTTGGAAAGCTCGGCGCGCTTGTCAAGCTCGGCGGTCTTGGAGAGTTCGCCCACCAGCTTGTCGAATTCCGGGTTGCAATAACGCGGAATATTCTGGCCCTGCCAGCCGTTTTCCGGGGCCGGGATCTTGTCGCACAGCCATTCCGCCAGATATTTTTCCGGGTCCGTGCCGTCGAAATTGTTGGTGTACATTTCGACATCGGCATAAAATTTTTGGAAGGTGTCCGGGCTTGCCGGGTCACCGCCGAAGAAGACCGAGGCGCTGACATTGCGCAGTTCCGCAGCGACGCCGATCTGCGACCACATATCCTTCACCAGTTCCTGCGTGGCCTGGCGAACCGAGTTGGTGGAGGTCTGGTAGAGGAAAGAAAGCTTCACGCCATCCTTGGCGCGGATGCCGTCTGCACCCTTTACCCAGCCGGCGTCGTCGAGCAGCTTGTTTGCGCCTTCCACATCCTGCTTCAGGCACCAGCTGTCATTCTTGGTGGAAGCGACGGCTTCCGGAGCCGGTACGATGTTGCAGGTCGGCTTGCCCGCTTCGCCATAACCCGCTTCGTCGATGATATCGCGGTCGATGGCGAGCGAAAGCGCACGGCGCACGGCGGGATCGGAAAGGGCGGGGTGCGGGCCGGCCTGCTTGGTGGAGCGCTTGTCACCCAGCGAAGGATCGGCATTGTACCAGTTGAGATTGATACGCTCGACCTGAGTGCCGAAGGCGGTCTCCAGCTTGCCCTTGCCGGCGGCCACCATGGTGGCGAGGATTTCCGGCTCCACCTGCATGTTCCAGGCATAATCGAATTCGCCGGTTTCAAGCACGGCGCGTGCGGCGGAAGCGGCGTCACCGCCGCCCTTCAGGGTCGCTGTGGCGAAGGCGGGCTTGGCGGGGTCGCGGTAATTGGTGTTGGCGACGAAGCTGATCACGTCATTCGGCTTGAAATCCTTGACCACGAAGGGGCCGGTGCCGATGGGGCCGAAATTGGCGGATGTGCAGCCGGGGGCTGCGGCGCCGACGCAGTTTTCGAACTGCTTTTTCTGGATGACCGGCGACTGTGCGCCCACGAATGCGGAGTAGGGGTAAGGTTTCGGTTCGGTGAAGCTGACCTTGACGGTGTGGTCGTCGATGGCCTCGACATTCTTCACGCCCTCATATTGCGCCGCCTGCGCGCAGCCGCCATCCGGTGCGGTGCAATATTTCCAGGTGAAAATGACGTCCTCGGCGGTGAACGGCGTGCCATCCGACCATTTCACATCGCTTTTCAGCTTCCAGGTCATGCTGAGCAGATCCTTCGCGACGCCGCCATTTTCGATCGTCGGAATTTCGGTGACCAGCATCGGCACCAGCTCGCCCTTTTCGTCGTAGCGCGCCAGCGGCTCAATCACCATGGACGAGCTGTAGACTTCCTTCGTGCCACCGGAAAGATAAGGGTTAAGTGTCGATACGGCCTGCCAGAACAGGATTTTCAGTTCGCCGTCACTGCCGCGCTCGGCATGGGCGACAGAGCCCGCAAAGGCCATGGCCGCCACCGTGCTGGCAAAGAGAACGCTGCGCTTCTTCATTGTGGTTTTCCCCTTTTTGGATTTTATCTGTTTGAATGTTTGACGCTTTTCCCGTCGTCGCACGCAAGGTCTGTTTTTCTAACTATTTGACTTTGCTAAGGAATATTCCTCCATTCCCGACGATGCTATTGTCAGTTTTTTTGAAATGCAAGTCCCAATGTCTCTTTGGTGAACAAATTTTGAGCCATTCAGTTTCCGGCCTATTTTTCGCTCACGCAGCAAATTTCATGCTTGCAAAACGAGAAATTCCAAACGCAATATGGCGTCCGACAACCCGGCGGGGAACAAAAAAAGGGAAAAAGAGAATGCCGATATTGAACCGTGTGGCTGAAATGCAGGAAGAAGTTGCCGGCTGGAGGCGCCATCTGCATGAACACCCGGAACTCCTCTACGATGTCTTCGAAACATCGAAATTCGTGGCGGAAAAGCTGAAATCCTTCGGCTGCGACGTGGTCGAGACCGGCATCGGCCAGACCGGCGTGGTCGGCATCATCAAGGGCCGGCACGGGGATGGCCCGACCATCGGTTTCCGCTCCGACATGGACGCACTGCCGATCCTCGAGACGAGCGGAAAGCCCTGGGCTTCGAAGACGCCCGGCAAGGCCCATTCCTGCGGTCATGACGGGCATACCGCCATGCTTTTGGGTGCGGCGCAATATCTGGCAGAGACCCGCAATTTCAAGGGCTCCGTGGCGGTGATCTTCCAGCCGGCGGAAGAGGGCGGCGCGGGCGCGCTCGCCATGCTGAACGACGGAATGATGGAGAAATTCGGCATTTCGCAGGTCTATGGCATGCATAACGAGCCGGGCATTCCGGTCGGGCAATTCGCCATCCGCAAGGGGTCGACCATGGCGGCGGCGGATAGTTTCGAAATCGTCATCACCGGCAAGGGCAGCCATGCGGCCGCGCCGCATCTTTCTATCGATCCGGTTTTGACCTCGGCGCATGTCATCATCGCCCTGCAATCCATCGTTTCGCGGGAGACGGACCCTTTGAAATCGCTGGTCGTCACCGTCGCCACCACCCATGGCGGCACGGCCGTCAATGTCATTCCAGGCGCCGTTACGTTGACGGGAACGGTGCGCACGCTGTTGCCGGAAACCCGCGATTTTGCCGAAAAGCGCCTGAAGGAAGTGGCGACCGCCACCGCCATGGCACATGGCGCGACCGTCGAAGTGAAATATCATCGCGGTTATCCCGTCACCTTCAACCACAGTGACGAAACCGAATTCGCGACCGGCGTGGCGATGGGCGTGGCCGGTGCGAACGCCGTCAACACCAACCCCAACCCGCATATGGGGGCGGAGGATTTTTCCTACATGCTGGAAGCGCGTCCTGGCGCCTTCATCTTCATCGGCAACGGCGATACCGCCGGGCTGCACAATGCGGCCTATGATTTCAACGACGATGCGCTGCCTTACGGCATCAGCTACTGGGTTTCGATGGCCGAAACCGCGCTTGCTGCGTAAGACACCCGGCGGCCTTCATGGCCGCCTTCTGCTTTTCAGGAGATTGGCATGCTTTTGGCGGCGACGTCCATGGAACAGACCGGCGGTTCGGTATGCCCGGTTTTATCGGTTCAAAATCTCACCACATCCTTCCGCGTCGATGGCGGTTGGAAATCCGTGGTCCGCAACATGAGTTTCGAGATCGCGCCGCGCGAAACGGTGGCGATCGTCGGCGAGAGCGGGTCGGGCAAAAGCGTCACCTCGCTCTCCATCATGCGGCTCCTCGATAAAAAGACGAGCCGTATCGAAGGCAAGGTCATGCTCGGCGGGCGCGACCTGCTGGCGCTGCCGGAAGAGGAGATGCGCAAGGTTCGCGGCAAGGACATCTCAATGATCTTCCAGGAGCCGATGACCAGCCTCAACCCGATCTTCCCGATCGGCAAGCAGATCGCCGAGGCGCTGACCGTGCATCAGGATATTTCCTCATCCGCTGCGAAGGCAGAGGTCATCCGCCTGCTTGAGAAGGTCCGTATTCCCAATGCGAAGAACCGTTTCGACGATTATCCCCACCAGTTTTCCGGTGGCATGCGGCAACGCGTGATGATCGCCATGGCGCTCGCCTCCAGACCGAAGCTGCTGATCGCCGACGAGCCGACAACGGCGCTCGATGTGACCATTCAGGGCCAGATTCTCGACCTGATCAAGCAATTGCAGGAAGAGGAGGGCATGTCCGTCCTCTTCATCACCCATGATATGGGTGTTGTGGCGGAAGTCTCGGACCGCACCATCGTCATGTTCCGCGGCGATGTGGTGGAAACCGGCGCCACCGACGACATCTTCCATCGTGGCCGCCACCCTTATACGCGGGCGCTGCTTTCGGCGGTGCCGAAGCTCGGCTCGATGAAGGAGCGCGTGCTGCCGGCCCGTTTCCCGATCATCGATATCAAGACCGGCGAAAGCCAGCCTGTCGCCGACGTGAAGGACACGGTCTCCGGCGGCCGCACGCCCATTCTTTCGGTCAAGGACCTGACGACCCGTTTCGATATTCGATCCGGCCTTTTCGGCCGCAAATCCGGCGCCGTGCATGCGGTGGAAAAGGTATCCTTCGATCTCGCCGAGGGCGAAACTCTTTCTCTCGTGGGCGAATCGGGGTGCGGCAAGTCCACCACGGGCCGCTCCATCACCCGGCTGATCGAGCCGACATCCGGCAATGTCATGCTCGACGGCTACGAGGTGCTGAAGCTCGACAAGACAACCTTGCGCACCATGCGCCGCAGCGTGCAGATGATCTTCCAGGACCCTTTCGCCTCGCTCGATCCGCGCATGAGCATCGGCACGGCGATCATGGAGCCCTTTATCGAGCATCGCCTTGGAAGCAAGCAGCAGGCCCGTGAAAAGGCGGCCGATCTTCTGGAAAAGGTGGGCTTGAGCCCGGATATGATGCGGCGCTTCCCGCATGAATTTTCCGGCGGCCAGCGCCAGCGCATCGCTATTGCCCGCTCGCTGATGCTCGACCCCAAGGTCATCGTCGCCGACGAGGCGGTCTCGGCGCTCGATGTTTCGATCAAGGCGCAGGTCTGCAACCTGCTGCTCGACCTGCAACAGAGCCTCAACCTCGCTTTCCTGTTCATTTCGCATGACATGGCGGTGGTGGAGCGCGTCAGCCATCGTGTGGCGGTGATGTATCTCGGGGAGATCGTGGAGATCGGGCCGCGTGCGGCGGTTTTCGACAATCCGCAGCATCCCTACACGAAAAAGCTCATGTCCGCCGTTCCCGTGCCTGATCCGGCGCGCCGGCAGATCCGGCGCAACATGTCGACGGACGAGATCAAAAGCCCGATCCGGCCGGTGGACTATGTCCCGCCTGAGCGGCGTTACCGCGAGGTTTCGGCGGGGCATCTGGTGCAGGAAGCGGCTTGATCGAGCAATGTCGGCTTCAGGCTGAGGGCTGATGCGGAGCGAGCGGTTGTCCCTTGTTGTCTTCTACCCTTCGGGGAAAAGGCGGCCCGAAGGGTCGGGTGAGGGGGGCTGTTCGCGATCTGCCTGAATGGCGAGGACAATTTCGCGCCGCCCCGCCTTCCTTTTCAGTCACTTCCGAAAAAATACTTCCTCTCTCATCCCCATCACCGCATTTTGGCCGCATCATTCCTCCCGCAACCGGTACGGAAGGGCGATACGCGCGGCGCCTTTCGCGAACCGGAGGCCGACATCGACAAGCATGGTTCTGGCAGGCCGTGTTTTTGAAAGGCGTTCCGCCGGGCCAGAGGCGGGAAGGACCGATCAGATAGGTGCCGTGAAAAGGCTGTAACCTATGGGCTGCTCTGGCTGCCCTGACGATACGGCCCGGTGAATGCAACAACCTTTGCCACCTCCCATCTCCCACCCGCATTCGCCGGGTCGATGCCTTGCGCCGCCGGCAAACCGCTGTGGCGGCAATCCCCCATGCAAAGCGCTTTGAACTTGTAAGTTGCGTATCCTGAAACGTTGTAGATTCCTGCCGCCCACGACTGTACCTGCCGGCCGACATGGTCTAAACCGCTGCTGATCTTTTCACGCTCGACGGACAGAGAAGGGCCCCGCAGATGACCGATCCCAAAACGCTAGCCGCCCGTTTCCCCGGCGATTTCCTGTTCGGCGTCGCGACCGCCTCCTTCCAGATCGAAGGCTCCACGAAGGCAGATGGCCGCAAGCCATCCATCTGGGACGCCTTCTGCAACATGCCGGGCCATGTCTTCGAGCGTCACAACGGCGATATCGCCTGCGATCACTATAATCGTTGGGAGCAGGATCTCGATCTTATCAAGGACATGGGTGTCGAGGCCTATCGTTTCTCCATCGCCTGGCCGCGCATCATTCCCGATGGCTTCGGCCCGATCAACGAGAAGGGGCTGGATTTCTACGATCGCCTCGTTGATGGCTGCAAGGCGCGCGGCATAAAGACCTATGCGACGCTTTACCATTGGGACCTGCCGCTGACGCTGATGGGCGATGGCGGCTGGGCCTCGCGCTCCACCGCGCACGCCTTCCAGCGATATGCCAAGACCGTCATGGCCCGCCTCGGCGACCGGCTGGATGCGGTGGCGACGTTCAACGAACCCTGGTGCGCGGTGTGGCTCAGCCATCTCTATGGCATTCATGCGCCGGGTGAGCGCAACATGGAGGCGGCCCTTGCCGCCATGCATCACATCAATCTCGCTCATGGTTTCGGCGTGGAAGCCTCCCGCCATGTCGCGCCGAAGGTGCCAGTGGGGCTGGTGCTGAATGCCCATTCCGTCATCCCGGCTACCGACAGCGAGGCCGATCTCAAGGCCGCCGAACGGGCCTTCCAGTTCCACAATGGCGCGTTTTTCGATCCGGTCTTCAAGGGTGAATATCCGGTCGAGATGATGGAAGCTCTGGGTGATCGTATGCCCGTCGTGGAGGCGGAAGACCTTTCCATCATCAGCCAGAAGCTGGACTGGTGGGGCCTGAATTATTACACGCCGATGCGCGTCGCCGACGATGCGTCACCGGGCGCAGAATTCCCCGCCACTGCACCCGCCCCGGCCGTAAGCGATGTGAAGACCGATATCGGCTGGGAGGTCTATGCCCCGGCGCTCCAGTCGCTGGTGGAAACGCTCTATAAACGTTACGACCTGCCGGAATGCTACATCACCGAAAACGGTGCCTGCTATAATATGGGCGTCGAAAACGGCGAGGTGGATGACCAGCCGCGTCTCGATTATTACGCCGAACATCTCGGCATCGTCGCCGATCTCATCCGCGACGGTTATCCGATGCGCGGTTATTTCGCCTGGAGCCTGATGGATAATTTCGAATGGGCCGAGGGCTATCGCATGCGCTTCGGTCTTGTGCATGTGGATTATGATACGCAGGTGCGCACGCTGAAGAACAGCGGCAAATGGTACAGCGCGCTGGCTTCGGGCTTTCCCACGGGCAATCACGGTTTGGTGAAACCGTAACGGTTACCTCTCTCATCCCTGTGCTTGTCACACGGATCCAGCCAGCCCAAGTCCTTGGGCTGAGGGAGTCTTTCCGCCACGCGGACGCGTGTCGGCTGGATTCCTGTGACGAGCACAGGAACGAGGGTGGGGAGGCCGCCGCGAGTGAAATTCGGGTCCCGTGTCCTGCTAGGAGCACGGACGTCAGGGTGCGCGGAGAAAGTTTTCTCCACTTATTATCAGTTTTCCAAACTTTTTTGTCGGTTACCCCGTGGTGCCTGCTTGCGCCCGCTGTGCCGCCCCCTATGTCAGACGGGCTACGAAGCGTAGCGCCCATTCTGCCGTCAAGGGGCAGGGCGGGTTGGTCCTCCCAGGGAAAACGAACATGCTTATCGAAAAACTCAACTGGCGTTACGCCACCAAGAAAATGGACCCTTCCAAGACGGTGTCCGAAGACAAGGTCGAGCGCATTGTCGAGGCGGCGCGGCTTGCCCCCACCTCCAGCGGTCTTCAGCCCTTTGAAGTCATCGTCGTCACCGATCCTGAAGTCCGTGCAAAAATTCAGGAGATCGCCTGGAACCAGGCGCAGGTGACCGAAGGCTCGCATCTTTTGGTCTTTGCGGCGTGGGACAATTACACCGAAGAGCGGATCAACCACATGTTCGATCTTGTCAACGAGGAACGCGGCATCAAGAATGAAGGCTGGGAAGCCTATCGCCAGATGTTGCTTTCCACCTATCCGCAGCGCGATCAGCAGGTGAATTTTGAGCACGCCGCCCGTCAGGCCTATATCGGCTTCGGCATGGCCGTGGCGCAGGCCGCTTTCGAGGGCGTGGATTCCACCCCGATGGAAGGTTTCGATCCGGCAAAGCTCGATGAAATCCTCGGCCTGCGCGAGAAGGGCCTACGCTCGGTCACCATCCTGCCGCTTGGCTATCGCCAGCCGGAAGGCGACTGGCTGGTGAACCTGAAGAAGGTGCGCCGTCCGGCGGAAGAATTCGTCAGCCGCGTCTGATTTTCATATCGTCGCGAAATCTTGACTGCCGCAGGGCCGCCGTGGCGGCTTTGCGGTAGATTTTTTCTCTCTTTTCAGATAATTGAAAAAACATCCCTGTTAAAAGGTGGCGTGTGCGGGCAAGTATGCGCCATCGAATTGCCGATACCCGGCATTTCTGAGTGAAAGCCTGACGAAATGACCCGGAAAATCAGCTGTCATCGAATGTGCCCGAAGGCTGCATGAAGAGAGCGGTTCAGCACCGCAACAGGATTTTTTGAGACCCGATCCGTCACGCATTCCCAGAGTTTACAATGAGTTTTCCATCCAGTGCGGCATCCCCCGCACGCCAAGAACAGGCGGTCCCTGAAGGGTCGGCAAAGGAGCCTATGGTCACGTTTGAAGGCGTGACCAAGACCTTTGGCGGCACGGGCGGCAAGCCCGGCTTCGCAGCCCTTGCCGGTATCGACTACGCCGTGCCGAAAGGCTCCATCACCGGCATCATCGGCCGCTCCGGCGCCGGCAAATCCACGCTCATCCGCCTCGCCAACGGCCTTGAAAAGCCCTCGACCGGCCGCGTGGTCGTCGACGGCGTCGATGTCGCGGCGCTCGATGAAAAGAGCCTGCGCACGCTACGCCGTTCCGTCGGCATGATCTTCCAGCACTTCAATCTTTTGTCGTCGCGCACCGCTTTCGACAATGTGGCTCTGCCGCTCGAAATATCAGGCATGGGCAAAAAGGAGATCGAAAGCCGCGTTGCGCCGCTGCTCGATCTCGTCGGCCTTTCCGACAAGGCGAAGCGTTATCCGGCGGAACTCTCCGGCGGCCAGAAGCAGCGTGTCGGCATTGCCCGTGCGCTCGCCACCCAGCCGAAGCTGCTCCTTTCCGACGAGGCGACATCGGCGCTCGATCCGGAAACGACGCAATCCATTCTCGAATTGTTGAAGCGCATCAATGCCGAACTGGGCCTGACCGTGCTGCTCATCACCCATGAGATGGAAGTGGTGAAGACCATCGCCTCGCAGGTGGCCGTCATCGACAGGGGGCTGATCGTTGAGGAAGGCACGACGTTCGATATCTTCACTGCGCCGAAACACGAGACGACCCGCAGCCTGCTGTCATCCTCTGTTGGTGTGAAGCTGCCGCATTGGGTCACTTCGGGCCTGAAACCGCAGGCGGCGGAAGGCGACCGTGTCCTGGTGCGTCTCGTGTTTTTCGGCGAGACGGCCTTCCAGCCGCTGACGGCTCGTCTCGTCGCTGAAATCGGCCCGGACGTGAACATCCTTGCCGGCACAATCGAGGAAATCTCCGGCCAGCCCTTCGGGTCACTGGTCGTCTCCTATCCGGCGTCTGCGGATGTCACCGCCCGCGCCAATCGCTTTTATGCTGAGACCGGTCTTCACACGGAGGTGCTCGGTTATGTCGCCTGATATGATCTTCAACCTTCTGCTGAAGGGCCTGCTGCAAACCCTTCACATGGTCGCCGTTGCCGGTATCGTCGGCTCGCTGATCGGCGTGCCCATGGGCGTTTTCCTTGCCACCAGCGGCAAGGGCGAGCTGTTTTCGGCGCCGATGACCAACCGCATTCTCGGCCTCGTTGTGAACGCCGCGCGCTCCACGCCCTTCATCATTCTGGTGGTGGCGATCATTCCCTTCACCCGCCTCGTCGCCGGCACCTCCATCGGCACCAGCGCGGCCATCGTGCCGCTAACGGTCGCCACCGTTCCCTTCATCGCAAGGCTGGTGGAAGCGGCGATCCGCGAAGTGGACAAAGGGCTGATCGAGGCTGCCCGCGCCATGGGCGCCACGCCGTTGCAGATCGTCACCAAAGTTCTGCTGGCGGAGGCGAAGCCCGGCATCACGCTGGCGCTCACGCTCACGCTGGTCAGCCTCATCGGTTATTCGGCCATGGTCGGCGCGGTCGGCGGCGGCGGGTTGGGCGATCTCGGCATCCGTTACGGTTACCAGCGCTTCATGCCGGATGTGATGCTGGCCGTGGTTCTGGTGCTCATCGTGCTGGTGCAGCTGGTGCAGAGCGCGGGCGACAGGCTGGCCCGCAGCTTCGACAAGCGGACCCGCAAGAATTAACTGCCTTTATAATAACAACCCAAGGAGACACCCATGAAGAAACTCATTCTCGCGGCTTCGCTCGCCGCTCTCTTTACCGCCGGTCAGGCGCTGGCCGAGACCATCAAGATCGGCGTCACCCCTGCCGAGCATGCGCAGATCATGGAGCAGGTGAAGAAGATCGCGGCCGCCAAGGGTCTTGATATCGATATCGTCGAGTTCTCCGACTATGTCGTGCCGAACCAGGCGCTGGCCGATGGCGAGCTGCAGGCCAACTCCTTCCAGCACCAGCCTTATCTCGACAACCAGATCGCTGACCGCAAGTTCGATCTCGTCAGCGTCGGCACCACCATCACCACCCCGATGGGTGTTTATTCGAAGAAGGTGAAGAACCTTGACGAGCTGAAGGACGGCGCAACCGTCGGCATTCCGAACGACCCGACCAATGGTGGCCGCGCGCTGCTGGTTCTCGCTTCCAAGGGCGTGATCAAGGTCAAGGAAGAGGCCGGCCTCAAAGTGACTCCTGCCGACATCACCGAAAACCCGAAGAACATCCAGATCGTCGAACTCGACGCCGCCCAGCTGCCGCGCTCGCTTGACGACACCGACGCGTCTGTCATCAACACCAACTATGCGACGGCTGCCGGCCTCAACCCGAAGAAGGACGCCATCGCCGTCGAAAGCGAAAAATCCCCTTACGCGAACGTCATTGCCGTTCGTACGCAGGACAAGGACAAGCCGTGGGTAAAGACGCTGGTTGAATCCTACCAGAGCCCGGAAGTGAAGGCCTTCATTCTGGAAAAGTACAACGGCACGGTCATCCCGTCCTGGTAAGAGACCGCCATATGGCGAAAATAACGACCTCTCCCGCTCGCGGGGGAGGTTTTTTGTTTTGAAGGCGGGCGCATCCGCCTTTCCTGAAAAACCCCAGGCGTTTTCGGGAAGAATTTTTCAGGACCTTTGTCAGACTGTTGTTTTATACCCGTGGTTTTTTGGGGTAAGGCTACAAGGCGGCTTAACGGCTTCTGAATGTTTCCTGCGGAAGATGATGCTTTCGAAGGGGATTTTATGCGGATTGCGCCGCGCAACATTGGGGACTATTTGCCGGTCGGGCGCAGAACCGCCGTGGGCGTGGTCTTGTCCACCTTCGCGCTGGTGCTTGTCATCGTCACCGCGCTGGTTTTGTCCGCCTTGAGCCAGGTCCGCGAAAAGGCGAACCTGCTCGACAACGCCCGTTCGCGCGAGACGACGGCGGGCGCCCTTGTCACTTTTCGAGAACAGCTTGGCGCGACCCTGAACGACTACGCCGCCTGGGACGACGCTGCCGAATATGTCTATGCCCCTGATCGTTTTGACTGGGTGGCAAGCAATTATGGCGAGATGACGGTCAATAACGATCTCTTCGATACGGCCGTGGTCATCGATGAGGATGGCAACGTCCGCATGGCCTATCAGGACGGCAAGCCTGTAAAGTGGAAGCCGGAGGCCTATTTTGCCGGCGGCCTCAGGGAAATGATCGAGCGCGTGCGGTCCATGCGCCCGGGCATCACCTCACAGGTGACCGGTTTTGCCAAAACCGCCGATGGTATCGCCGCCGCGGGTGTCGCGCTCGTGCGGATGAAATCCGGCGCGCTGCCGCCGATCGGTGAGGAGCGGCGTTACCTTGTTTTTGCCCGCCATCTCAAGCAGGCGACGGTTGACAAGCTTGCCCGCAATTACGTCATCGATGGTCTCGAGCTGCAATATGGCGACACGCCTGCGGCCAACCATGTGGATATCGTCAATCCGATGGGGGAGGTGCTGGCCCGGCTTGTCTGGCGCTCGCACCTGCCGGGAGACGTCAGCTTTCATGAGGCGCGGCCGGTGGTCTTCACCGCGCTCGGTATCGCCGGCACGTTTTTTCTGGTGCTGCTCATCATCGGTTCGGCCACGCTCGACCGCCTGAAGGCGGATGAGGCGGCCGCGCGGGAGGAGGCGCTGCGCGACCGTCTGAGCGGGCTCAGCAACCGCGCCGGGCTCTTCGCCAGACTGAACAGCATGGTCGAAAGAGGCCGCCATGACAAGACGGATATCAAGCTGCTCTATCTCGATCTCGACGGTTTCAAGGAAATCAATGATTCCTACGGCCACGCCGCCGGCGACCGGCTGATCAAGGGCGTGGCAGCAGCGCTCCGGGTGCTGGCGCCGGAAGGCGCTGTTCTGGCGCGGCTCGGCGGTGACGAATTCGCTATCGCCATTCAGGGCAATGACGTATGGGCCGAAGGCCGCAAGCTCTGTCTGGCGCTGCTGGAACTCTTTACCGAGCCTTTCAGCATCGGTGAAAGGGTGGCGAGCATCGGTTGCAGCATCGGCACTTCGGTTTCCCGCGCCGGCGACATCAGTGGCGAGGAACTGCTGCGGCGCGCCGATATGGCCATGTATCAGGCCAAGGAAAACGGACGCGGGCGTTACGTGTCCTATGAACTGAAGATGGATGAATTGCGCGAGGAAAAGCTGCAACTCGAAGCCGATCTTCGCTCCGCCATCGTGAACGATGAGATACAGGTGGTTTATCAGCCGGTCGTCAGCGCCGCCACACGATGTATTACCGGGGTGGAGGCGCTGGCCCGCTGGCAGCGGCCGGGATATGGCTTTGTGCCGCCGGATATCTTCATTGCGGCTGCCGAAACCAGCGGCCTTATCGACCGGCTAGGCCTTCTCGTCCTGCACAAGGCCTGCGAGACGGCCCAGCAATGGCCGTCCATCAAGCTCTCGGTGAATATCTCACCCGTGCAATTCCGCAACCCGGCCTTCGCCGGCTATGTGGCGGATATTCTCGAGATGACGCAGACGCCGCCTGAAAGGCTGCGGCTGGAAATGACGGAAGGTTATTTCATCCAGCATCCGGAACGGGCGAGTGCGGCCATCGACAAGCTGAAACAGCTTGGCCTGCACATAGCGCTGGACGATTTCGGCGCCGGTTTCGCCAGCGTTGGGTATCTGCGCCGTTTCGGTTTCGACCGCATGAAGATCGACCGTTCGCTGATCATCGCGCTCGATAAGGGCGGCCGGTCGCTGGAAATGCTGCAGGCCACCGTGGCGCTGGCAAAATCGCTCGATATTCCGGTGACGGCCGAAGGCGTGGAAACGGAAGAGCAGGCGGCCATCCTGCATCTGTGCGGCTGCGATGAATTGCAGGGTTACCTGTTCTCGAAACCGGTCGCGGCGGAAGAGATCACCGCCCTGCTGGACGGGCAGGACGCGCCGCTTTTTGCGTTGCGGGCAGGGGCGTGAAGGTCACAGTGGATTGCCGCCGCCGCGGCCTGTTTCTTCTCCCCGGCGGGGAGAAGAAAGATGCGGCGCCCGCTCGATCCAAATGCAAATGCAGTCCGATAGCCGGCCGGTATTACCGCCCCAGATGCCGCTCGCCGCGCTTCTTTGCCAGTTCGATCTGCTGCTGCCGGTCGCGAAACCGTTGACGGTCCTCTTCGCTGCGCTCGTCGTAACAGCTCGGGCAGGACACGCCTTCCTCGAATTTGGGAGACAGGCGCACTTCCGGCGTAATCGGGTTGCGGCAGGCGTGGCAGAGTTGGTGGTCGCCTTCGGCAAGGCCGTGCACCACGGAGACGCGCTCATCGAATACGAAACAGGCGCCTTCCCATAGGCTCTCTTCTTCCGGGACCTCTTCCAGATATTTCAGGATACCGCCCTTGAGGTGATAGACCTCGTCGAAACCCTGCTCCTTCATGAAGGCGGTGGCCTTTTCGCAGCGAATGCCGCCGGTGCAATACATGGCGATCTTCGGCTTGTTGTGCAGGCCGGGATTGTTCTTCACCCAGTCGGGAAATTCGCGGAAGGTTTTCGTCTGCGGATCGACTGCACCCTTGAAGACGCCGATGGCCGTCTCGTAATCGTTGCGGGTGTCGATGACGATTGTATCCGGATCGGAGATCAGCTCGTTCCAGTCGCGCGCCTCGACATAGGTGCCGACGATGCGGTTCGGGTCGATATCCGGCACGCCCATGGTGACGATCTCTTTCTTGAGCTTCACCTTCAGGCGTACGAAAGGCATGTGCGAGGCACGGCTTTCCTTGTGCTCCAGCGCGGTAAATTCCGGCTGGGCGCGCAGGAAGGAGAGCACGGCGTGAATGCCTGCATCCGGCCCGGCAATGGTGCCGTTGATGCCTTCGGCGGCCAGCAGCAGCGTGCCCTTGACCCCGTTTTCCTGGCAGAGCGCGAACAACGGCTCGCGCAGGCTCTCGAACCGCGGCAGGCGGGCGAAATGATAAAGCGCGGCCACAAGGAAATCACCAGATACTTCCGGGCGGGGGAGAATGGTCGTGTCGGTCATGGGCGCTGAAATACAGGGACGGCGGTCGCAAAGCAATATTTATCGGCGGTTCCGTGTATTTTGCAAATCGTCAAATATCTGACAGAAGGGCGCAAAAGGCGAAGAGGTTCGTGCTACAAAACCGGCCTTGGCGCGACCGCAAGACCTTTCTTTCGTCATCCCGCCTATTTCGCCGCCTGCCGCCACAACAGGTCGACGATGCGGCTTTCGGTTCGAGCGGATTCGGAAAACACCTCGTTTGCCAGCGCAAGGGCTTCGGCACGCAGCGCCTGCTGCCTTTCGATAATGGCGTCGAGCAGCAGGGCCAGCCGCTCGCCATTGCCGAAACGGTCCGGCTCGCGGTCGGCGACGGCGGCGAGAACCGATAGATCGTGCTCGTGGCCGAGAATATCCACGAGCCGCTTGGTATCGGCGCGCTTGGCGCGCATGGCGGAAGGCCAGAGCCGGCGCATCAGGCCAAGATGCATCCAATAGGCTTGCCCAGACTTGCGCAATTCATGGAAATGTTCGACGTCGGCCTGCGCGTGGCAATCGGCGAGCGCCTTGCGCGCCCTTTTTCTCTGTTTCGCCCAGGCGCTTTTCAGCAGCCGCGCCGTGTCCTTCAACGCATCCGGCAGCAATAGGGTCTCAAGCGCCCTGCGCGCTTCCCCGCAGCCGGTAATGGCGGCGGCAATGGCCTCGTCGAGACCGGCCTCGTGTTCTATGGCGTCGTCGCGGCGCGCGCGCAGCATCGCGGTGATCGACCGCAGCGCTTCTCCCTGCGCGTCGGAACGGGCGAAGGCCTCGAGATATTCCGCCGTCTCCACAAGCGCCGTTGCATCCCGCGCAAAGGCGAGGGAGCGGGCGATATCGCGAATACGGGCGTTTTCCCCGCGGCCGAAATCCGGCACCGCCTGGCGGATGAGGCGATAGAGGGCGCGCAACCGCTTGAACCGCTTGCGGGCGTCGTGCACGGCCTCGTGCGATCCGGACGGCTGGTCGCGAAGGATTGTGACTGTATCGTCGATCAGCTCCAGCCCGGCCCGGCGGATTTCATCGTCGAAGGGCTTTTTCGGGTCAATTCTGAAGGGCATCCGACAGGTCTCCGCTCGGACAGTCCATGGCGAGTGACTGGTTGGAGAAGCGCTTGTCTCCGGTGACTTCCCGACCCAGCCAGGACGGCAGATCGGGGTCGGCGTTTTCGTCGTTCATTTCCACTTCCGCCACCACCAGCCCGTGATATTTCCCTTCGAAAACATCCACTTCCCAGGTGAAGCCGCCATGATCGACGGTGTGGCGGGTTTTTTCGATGACCACGCCCGGCGCGCTTGCCATCAGCTCTTCGGCGTCCTTGAGGGGTATGGAATATTCATATTCGTCGCGGACAAGCGCGCTTGCGCCGATCTTGATGGTCAGGGTCGCATCGCGCTCATCGACGATCCTGACCCGGACCGAGCGGTTTTCCATCGAGGCGACATATGCCTGCCGGAAAGCCATGCTATGCGTGACCTCATTGCGCCATTCACCGCCTGCAACAAGAAACTTCCGTTCGATTTCCTTGGCCATGCTGTCTCCGCGAACTGGGCCGCCAGAGTATCGCAATATGATAGTGTGATGAAGCGAATTGATTGAAGTATCTGGATAAAAATGCGGCTGGCGCGCCTCGACATAAATGCCGAGGCAGGCTAATCGGTAGACGGAATTTCAATCGTTTCAATTGCGCAAGGGAGGCTCATCTTGGCCCAGGACTCCGAAAAACTGCTCTCCATCCTCAAGCTCCAGCCGGTCGTACCGGTGCTGATCGTGGATGATGCCGCTTCCGCCGTGCCGCTTGCGCGCGCTTTGGTCGCGGGCGGCCTGAAGGCGATTGAGATCACCATGCGCACGCCGGCGGCGCTGGACGCCATCCGCGCGGTTGCGGCGGAAGTGGAGGGCGCCAATGTCGGCGCCGGCACCATTCTCAACGCCAAGGATTTCGAAGCGGCGGCGGAAGCCGGCTCCACCTTCATCGTCAGCCCCGGCATCAACAAAAGCGTGCTGGAAGCCGCGCGCGGTTCAAAGGTGCCGCTGCTTCCGGGTGCTGCCACCGCCAGTGAAGTCATGGCGCTGCGTGACGAGGGTTACAAGGTGCTGAAGTTCTTCCCCGCCGAACAGGCCGGCGGCGCACCCTATCTCAAGGCGCTGTCCTCGCCGCTCGCCGGCACCGTCTTCTGCCCGACGGGCAGCGTGTCGCTCAAGAACGCCAATGATTACCTTTCCCTGCCGAACGTGGTTTGCGTCGGCGGCTCTTGGGTCGCCCCGCGCGAGCTGGTGGCGACCGGCGACTGGGCGGGTATCACCAGGCTTGCGGCCGAAGCCGCCGCATTGCGCGCCTGATTTGCAATCTGTCAAACCCGTTCACGAAGGCGTGAGCGGGTTTGACATTTGTATTCGGGCCACGGCTCCCTATCTCCCCTGTAGATTTGACCTCTACAGGAGATTTTGATGTTCGACGCCAAGAAGCTTCTTGAACAATTCCTCGGCTCGCAGGTGCCGGGCCTTTCGGGAAGCGTCCGTGACAGAGCCGGGCAGGCCGCCGATATCGCCAGGAACAATCCCCTGAAAGCCGGTGCGCTCGCCGCCGCCATTCTGGGCACCAAGACCGGCCGCAAGCTTGCCGGCAATGTCGCCACCATCGGCGGCGTGGCCGCCATCGCCGGTCTCGGGTACCTTGCCTACAAGAATTACAAGTCCGGCCAGGCGCCTGAAGTCGCGCCGAAACCCGAGCCGGAGCTGCTCGCACCGCCCGCCGATTCCGCCTTCCATCCGCAATCTCCCGCCCTTTCCAATGATTTTGCGCTAAAGCTCATCCAGGCGATGATCGCCGCCGCCAAGGCTGACGGTCATATCGATGAGAAGGAGCGCGCCAATATCATGGACAAGGTGCAGGTCTCCGGCCTCGATAGCGAAGCCGAGCGGTTCCTCGAAAAGGAACTGGCCGATCCTCTCGACATCGACGCGCTGGTGGCAGCCGCCCGCACGGAAGAGCAGAAAGTGGAGCTTTACACCGCCTCGCGGCTTGCCATCGAGGCCGATACGCGAGCGGAGCGGGGCTATCTCGATCTTCTTGCCGGGCGGCTTGGGTTGCCGGATGCGCTGGTCGACCATATCGAGGCGACGGTGGTGGCGGCGAAGGTTTGAGGTAGGCCTCGGCGGGCGTGGATTACCCCCTCTGCCCTGCCGGGCATCTCCCTCACAAGGAGGGAGATCGGCAGGAGGCGCTACCACCACTCCATTCGCAAATGTTGAGATGGGCGAGACTTGACCGCTTGTCTATCTCCCCCCTTGTGGGGGAGATGCCCGGCAGGACAGGGGGGCGTGAGCCACAGGCTCTGGCGCCATCTTCATGCCCCACATCCCCTGTTGTCATCCCGCCTCGCTTGCCCTAATCCTTCTCCCAGCAAATGGGGAAGAGAATGCGCGATCTGAGTGATTTCAAGGGATGTCCGCCGCCGCAGCCGGTGGTGTTGAAGGGTCGTTATGTGACCGCCGAGCCGTTCGACCGCGAAAAGCATCTGGAAAAACTCTGGACCGCCCTTGGCGGCGAGGGCGTGAATGCGCTGCTCAAATATTTCCCGCAAAGCGCCTTTCCCGATGCCAGCGCTTTCGGCGACTGGCTTGTCGGCGCGGGCCAGAAGCTTAACTGGGTCACGCTGGTCTTCGTTGAAAACGCCACCGGCGATATCGTCGGCATGGCGAGCTATATGCGGCCCGATCCCGCCAACGGGGTGGTCGAGGTCGGCTCCGTCGCCCATGGCGCGAAGATGAAGCGTTCGCCTCTTTCCACAGAGGCGCATTACCTGATGGCGAAACATGTTTTCGAGGATCTGGGGTATCGCCGTTATGAGTGGAAATGCCACAATGAAAACGAGCCCTCCAAGATAGCGGCGAAGCGTTATGGCTTCACCTTCGAGGGCGTTTTCCGCCAGCATATGGTCTCGAAGGGCCAGAACCGCGATACGGCGTGGTTTTCCATGATCGACGGCGAATGGCCGCTGATCGGCAAGGCCTTCGAAGCCTGGCTTTCGCCGGAGAATTTTGCGGCCGATGGCGCGCAGAAACGCAAGCTTGAGGATATCCGTGCGGAGTTTGCCGATGCCATTGCCTGAAAACCCGGCGCCTGAAAAGCCGAGCCACGGTAAGAAGGATTGGTCTCCGGCCCTCGCCGCCGCCCTCATCATCGTCGGTTTCGGGCTGGTCTTCTTCGTCATGCCGAAGATCATGCTGTGGCTGGGCGATTATTCGCCCTGGCTCGCCGCTGCCTTCGGTTCGGTGGCTGTGCTGTGTTTCTTCCTGCTATTTTGGCTGCGCGCCCGTTACCAGCGCCGCCGTGACGGTTAGAGCTGAAGCGACGCACCGAGCAGCAGCAGTCCCATGATCAGCACGAACAGCGCACCGGCGATCTCTATCGCATGGCTGATGCCGGCCGCCCTGCGGCTGCCGGGGCCAGCGAAACGCACGGCGAGGCCCTTTGCCGAGACGGCCATGATGGCGAGAGCCGATACCGTAATGGCCGTGCCGAGCGACATGGCGAGCACGGAGAGCACGCCGCCGAGATAGAGCCCGTTCAGAAGTGCAAAGCTCATGACGATGATCGCGCCCGAGCAGGGTCTGAGCCCGACTGCGATAATGGCGGACCACGCCTCGTGCAGGCTGAAGTTCTTGCCCTTCAGCAACATCGGGTCGGGCGCGTGGGATTTGCCGCAGGCGGTGCACAGGTCGCCCGCGCCATTATGCTCATGATCTGCGAAAACCGGCTTACCCTGGAAGCGCAGGCCCGTGCCCATGCCGGTCGTTCGCGGCATGGCGGTTTCACCTGCCGTGGCGAAAACGGGAACGGGTTCGCGCCGGATGCGCAGCGACCAGAGCTTTCGCACCAGCAGCCAGGCGCCGAACAGCGCCACCATGGCGAAGCTGGCGATTTCCATCGCCTGCGTGGCCTTCGTCATGGTGATGGAGGTGCCACGCAGCACCAGCCAGGCGGCACCGACAAGGCCGATGGCCATCAAACCCTGAATGAGCGCCGAAACGAAAGAAATGATAATGCCGCGTTTCAACTGCGTTTCATTGGCGATCATGTAGGACGAAATGACCGCCTTGCCGTGGCCGGGGCCGGCGGCATGAAAAACGCCATAAGCAAAGGAGAGGCCGATCAGCGAGCTGAGCGCCCAGCCATCCTCGCGCATGGCCTTCAACGCGCCGGTCAGTGCACGGTAGAACATCTGCTGGTGCACGTTGATCCATTGCATCAGCGGTGCGAAGGGCCCGCCAACGGAAAAGGAAGGCTCGGCCGAACCGATGCCGAGCGGCGACTGCGCATGGGCCGCACCGGCCACGGCAACGAGGCCGATGGCGACAGCGACGAGGTTTGCCCTGCGGCTCAGCATGATATCTCCAGCCGGGTGGCGAAGAGCTTGGTCATGTCGGTTCCGGTCGGATCGTTGAAGAAGGCATCGGTCAGCGAACTCTGGTTTTGCGAGATCACCTCGTCAGGATCGGGTCGGACGACATGATGCTTGCAGGCGTTTAGGTCCTTGCCCTCGGTCGCGATATCGCCGTCCTTTGCGAAATCGATCGCCGTGTACATGGTCGGATCCCAGGCGCCGAAGGAGAGCTTGCCCTTGACTGCTAGCGGTTTGTTCGGCTTCACGGAGAAGAACATCAGGATCTGGTTGTCCTTGTAGTCCACGTGAATGGCGTCGGGCTTCCCAAACTCCACCGGTTTTCCATTGGCGGTGATGAAGGTGTAGTAGGAATATTCGGCAAGCGATTCCTTGACCGTATTGCCGATTTCCGCCAGCTCGTCCTTGTCGAGCTTCAGATCGCTGTTCTTGTCGTAATCCATCACCACGCTTGCGGAAAACATCTCGTCGAAACGCCAGATGTTGCGCACTTCCTGAACGGTGCCGTTCGGCCCCTCGACGATTTCCATGCGGGCTTCGGCAAAGATATGCGGATGCGCAACCGCAGCGACGGGAACGCAGGCGAGGCCGGCCGCGAGGAGCAAAAAGCGTCTGTTCATTATCCGGTCTGTCCTGCCTTCGAATCTTGAAGGTCCGACTCTAGCAGAAATTGGGACCGAATTTCGACCTGATGGGTTTGATCCTTCGCGCGGGCCGCCAAGGAATTTCAGAAGGTGCCGCTGAAGCGCGAGGTGATGCTGGAGCCGCTATAGGCAAGATCGGTATCGCGCTCGCCATGCAGCAGGCGGTTGAACTCTAGCTCCAGCTTGCTGTTCTTGCCGGTATCGAAGGACAGCGTTGCGACCAGCCTGCGCTCGCTGGTATCGTAATTATAATAGATCCAGTCCTTGTGGACGCGATGCAGCGCAAGATCGAGCCCCACCTTTTCGGTGAGCCTGCTTTTCATGACGAATTGAAAGCGGCGATGGAATTCCGCAATCGGATCATCTGGATCGAAAAGCGCATAGTCCTGCGAAAAGCCGACGCCGAAGGCGATGCGATCCGTGGCCTTCACCTCGGCCTCGGCCCGCAGATAGGGGCGGGTGCGCTTTACCTTGTCGCTGATCTCATCGCCGGAAATGGATGTGAAACCCGCTTCGGCCAGAACCGCGAAACGGTCGGAGAACCTGTAACCATAGGCCAGAGAGCCGCGCAGCGTTTGGGCCGGGAAACGTTCATATTTTTCCTGCTGCCCCTCAGGCACGGCGATACGGTCGTAAACAAGCGTCAGCCCCGCCTCGCCACCGCCGAGCGATCGTGCATGTTCGGCCTTCAGCGATAAAAGCGCCTCGTTGGCTTCCAGTCGGGTGGGCAGGAAATAGGCCGGGCGGAACCGCGCCTTGCCTTTCATCAGGCTGGCGATGCTTGCCGTCAACGTGTTCTTGCCGCCAAGGGCGAGGATGCCGAGCTGGGAAGACGCCTCCAGCTTGTGATCCAGCTGTCGGTAACCAATGTCTTCTTCCGGCAGATGCAGGAAAATATCGCCGGCATCGCTGCGGGTACCGCGCAGCTCAACAGCCCATTCCAGCTTGTCGGAAAAGCGCTTCGTCAGACCCAGCGTAGCGATGGTGTTATGTTCATTGGCGAAACGATAGCGGGGTAGGCGAACCTCTTCCTGCTCGAGCGAATAACGCAGCTCCGCCCCCTCCAGCGCTATCTTGCCATTGAGCCCGAAGCCGGTGCGCAGCGATATCGCGCTTAGCCGGTTGGTGTCGGCGAAATAATTGCTGTCATAAGCAATGCCGGATTTATAGGTGACATTGTGCTCCTCGGCCTTTTGCTGCGCCTGCGCGCCGCAGGCGCAGGCAAGCCCGAGAACAAGCGCGATATATCCCCCCAGCCGCATTCGCATCTCCGGTCGCTAATTAAGCAATATCTTATATTTGGATGGTTAATAAAGTCTCCCGCACCATTTTACGTTCGGAGCCGAAATTCATGGCGTCTATGCCGAAATAGAGATGGTGGGCTCAAAAAGATGATGTGTAAAATTCTATTAAAATCGCCAGTATTAAAGTTAATTTTTCATTGTAATATTAGTATATGCTTGAATTAGAATCCTCTAAATATACAGTTCAGTTACGCCAGATGGCGTGATCAAACAAAAGAGGAGAGAGAAATGATTGCAAAGTTCGCTTGTGTAGCCGCTATTCTTACTGTCGCTTCCGTTGGTCAGGCCAATGCGGGCGGTCTTCTGGGAGGCATCCTGTCCGGCAACAGCAACAAGGGCGGCGCCCTTGTCGTCGTCTCGCCCAGCATCGATCTCGGTGTCAACGGCATCCTGTCCAATAACGGGATTCTGAATGGCAACAAGACCGGCATTCTGAACGGTGTGCTGAACGGCAACAAGACGTCCGTCGATGTCATCGACAACAAGAACGGCGGCGGCAAAAAGCGCCGGCACTAACTGAAACGTGGAACGGGATGGCGAAACCATCGGGCTTTTCCCCATCCCGCTCCAACGGAACAGCTCGAAAATCATCAGGGATTTTCGACGCAGACGATGCGCGCAGCATATAAGCTGGCAACGATCCTCGAGTTGCGTGTGTTTGACGCATGGCGTTTCCGGCAAGAACAAACGGCGCATCGCATGACTGGAAGAGGGCCTCGCGGCCCTCTTTTTTTTGTTCGGATTCTTCACAACATTGAAACCGAGCCGGTGTACCGGATGGGGAAGACGACTTGTTTTCTTCGAGAAGCGAAACCGCATTCGTTCCTTCGGACGGGCTTGAACCACAGAGCATTTTGGTGTGATGGTGGTCGCCGTCATCCCGTGCCGCCTCCCAGCCTTCACTCGATTCCCATGCCACAGAAAAGCACTTTGCCGGGCGCTTTCGATCGTCAGGCCTATATGATCGCGCTGCTGGTTTTCATCGCCGGCAGCACCAATGCTGCCATTGTGCCGTTTATCGGTTTCTACATCATCCAGGTGCTTGGCCATCCGCCGGCAACGCTCGGCCTTTACAGCGTGACGGCAGCGCTTGCCTCCATCATCGCCAGCCGTATCTATGGCGAGCGGGTGGATGGCGGTGTGCGGGTGAGGCCGTTGCTGCTGCTTTCCGTCGCCGGGGCTTTCGTGGCGGCGGCGGCGGCGAGTTTCGGGCATCTGGCGCTGCTGGTGGCGGTAACGGCGACAGGCATGGGGCTTTCCAACGCGGCCACCACACTTGTCTTCAGTTACGGCCGTTATCATGGCCGGATCGAGGCGCTCGATACCATCTCTTATAATGCGTTCCTCAGGATGATGGTATCGCTGGCATGGATGCTGCTACCGGCCGCTGCCTTTTTGATCGTCGATCTTGCCGGTGCAAAGGCCGTCTTCGTAAATGCGATGCTGATGGCGGCCATCTGGGGAGCGCTTGCGCTGGCCATCGTGCCGCGCGGCCAGATCTGCCCGATGGAGCGGCGGAGCGAGGGGACTGGTGAGGTGGGACGCAACCTGCCACTACTGATGGCGGCGGCGACGAGTTTCTGCATGTCCTTTGCCCATGCGCTGTGTGCTTCGGCTTTGCCTGTGTTTCTGGTGCGAGAGGTGGGGCTGCCGGATTACGCGCCGGGCCTGTCGCTCAGCGTCAAATGCGCCATGGAGGTTCTGTTGATCCTTCTTGCCCCGCGCATCATGCGCCGGGTCAGCCCGCGGCTGCTTCTCAGCGGTGCGGCGGTGACGGCGATCATCGCCTTCAACATTATCGCTTCGGTAAAAACCCTGCCAGCCATGCTGATCGGCGCTGCGATGGAGGGGGCCTATTACGGCCTATTTGCCGGCACCTGCCTTACCTTCGTGCAGGGTTTTGCCCGCGGGCGCACCGCGCGGGCAACGGCGCTCTACATGAATTCGATCTTTCTTGCCGCACTTTTTGCGGTGCCGCTGATGGGTTTCGTGTCGCAATATGCCAGCTTCGGCACCTCTATCCGGCTGGCTTCCGCCGGTGCGGGCGCGGCGCTCCTGCTGCTGTTTCTGACGCGACGGCAGGTGGCGGAATAGGGTGTTGCGATGGGAGCGGGCCGTTTTCCGGGAACAGGAATGAGGGGCAGCGTGCTGGCCCTCAAGCCGAAATATCAATAATCCCGCAATCACCCGCTTCTGAAGCAAAGGCGAGCAGCTTGCCGGTGGCGCTCCAGTCCATGCCGGTGATGGCGCCCTTGCCGGGCCGGCGCAGCAGGGCTTCCTTGCCGTCTGCGAGCCGCACACCAAGGATCATGCCGTCGATGAAGCCGATGGCAAGCACGTCTTCCACAGGGTGGAAGGCGACATTGGTGGCCAGGATGTTGGCGCGGCTGCCAAGTTCTTCCGGGGCCTTGCCCATCGGGCCGTCCTTGCCGGAGAACGGCCAGACGATCGCGGCGGGGGCGCCGGAAGAGGCGAGCCATTTGCCCTTTGCCGACCAGGATACTGATTTGACCTTGGCGGGATAACCCGTCATGCGCATGTGGCGGGCTTCCATGCCACCCTTTGTCGCCTCCATTTTCCAGCCGTGCAGGGCATTTTCCTGCATGGTGGTGACGAGGAACTTACCATCGGGTGAGAAGGTGACGCCGGTATGCGCGCCCTTCCATTCCAGATCGACGGGATCGCCTGCCGTCGCCACCCAGTGCAGCGTCACGCCGTTGTAACGGGCAACGGCAATGCGCAGGCCTTTCGGTGCAAAGGCGATCGCCTCCACCGTGCGTTCTTCCTTGAATTCCTTGACCGTGCCGTCGGACAGTCGCACGAAGCTGGATTTGCCGACGCCGTAAGCGACCGCCTTCTGCGGGCCGCCGGCAACGACGCCCACCCATTTGCGCGGTACATTGGCGATCTCGCTGATGCTGCCATCATGGCCGATGCGCAGCACGCGCCCGTCTTCGCCGCCGGAAAGCAGCGTGGCGCTATAGGGGTCACGAATGCAGGTCAAAAGCCCGTCATGCGCCTCGGTCACCTTCTCGCCGCCATCCAGCCGGTGAATGGTGCCGGCGGCGGTGGCAAACAGGGGAATGTCGCCGAGAAAATGGGTCGAGACCACGTGGCCTTCGATATCAAGCGGGGCAACAGTCGGCATGGGGCATCGGTCTTTCGTATCAGTGTTTTTTGTTTGGTGGATTTCGGTCGCTGACAAAGGTCGGGAAGACCCGTTGGTGCGGTTTCAACCCGTTGCGTCATGGTCGGGCTTGACCCGGCCATCCACATGCTGGCGGCAATGGGTCCTCGGGTCAAGCCCGAGGATGACATCGAGCGTGGGGAGGCACCGAGCATGAGCGTCTCGGTGCCATCCCTTGAAAACCTCAGGCCGTCGCGAGGCAGGCGTTAAAACTCTTTTCCAGCTTCTCGCGGTCCAGTTCGCGGCCGATGAAGACGAGGCGGCTTTCGCGTTTTTCGTCTTCCTTCCACGGGCGCTGGTGATCGCCCTCGATGATCATGTGCACGCCCTGCACCACGTAACGTTCCGCATCGCCCTTGAAGGCGATGATGCCCTTGAGGCGCAGGATGTTCGGGCCGTCTGTCTGGGTGACTTTCTGGATCCACGGGAAGAACCGCTCGGGGTTCATCTCGCCGCCGCGCAGCGAAACCGACTGAACCGTCACGTCATGGATCGGGGAGACCGCGCCATGGTGGTGATCGTGGCCATGGTCGTGCGCATGGTCATGATCGTGGTGATGATGCCCGTGATCGTGGTCATGATGATGGTGATCATGGCCGTGGTCGTGATGATGATGATCGCAATCGGGGCCGCAAACGTGGTCGTCATGGCCGTGCTCGAGGAAATGCGGGTCGTTTTCCAGCGCGCGTTCCAGGTTGAAGGCGCCCTGATCGAGAACCCGGGCGAGATCGACGCCGGAACGGGTGGTCTTGTAGATTCGGGCGGAAGGATTGATGGCGCGCACGATATCTTCGATGCGGGCGACTTCCTCCGGCGAAACGAGATCGGTCTTATTGACGACAACGACGTCGGCAAAGGCGATCTGGTCTTCGGCCTCGCGGCTGTCCTTCAGGCGCAGCGGCAGATGCTTGGCGTCAACGAGGGCAACGACAGCATCTAGCTCGGTCTTGGCGCGCACGTCGTCATCCATGAAGAAGGTCTGGGCGACAGGAACGGGGTCGGCAAGACCTGTAGTTTCGACGATGATACCGTCGAAACGGCCCGGACGGCGCATCAGGCCTTCCACGACGCGGATAAGGTCGCCGCGCACCGTGCAGCACACGCAACCATTGTTCATTTCGTAGATTTCCTCGTCGGATTCGACGATCAGATCGTTGTCGATGCCGATCTCGCCGAATTCATTGACGATGACAGCGTATTTCTTGCCGTGGTTCTCGGAGAGAATGCGGTTGAGAAGCGTCGTTTTGCCGGCGCCGAGATATCCCGTCAGGACGGTGACTGGAATGGGCTTGGCTGGTGCTGTTTCGGTCATGGAAACCTCGTGTGGAGCAAGGCCGGACGCGGCCTTAAGGAATAAGTGTCGTCGTCCATATAGGCGCGACGTTCCGGCAGTTCAAAGGGATTCTGGCCGGTTTCGGCTGAGTTTTTCAAATTTTGTTATGAAATAACGTTATGTCAAAAGCGTGGACATCTTCAAGCAGTTCGACGAGGCCCGATACAGCATGGGAAATCAGCCTTTCGCCCTTTTCGGCCGAGGCGACTGCCGCGTTTCCGGCAACGCCATCGGGATTCAGGTCGCTCATCAGCCAGCCGAAGGCGTGGGGGCCATAGGCGCGCAGATGTCTGAAGCGCTGTGCGAAGTCGCTTTGGCGCGAGGGGAAATTCTCGGCTTTTTCCATCGCCACACGTTCGGGGTGAAGCGCGAGCATGACGGATGTCTCGATATCGCCGCCGTGGATGTCGACCGCCTTGTCCTGCGGCTTCACGATATCGGCAGGCACGCCGAAACGGGTCCAGCTTGTGGCGACCGCCAGCATACCGAAACGGGCGCGGGCCTCGGTGGCGACGACGGTCATCAGCGGTGAATTGCCGCCATGAGCGTTCAGCATCACGAATTTGCGCACGCCCTTTTTATATTCCGCCTCGGCGATGCCGAGCCAGCGCTCGATGGCTTCATCGTAACGCAGTGTCTTCGTGCCCGGCACGTCCATGTGTTCGATGGAATAACCGACCGGCTCGACCGGCAGGAACGAGACCGGCAGATGGGCCGGCAAAACCGCGGCGAGGCGGGAGACGATGCCTTCGGCAATCAGCGTATCGGTCTCGAAGGGCAGGTGCGGACCATGCTGCTCGTGCGCACCGAGCGGCAGGACGGAGATTGCTCCTGTTGCGCGAAGATGAGGCTCTGTTACGTTTTCGTCGTGATAATGCGTGTATGAGTTTGGCATCTGGCAGTCCGCGCGTGCATTCGATAAGGATTTCCAGCAACATATATCGGTTCCGCCACAGGGTAAAAGGCACTCGCATATGAGCAAGGACAAATCCGGGAACAAGGACAAAAGCGCCAAGAAGGAAAAGGGCGGCAAGAAGGCCAAGGACGCCAAAAAAAGGGATGAGAATTTCAACCCCGAGGAACTGGCGCAATCCATCACCCAGGCCGCCCGCTCCATGCGCACGGCGCTGAGCCACAGTCTTGCCGAAAGCGGCCTTTATGCCGGACAGGACGGCGTTATCCTGGCGCTGGCGCAGGAAGGCAGCCTGACACCCGGGCAGATCGCCCAGAAACTCGGCGTCAAGGCGCCTACCATGACGCGCACGATCGGCCGCATGGAAGCCCAGGGCTTCGTGGAGCGCAGCGGTGACGACGAGGATGGCCGTGTGACGCTGGTGAAGCTGACGGAAGCGGGTCTGAAAAGCGTCGAACACATCAATGTTTCCATCGCCAATTGCGGCGCAAGAGCCGTCGAGGGGCTTTCGGCCAAGGATGTGCGTAACATCGTTAAACTCTTGAAGGCGATAGACGCCAATCTTCAATAATTTTTGCTGAAATTTTTAAAAGAACCATCTGTTTTGTGGGTCTTCCTTAAACGGGTTGCGGATTTTGTTTAAATTGTTTAATTGCAATTTAAACGGAGCTATCCGTCATCGACGTGCGTTTGGGGAGGAATGCCGTGGCCCAAAAGGTCAAATTGTCCACGATTGCCGAAAGCCTCGGACTTTCGACCGCCACCATTTCTCTTGCATTGCGCGATAGCCCGCTGGTCGCCGCCGATACGCGGGAAAAGATCAAGGAACAGGCGCGGGCGCTGGGTTATATCTATAACCGCCGCGCCGCCAGCCTGCGCACCTCCCGCTCCGGTATCGTCGGCGTGGTGTTCCACGATGTGATGAACCCCTTCTATGGCGAAATCCTGAAAGCCATTGAAAGCGAGCTGGACCGCAGCCGACAGACGTTCATCCTGTCCAACCATTACGATTCGGTGGAAAAACAGCGCACCTTCATTGAAACGCTGCTGCAGCTCGGCTCTGACGGTATCATCATGTCTCCGGCGATCGGCACGCCGATCGAGGATATGACGCTCGCCGAAGAAAACGGCATGCCCGCCATTCTGGTGGCCCGCTCCATGGACGGCGTCGACATGCCAACCTATCGCGGCGATGACAGCTACGGCATTTCGCTCGCCACCAACCACCTCATCAGCCTCGGCCACCGCACCATCGCCATGGTTGGCGGTACCGACCAGACCTCGACGGGGCGTGACCGTTATCAGGGTTATGTCAATGCGCTGCGCAAGGCGGGCATCGAGGTCGATCCGAACCTGCGCATTCCCGGCCCGCGCTCCAAACAGGGCGGCTTCGAGGCGGCGGTGCATTTCCTCTCGCTGCCGCAGAAGCCGACCGCCGCCGTGTGCTGGAACGATCTCGTCGCCATCGGTCTCATGAACGGCATTTCCCGCGCCGGTCTGGTGCCGGGTGTCGATATTTCAGTAACGGGCTACGACGATCTGGAGGAAGCTGCCATCGCCACCCCGGCGCTGACCACCGTTTCCAACGGCCAGGCCGAGGTGGGGCGCTTGGCGGCCCGCGCGCTGCTGGACAGGCTGGCGGGCAGCCATGAACCTGATGGTATTCACCTCATCAAACCGGAAATGCGCATCCGGCAATCGACTGGGCCGGTGCGGCCGCGGGTGTGAGCTTAACCCCACGGCAGGAAGTGGTCTTGGCGACGCCAGCCGCGCCGAGGTCAATCCTCGGGCCTGTCCCGAGGATCCGCAACCTATTGATTTTGTTGGCATGGTTAGACCCTTGGACAAGCCCAAGGGTGACGTTGCGAAAAGCTGTATCCATCGCGCTCAATGCCGTGATGTGTGCTCCTTTTAGAAGGTCACACCCTGCAGCGATGAAACAGCCCGGCACGACGGTGCGAGGCGCCGCCAAAAAATCGGCATGAAACCTCCGTCTGCCTCCACAACATCCCCTTATTGGCCTTTTCACGGCGGTCGTTGTTTGAAAAGATCGCCGCCATGAGGAGTGGGATGGCAAGCGGTTCGCTTGACGACCACTCCTGATATCGGAATGTTATCTGGAGGAATATCCGCTCATGTCTGACAAAAAGGCCGTCGTTCTCGTTCCCGGCAAGATAAACCCTCGCGTTCTCGAACGCCTCGAAGGCAAGGTCGAGATTGTGGCAGTGCCTGCCGGTGCCGAGCCGGTTTTGCCGGAGGGCGCGGCCGGACGCGTCAATGCGATTGCTGTTTCTGGCGCCGTCAACGCCAAATGGATCGATGCGCTGCCGAAGCTCGAGATCATCGCCAATTTCGGCGTGGGTTATGATGGTGTCGACGCTAAACACGCCGCCACCCGTGGCGTCGTGGTGACGAATACGCCTAATGTGCTGAATGACGAAGTGGCGGATACGACGATTGCGCTGTTGATTAACACCGTGCGCCGTCTTTATCAGGCCGAGACCTGGCTGCGGGATGGCAAATGGGTTGGCGAAGGCCCGTTCGCACTGTCGCCGTTTTCGCTGCGCGGCCGCAAGGTCGGCCTGTTCGGCATGGGCCGCATCGGCCAGGAAATCGCCAAGCGGCTTGAACCCTTCAAGGTGGAGATCGGCTATCACACCCGCAGCAAGCGCGACGAACTCTCCTACACCTATTATGGCTCGCTGAAGGAAATGGCAGAGACCGTCGATACGCTGATCTGTATCGTGCCGGGCACACCAGAGACACACAAGGCGATCAATGCCGACGTGCTGACCGCGCTCGGGCCTGAGGGCGTGTTCATCAATGTAGGCCGCGGCTCCAGCGTCGATGAGGACGCACTGCTTGAGGCGCTTAAAAGTGGCGCTTTGGGGGCTGCCGGTCTCGACGTGTTCTATGCCGAGCCGAAGGTGCCGGAAGCTTTCCTGTCGCTGCCGAATGTCTCCCTGCTGCCGCATGTCGCCTCCGCCTCGGTTCCCACCCGCAACGCCATGGCCGATCTGGTGGCCGACAATATTCTCGGCTGGTTCAGGGACCGCAAGGTGCTGACGCCGGTGCCGGAGACGCCGGTCAAGGGCTGAGGCCTTTCTTCCGTCCTCGGGCTTTTGTCCCGAGGGTCCAAACACGTCGCGTTAGAGCAATCGTTTGCAGATGCTCGGGACAGGCTTGAGCATGACAAAGGAGGTGAGAGTGGCGCTCACCCCCTATCTGTCCCTATTCCGCAATTTCCTCCGTCGCCACCCAGCGCCCTTCTGCAAATGACCGGGCCATGGCGTGAATGCTGCGCTCGATCTTCAGCCCTTCATCGAAATCGATGATATGGGCCTTCTTGCCTTCTATGGACGCTATCAGTTCCCGGCATTCGATCACTTTCAGATCGTTGAAGCCGAGGCCGTGGCCGGGGGCTGGGATGAAGCGGTCGTAGGGCTTGTGGTGGGGGGCGGTGAGAATGGTTCTAAAGCCCTGTTCTTCCGGGCGTCCGTCCGTGGTGTAGAGCTGGAATTCGTTCATTCGCTCCTGATCGAACAGGATGGAGCCGGCGGAGCCATATATCTGGATGGCGATGCGGCCCTTGCGGCCCCACGCGGAGCGGTTGGCGATCAGCACGGCTGAAATGCCGCCTTCCAGCTTCAGGAGAACGCTGGCAAGATCATGCGTCTCGACCGCACGTTCGCCACCGCCGACAAGCGGGCGGGTCTCGTAAGGCTTGACCATGTCGGTGATGGCGCTTTGTGCGTGGCCGAAGAGGGCGAAGAGCAGTGACAACGGATGCACGGCGAAATCATCCAGTGCGCCGTAACCGGAGGATGCCTCGCTCTTCCAGTAGAAGGGCTGGGTGGCATCGGCCATGAAGTCCTCGTCCATTTCGGCCCGGACGTGATAGACGTTGCCGATGGCGCCTTCGTCGATCAGGCGGCGGATATGGCGGATGACGGGGTTCTGGATGTAGTTGTAACCCATCGCCGCTGCCTTGCCGGATCGGCGGGCCGCATCGCGCATCTTCACCGCGTCAGTAAATGCAGGCGCCATCGGCTTTTCGCACCAGACGTGCTTGCCGGCCTCAAGTGCGGCAATCGCCATTTCCGGGTGGAAGGCGTTCGGTGTGGTGACAGAGATGACGTCGATTTCAGGATCGGACAGCAGGTCGCGCCAGTTGCCGGTCGAGCGGGCGAAACCGAACTCGGCAGCTTTCTTTGCGGCCAGCTCCGGGTTGACTTCTGCGAGCGTCACGAGGCGGGGGCGTTCCACATCGCCGAAGACGCTGGTGACGTTGTTCCACGCCAACGCGTGGCACTTGCCCATGTAACCGGTGCCTATAAGGCCCACGCCAAGAGCGGCCATGGTATTCTCCTCCCGAAATTATCAGAATTAATTCAATTCGTTAATTGCGTTTGTTGTGTGCCAAGACAGTCTCACGACGTATTTTCGCGCACGCCCTCATTCCTGTGCTTGTCACACGAATCCAGCCGACCCGCGTCTGCGCGACGAGAGGACTCATTTCAGCCCAAGGACTTGGGCTGGCTGGATCCCTGTGACCGGCGCAGGGATGAGGAGATGGCGGTGTTTGCCTGAAATGCCTTACGGATTATCCCGCTTGAAAATCCAGTCATGTTCCGGGTGGTTCTTGAAGCGCCATTTGCGCATCGGCCCGGCCATCACGTTCAGATAATACATCTCGTACCCATAGGGCGCGCCGCAGGGGTGGTGACCCTTGGGCACCAGCACGACATCGCCATCCGACACCGCCATGGTTTCGTCCAGCGAACCGTCTTCGGTGAAGACGCGCTGGAACCCGAAACCCTGCGCCGGATTGAGGCGATGATAATAGGTCTCTTCCAGATAGGTCATGTCGGGGTAGTTGTCCTCGTCATGCCGGTGCGGCGGATAGGACGACCAGTTGCCCGAGGGTGTGAAGACCTCCGTTACAAGCAGGCTGTCGGCCACATCGCGTTCTTCCATGGCGATGGGGAAGATGTAACGCGTGTTGGCGCCCTTGCCGCGCTCGGTCAGCTGCACGCCATTGGGGCCGATCTGCTGCGCCTCGCGGCTGCCTTTTTCGCCGGGCGCGGTGCAGACGCCGACGGTGCAGTCGGTCGTGGCGGTCAGTGACCATTCAGAACCGGCCGGGACGTAAACGCAATGTGGCGGCTTGCGCTCGAATACATTCATGCGGTCGCCGAGTTCACCGAAGTCCTTACCGCCTGCGGAAATCGTCGCCTTGCCTTCGACTAGCACGAGGATGACTTCCGTATCGCCGGTGTTTTCCGCCGCCGTTTCGCCCGGCTTCAGGCGGTAAAGGCCGAAACCGACGTAACCCCAATCCGCGCTTCGGGGCGTGATATCGTGCACCTTGCCGCTGGTCGCGACCGGCTTGCGCAGAAGTGAGGTCATGTTGGTGTTCCTTTTCGGTCAGTCGTTCAATTTATCGGGCGGCTATTCCCGCGTTTCCCTCATCCCTGTGCTCGTCACAGGGATCCAGCCAGCCTAAGTCCTTGGGCTGAGAGGAGTCTTTCCGCCGCGCCGACGCGCGTCGGCTGGCAACTGTGACAAGCACAGAAATGAGGGAGTAAAAGGCCTCAAGCAGCCTGGGCCTTATCCAGCCCTACTTCCCGCGCAAACTCCTTCAGCGATTTCAGCCCGAGGCTCTGATATTCGAACGGGTTGCGCACGTCGGGATCCTGCTCGGCCTCGATCACCAGCCAGCCGCTATAGCCATGCTCGGCCGCCACTTTCAGCACGGGCGCGAAGTTTACACCGCCTTCGCTATCGCCAGGCACGGTGAAGACACCGCGGCGAACGCCTTCGAGGAAGGAAAGCCGCTCGTTCCGAGCCTGCTCGGCAATGACTGGGCGCACGTTCTTGGCGTGGATATGGCCGACGCGGCCCATGTATTTCTGCGCGACGCGGACGGGGTCGCCGCCGCCGAACAGGCAATGGCCGGTATCGAGCAGCAGATGGGTCTTCGGACCGGTATGCTTCATCAGGAGATCGATCTCCTCTTCGCTCTCGACCACCGTGCCCATGTGGTGATGATAGACGAGGGTGATGCCCTGTTCTGCAGCAAAGGTTGCCAGCGCCTCGACACCGGCGCCGAACTTGGCCCAGTCCTCGGCCGCAAGGCGCGGACGGTCGACGAGCGCCGTGTCGTCTGCGCCGTGGATGGCGTTGGAGGTCTCGCAGACGATGATGACCTTCGAGCCCATGGCCTTCAGGAGATCGAGCGCCGGCTGCATCGCCTTCTTTTCAGAGTCGATGTCGTCGGTCAGGAGGTTCAGCGAATGCCAGCCGGAGACGAAGGAGAGGCCGCGCGGCGAAAGTACACCCTTCAGACCTTCCGGGTCGGTTGGAAACTTGTGGCCCTTTTCGATGCCGTCAAAGCCGATCTTTGCGGTTTCGTCCAGGCATTGCTCCAGGCTGATATGAGCGCCCAGCGTGCGGTCGTCGTCGTTGGACCAGGCGATGGGGTTGGTGCCGTAACGGATCATCTTACTGTCTTTCCTTGACATGGTTTTCATAACGGACGCGCGCCGGGCCGATTTCGGCGCGGTCGGAGACTTCGGGCACCGCGACATCCCACCAGTGACCGCCGGCCTGCGGTGTTGGATAAGGGTCGGTATCGATGACGATGACGGCGGTGCGACTGGATGCACGGGCCGCCGCGAGGGCTTCTTCCAGTTCAGCGATGGTGGAAACCTTGCGTGCATCCGCGCCCATCGAGCCGGCATGGGCCACGAAATCGATGGCGATCGGGTTGACGTTGGTATGGGCGTAGAGGTTGTTGAACTCCGCGCCGCCGGTTTCCATCTGAAGGCGGTTGATACAGCCGTAGCCCCTGTTATCGGTGATGACGAGCGTGATCTTCACGCCCATGGCAACCGATGTGGCAAGCTCGGAATTCATCATCATATAGGAGCCATCGCCGACCATGACGATCACGTCGCGGTCCGGTTCCGCCATCTTGATGCCGAGACCGCCGGCCACCTCGTAACCCATGCAGGAGAAGCCGTATTCCATGTGATAGGAGAGCGGCAGCTTGGATTTCCACAGCTGGTGCAACTCGCCCGGCATGGTGCCTGCCGCGCACATGACGACGGTATTGTCGCGCGACTGGCGCTGGACAGCACCGATGACCTGCATGTCGGTGGGCAGGCTGTTTGCGTGCTCTTCGCCCGGCGCCGCCGTATCGGCATCGGCTTTTTCGAACCACGCTGCCTTAAGACCGGCATTCGGCGCTGCAAAACGGTGGCTGCCGAGGGCTGCGGAGAGTTTTTCAAGCCCGATTTTGGCATCCGCCGTCAGGCTGATTGCATCGTGCTTGGCGCTATCATAGGGCTGGACGTTGAGCGCCAGAATCTTGCGGTTCGGGTTTTTGAACAGCGCCCAGGAACCCGTGGTGAAATCCTGAAAACGCGTGCCGACACCAAAGACCAGATCAGCCTTTTCGCTGATGATATTGGCGCTTTCCGCACCGGTCACGCCAACGGGGCCGAAATTCAGGTCGTGATCCCATGCCAATGCCGATTTGCCGGCCTGTGTTTCAACGACGGGGATGGAGTGGGTTTCGGCGAAGCGCTTCAGCGTCTCCGTTGCCCCGGCGAAATGAACGCCGCCACCAGCAACGATGATCGGGTTTTTCGCGGCCTTCAGCGCCGCGACAGCCTCTTCGAATTCCACCACGTCCGGTTCCGGGCGGCGCTGACGCCAGACACGCTTTTCGAAGAAGCTCTCGGGGTAATCATAGGCTTCCGCCTGCACATCCTGGCAGAAGGCGAGCGTGACGGGGCCGCAATCGGCAGGGTCCGTCATGGTGCGCATGGCGCGGGGAAGTGCCGTCAGCAACTGTTCCGGGCGCATGATGCGGTCGAAATAACGGCTGACGGGGCGGAAGCAGTCGTTGACCGTCATCGTGCCGTCACCGAAATCTTCCAGCTGTTGGAGCACGGGGTCGGGACCGCGATTGGCGAAGACATCGCCGGGGATCAGCAGAACCGGCAGGCGGTTGACATGCGCAAGCGCTGCCGCCGTTACCATGTTGGCGGCACCGGGGCCGATGGAGGAGGTGACCGCCATCGCGCGTCGGCGGCGAAGCTGTTTCGAATAGGCGATGGCCGCATGGGCCATGGATTGCTCATTCTGGCCGCGATAGGTCGGCAGTTCGTCGCGGATGCCATAAAGCGCTTCGCCGATGCCGGCGACATTGCCATGGCCGAAAATCGCCCACATACCGGCGATATAGGTTTCGCCATGTTCATTCATCTGCGCTGCCAGGTAACGAACCATGGCCTGCGCAGCCGTCAATCTGATTGTCTTCACGCTGCCTCTCCCTTTTTGGCGCGCGCCTCATCCCATATACGGCACAGGCTGGTGTAACGCTGCGCCATATCCTTGACCGCTTGCTCGTCGGTCATCTTGCCGGAAAGCCAGCCGCGAGCGGCATCCGCGAAAATCGTGCGGCCAACGGCGAAACCTTTGACCAAATCGAAACCGGCGGCAAGACGGAAGCTCTCCTCCAGTTCGCTTTGCGGCGCGTCGAGACCGAGTACGACGATGCCCCGCACATAAGGATCGTTGCGATGCACGGCGTCGCAGGCGTTTTTCCACGCAGCGCAGGTCTTCATCGGCTCCAGCTTCCACCAGTCAGGGTAGACCCCGATCTCGTAAAAGCGCTCGATGATGCGGGCGGCGGTCAAATCGTCGGTCGGGCCGACCTTGGAGGGAATGACTTCCAGCAGCATTTCCAGTCGGTTGCGGCGCGTCGCCTGGAACAGGCGCATGACCGTCTCTTCCTGCGCGGCGCGCATCTCATCCGTATCGTCGGGATGATAGAAACACAGAACCTTGACGACATTTTCAAGTGGCCATTCGGAAAGACCGCCAAAATCCTTGCCGAGGTCGGGTTCCAGGGTCAGCGGGCGCGAACCCGGCCATTCCACCGGGCGGCCGATCCACAGGCCAGAACCGCTGGCGGCAAACAGGGCGTCGCGGCCAAGGCGGCCGTCGCAGAGAATGCCGTAACCCGGCTGGTCGCCGGAAACTTTCTGTGCGGCCTGAAGGCAAAGCTTCTTGAAAGCACCGATCTGCTCGTGCTTGACGCCAAGCTCGTCGGCGATGGCTTCCAGTTGCATGCGGTGATCGAAGGCGAAGACGCGCATCGTGTCCCAGTCGCCCTTGCGGTTGGTCGACCAATGCACCTGCTCCAGCGCCTCGTCCTTGCGCAGCGCCTTGTTGCGAATGCCGGCCTTGAAGAAATATTGCAGCTCTTCCCAGCTCGGATAGGCGGGCGTACAGCCGTGGCGAGAGACGGCGAAAGCGCCGCAGGCATTGGCGTATTTCAGCGTCGTCGGCCAGTCTTCGCCGCGCAGCCAGCCGCGGAAAAGCCCGGCCATGAAGCCATCGCCCGCACCCAGCACGTTAAAGACCTCGATCGGGAAACCTTCGCCCGTCTCGCCATCGTCGAGACTTGCCGGAATATCGCCGGCGAAAACCGAAGCGCCCATCGGCCCGCGCTTGCACACCAGCGTCGCATTCGAGACCTTGCGCACGGCGCTGAGTGCGGTCAGCGTATCGGTGGAGCCGCCGGCGATGTGGAATTCTTCTTCCGTGCCGACGATCAGATCGAAGAGATGCAGGGTGGATTGCAGCTTGGCGGTGACCTTCTGCGATTCCACGAAGCGGCTTTCGCCGTCGCCATGGCCGGCAACACCCCAGAGGTTGGGCCGGTAATCGATGTCGAGCGCTGTTTTTGCACCGTTTTCGCGGGCAAGTTTCAGCGCTTTCAGTACGGCCGCTTCCGTCTTCGGATGCGACAGATGCGTGCCGGTGGCGCAGACGCAAGCCGTCTCGGCGATGAAGGCGGGATCGATGTCGTCTTCGCTGAGCGCCATGTCGGCGCAGTTTTCGCGATAGAAGATCAGCGGGAACTGGTTCTGGTCGCGAATGCCGAGCAACACCAGCGCGGTCAGCCGCTCCGGGTCGGTCTTCACGCCGCGCACGTCGACGCCTTCGCGCACCAGCTGTTCACGGATGAAGCGGCCCATGTGCTCATCGCCGACACGGGTGATGACGGCGCTGTTGAGCCCCAGGCGCGCCGCGCCGGCGGCGATGTTGGTGGGCGAGCCGCCGATATATTTGGCAAAGGAGGCCATGTCCTCCAGACGGCCGCCGACCTGCGAACCGTACAGATCGACAGACGAGCGCCCGATCGTGATAAGATCAAGTTTTTTCAAAAGCTTCCTCCTTAGCACCGCGCTTTTGCGCGGTGTGCCTCATGGTGTCGGGCGGATCAGGCAATCATGCCGCCACCTATCGCCATCCCGTTTCGGTGAGCCTCCTCCGCTCACATATCCCGTCACGAGACGGACGATTATGGAACGCCCGTTTCATGGATTTGGATCATAAATTCTATTTTTGCCGTTTTCAATAAAAATATTCAGGCCGTCTTGCGTGTTCCCACGGCAACCGCCAGCGTGATGGCGAGACAGAGCGTGGCCGAAAGCGATCGGAATGCGCCGAAATCGATTTCCGTCACCGTCAGAAGTGTTGCTCCGGATTTCCGGAGCGGATTGACCGCGGAATCGGAAAGCGCCACGACCGGAATGCCGTTGGCGCGGGCGTTTTCCGCAAGCTCCAGCGTCTCAGTGGAATAGGGCGAGAAGGTGATCGCGATCAGCGCGTCGTCACGGGAAATGGCGCTGATGTTGCCGAGCCCGCCAACCGCACTGTGCAGAACCGCCGGCACCTTCATCTTCTCGAAGGCGTAGGCCAGATAGCTGGCAATGGGAAAAGAGCGCCGCAAACCGATGATATGCACGGTGCGCGCCTGGGAGAGCGCTGAAACCGCCTCATCAAGCTGCTTCGTGTCGACCGATTTGAGCAGCATTTCCAGCGAGGAACGGCCGGCCTCCACGAATTCCGCCAGCAGGCCGGAAGCGCTTTCATCGCCTTTTTCACGCAGATGGTCGAGCCGCGTGGCGTAATCCGGCCAACCGCCGACATAGGAATCACGGAACAGCCGTTGCATTTCCGAAAAGCCGGAAAAGCCCATGATCTGGCAAAACCGCATGAAGGCTGAAGGCTGCACGCCCGCCCCTTCCGCCATTTCGGCGACGGTGGAAACGGCGATGCGATCCTGATTGGAAGCGACATAATCGGCGCATTGCCGCAATCGTTTCGGCAAACCCTCCGCGACCTGGAGCAGCCGCTCCTCAAAAGCCTTTACGGATTCTGGCGCCTCGATTGCCGTCATTGTCGTTCCTTTGTGCGGACTGAAATCGTGTGCACTTTAACTGCAGTGGAATTTTTATTCCATTGGGTTTTTTAGGAAACGGTAAATGAGGCCGGGTGGTGCTCGCATGGCATTGCTTCCGTCATCCCGATGCAAAGCCGGAGTGACGGGCTGAGGGTGAATAGCGTTTCAAATTAGTGCAGCCCGCCAACTCCGAGATGCGTATCGATAATATCCGGGTTTTCCGCAAGATCGCTGGATGGCCCTTCCCAGACGATGCGGCCGCGTTCCATGATGATGGCGTGGTCGGCGAAGTCGATGGCCATCTGGATGCGCTGTTCAACGAGGAGGATGGTCATTTCGCCGGATTGGGCGAGCTTGGAGAAGGCCGCCATCAGCTCCTCGCAGATGACGGGAGCGAGACCTTCGAGCGGTTCGTCGAGCAGCAGCACGCGCGGCTGGCCAAGAATGCTGCGGGCCGTGGAAAGCATCTGCTGTTCGCCGCCGGAGAGCTGCGAGCCGAGATTGCGGCGGCGCTCTTTGAGGCGCGGAAACAGCGTGTAGGCTTCCTCGATGGCCGATTTCGGCCTGCCCTTGAGGCCGACGAACAGGTTTTCCTCGACGGTGAGGGTGGGAAACACATCGCGGGTCTGCGGCACGTAGCCGAGGCCGGCTTTGGCGCGGGCAGCACTCGGCAAAGCGGCGATGTTCTGCCCGCCGATGCGGATATCGCCGGCGAAGCGTTTCGTCTGGCCGGCCAGTGTGGCGAAGAGGCTGGTCTTGCCGACGCCATTGCGGCCGAGCACGGCAAAACGCGAGCCCGACGGCACGGAAAGCGACAGGCCCTCGATGACCCTTGTCGGGCCGTAACCGGCGGTGAGATTGGTGATTTCAAGCGGCGCTGCGGGCATCGGCGTAACTTCCCAGATAGGCTTGGCGGACTTCCGCATTGCTGGTGACGTCTTCCGGCGAGCCGTCGAAGATGACGGCGCCTGCGGCGAGCACCACCACACGTTTGGCAAACCGGAAAACCAGATCCATGTCGTGTTCGATCATCAATATGGCGAGATCAGCCGGCAGCCGGTCGAGCGCCTGTTCGATGCGCGCCGTTTCCGTGGAAGGCACGCCGGCCGCGGGTTCGTCGAGCAGCAGGATTTTCGGGCGAAGCGCCATGGCCAGCGCGATCTCGATCAGACGCTGCTGGCCATAGGCGATTTCGCGCACCCGAGTTTCGGCAAGCGCCAGAAGGCCGAGCGTGCCGAGAATGTCGCGGGCTTCGCTCATCACCGAGGGCATGGCGCGGTATCGGCCGAAAATCCGGCCCGTCTTGCCTTCGCGCTGGAGAATGGCAAGCGCCACATGTTCCTCCGGCGTCATGTCCTGAAACAACCTTGTGACCTGGAACGAACGGACGAGGCCGCGCTTCACCCGCTGGCTGGCGCTGAGGCCGGTCACATCCTCGCCGGCGATGCGCACCGTTCCGGCCGAGGGCTTGATATTGCCGGTGACAAGATTGACGAAGGTGGTCTTGCCGGCGCCATTGGGGCCGATCAGCACCGTGCGGTCTCCTGGCGAAAGCGACATCGACACATTATTGGTGACGACGAGGCCGCCGAAATTTTTCTTGAGGCCGGAGACTTCGAAAATGGCGCTCATTTGCGACCTCCACGAATGCGCGCAATGATGTCTTCACCCGCGCCATAAAGCCCGCGCGGCGCAAACAGCACGACGGCAATCAGCAGCAGGCCGACAATGGTGAGCCAGTGGAACGGGTTGGCGGCGGAAACCACATCCTCGAACCACATGAATGTGACGGTGCCGATCAGCGCCCCGTAAAGCGAACCTGCGCCACCGAGCACCAGCATGACCAGCCCTTCGGCTGAAAGCGTGAAGCTGAGGCTGTCGAGACCGACGACCTGGGTGGAGATGGCGTTCAGCGCGCCGCCAATGCCGGCGACGATGCCCGATATGACGAACATCTTCAAAATAGTGCCATTGACCGAACCGCCCATGGCCTGGATGCGGATGCTGTCCTGCTTGACGCCGCGGCACAACATGCCGAAGGGCGAATTGACCACCACCTTGAGGGCGAGGAACACGAGGAGCAGCAGACAGACGCCATAGATATAGGCGGTGCGGCCAAAAAGATCGAATTCGAAAGTGCCGAACAGGGCGTCGGGAGAGACGCCCGATAGCCCGTCGCTGCCGCCGGTCCAGCCGGAGGCTTTGTTGGCGGCCTCGTGGAACAGGTGAATGACGGCGATGGAAAGAACGAGCTGCGGCAGGCCGTGGGCGCGCAAGAGGACGGTGCCGGAGACCAACCCGGCCACGCCGCCCGCGCCTGCGCCGATCACGGTCATCAGTAGCGGATCGGTGATCTCGAAATGGGCTGCGGCAATGCCGGCGGCATAGGCGCCCGCGCCGAAGAGCGCGGCATGGCCAAGTGTCGCGACGCCGCAATAACCGGTAACAAGATCAATCGACAGCACCAGCAGCGCGATGGCGATGATGCGGGTCAGAAGCGCCAGATTATCCGGAAACAGGTAATAACCGGCAATCGCGGCCATGATGATGAGGAGCGGTCCCGCAAGCGTGCGCAGCGGTGAGCGCGACTTCGGGATTTCTGCCGTTTCAGTCACGTCGTTCATGAGCACCGCCATCTCATTTCGCCCTTCCGAGAAGGCCGCGCGGGAACAGCGTGATGATCACGATGACCGCCAGGTAAAAGAAGAATTCGCCATATTCAGGAGCAAGATACCGCCCGGTCGTGTCGATCGCGCCGAGCAGAAGACAGGCGATCAGCGCGCCGGGAATGGAGCCTGCGCCCCCAACCGAGACCACCACCAGGAAGGTCACCATGTAGCGCAGCGCATAATAGGGTTCGACCGGCAAAAGTTCCGCGCCGATGACGCCGCCCATGGCGGCAAGGCCGACGGCGATGGCAAAGCTGACGGCGTAGATGATTTCGGTGCGCACGCCGAGTGCGGCTGCCATGGCGGCATTATCGACGGCTGCGCGCAGCTTGATGCCGAAGGCCGTCTTTTCGAAGGTGAACCACAATGCGCCGGCCACGGCCAGCCCACAGGCAATGGCGAAGATGCGGTGCGTGGCAATGGTGCGGAAGCCGAGATCGGTGGGGCCGGCTAGTTGCTGCGGCAAGGGAATGGTCTTCAGCGTTGGGCCAAAGACGAAATTGGCGATGCCGATGATGCAAAACGTGATGCCGATGGTCATTAGCACCTGCGTCAGCTCCGGCGCGCCATAGATGCGGCGATAGAGGAAACGTTCGAGCGGAATGGCGATGACGATGGTGCCGACGATGGCGACGAGGATCGCCACGGCGTAACCGAGGCCGAGGCCGTGGGCGGCATAGGAGGCGAGGTAACCGCCGATCATGGCGAAAGCGCCATGCGCCAGATTGACCACCCGCATCAGCCCCATCGTGACCGAAAGGCCGATGGAGATGATGAACAGGACCATGCCATAGGCAAGCGCATCGACAAGGATGCTGAAGACCGTCTGCATGCTGAAAAGCTCCTCCCGGTGCTGCAATGCCCATCCGGGCCGGAGACGGGCCGCTATTGGCGACCCGACAACGTCGTCAAAACTGTTCTTTACTTCGCGGCGGCGAGGCCCGGATCACCCTGTTTTTCGAAGGTCTGGACTTCCTTGTTGTAATAATTGCCGTCATCGCCCTTGGCCACTTCGCGCAGATAGATGTTCTGCGTGATGTGGCGGCTTTCCGGATCGATGCTGACCGGGCCACGCGGGCTTGTCCAGGAAAGACCCTTTACCGCGTCCACCGCCTTTTCCGCATCCTGCTTGCCGCCGGTGGCCTCGATCATCTTGCTGATGACGTACATGCCGTCAAAGGCGCCAACGGAGGGGAAGGACAGTTCCTTCGGATTGCCGATCGCCTTGGTGGCGGCTTCCACGAAGGTCTTGTTCTCAGCGGAATCATGTGAGACAGCGTAATGGAAGGTCGTCTGCATGCCGAGTGCTGCCTCGCCGAGCGCCGGCAGATCGGATTCCTGTGTCAGATCACCCGGTGCGAAAAGTTTGACGCCTGAAGATTTCAGGCCGTTATCGTTGAAGGCCTTGACGAAGCCGAGCGTGGTCGGGCCTGACGGCAGGAAGGCGAAGACGCCTTGAGCGCCGGAATCCTTCACGCGCTGCATGATCGGGCTGAAATCATTGGTGGAAAGCGGCATGCGGATGGTTTCCACCACTTCGCCGCCGGCGGCGGTGAAGGCTGCCTTGAAAGCGTTTTCGGCGTCGACGCCCGGGCCGTAATCGCTGACCAGCGAAATGACCTTCTTCACGCCGCCGTCAAAGGCCACCTTGGCGATGGGGGTGGAGGTCTGCCAGGTGGTGAACGAGGTGCGCACCACATAGGGGCTCTTGGTCACGATGGCCGAAGTGGCGGCATTCATGATGACCATCGGCACATTGCCCTGCTTCAGAAGCGGCGTAACCGCCATGGCGTCGGGGGTGAAATAAAAGCCGGCGAGATATTGCACGCCTTCCTTGACCACCAGCTCCTGCGCCAGCGCCTTGGACTGCGCCGGATCGGCCTGCGGAACATCGCGATAGACGATTTCAACCGTATCGTCGCCGACCTTGTTGCCGTTAAGGGCGAACCAGGCGTCGATGCCGGCCTTGAAGTTCTTGCCCTGCAACGCGAAGGGGCCGGAGAACGGACCGACTACACCCACCTTGATCGTATCGGCATAGGCAACGGAACTAAAACAAATGGCCGCGATGGCGGCGGTGATCCGCATTTTCATGACTTCCTCCCAATTGATCCGTGGCTCCCGTCCACCGATCCAGGCTGTCAGATTGATGAGTGCGGCGGCCAAAGTAAAATGAAATAAGGGGGGGTATAAATAACCTGACGGTTATCAATAACGGCTTTGTTGCGCCCCGCCCCAAACCGGAAAGGACAATAACGCCGCCTGAACGATTTTCAAACCGGTTCCGTCGCCGGTCGTTTCAGACGCGGGAAAACAGCTTCGGGTAAACTCGGTGCGCAATGGTGTTCACGCGAAGGCGAACGCCACGCCTTAACCAGTTTTAAGGGGATTGTTCGTAGCCTCGCGAAGAATATTTCTGAACTTTATTTGGTGTCTGATGAGCGAATATCAAAACAGAGCCGTTGAGCTGATGCGTAATCGCGTCGGCGAAAGTATACTCAACAACAAGATCGAACGCCGCGAGGCGTTTCTTCGCAAGGCGCTCACGCTCTATCTCGGCATGGGCGGAACGGCGGAGGGTGTTCAGGCCGCCGCGCGGGACGTCGCCACCACGCCTGCGCCGACCATCGACGTCGCCGTCGGAGACGTCATGTACAAGCTCGCAGCGGTCGGGCATGTCTCCGATCTCGATATCATCCAGGCTGCCTATAACAAGCTGGATGCCGCCAACTTGCATATTCTCAGCAAGGGCAAGAAGCTGCTGCAGAAGCAGCGGGACCAGAAGCTCGCCACCGCCGCGTCGGCAAAATAGGCGGACCGTCTCCGGTTGGGCGGCGGCCCATGCGCCATATGCCCCAACGCTGGCTGGAGCATATGGTCTTTACAGGCCATTGTTTCAGGCGATGACGGGTATCCAGATTTCCACGCTTCCCCGCCCGGTCTCAGGATTGAAGCGCCGGTCATAACGTTCGAAATCGGGAGAGTCGGCGGTTTTCAGTCCGGCATCGGGCAGCGCCTTGTTCCAGATCGTGTAGACCGTTCGTGGAAGATCCGAGATGTGTCCGTTATGGGTGAAGACCGCGTAGGATTGTGCGGGCAACTCGGTATGATCCATGCCCGGTGTTGTTTTCAGCGCCTGGACGCCGGCGAGATAGGTGCAGTTGCCGGCTTCATCGGCGGCGCTGCACACTCCGTAGGCGGCCCCGGATACCACCTCCTCGACCTCGCTTTCGCGTAGATTGAAGCGCTGCCAGAGGGCGGGAATGGTGCTGTTATTCTCCAGTGAGCACGGGGTACTGAGACCCACAACCATAAAGGCGTCGGCACGGCGCATTTCCGGCGGCTGGACTTCGACGAACATGTCGGTTTTCATTTTTAATGGCTCCATGAGATCAAGGGACGAGGTTGATCGGGCCTTGCGAACAGTGCTCGGTAATGCATTGAAATAATTCGCAAAGGCTCGCGTGAACGCCTCATGGGACCCGTATCCCGCATCAAGTGCTGCGGTGAGGATGTCGCCATCGCACAGCGCGATGGTTTCCGCTGCCCTGGAAAGGCGGCGTGCCCGGACGTAGGACATGATCGACAGGCCGGTGGAAAGCTGGAACAACCGGCACATGTGATGTGTACTGATTGCGCAGCGATTAGACAGGACCGTCAATGTCAGGTCCTTGTGCAGATCGGTTTCGATCTGCCAGATGAGCTTGTCGAGAGCGGGCATGGGGTCTCCTGTGGTTCACGCCCTTACCATGCAAAACCGCTCCGCTTCCTGCTTGATCGGGTTTGACTTGTTATCGCCTTTTCCCGCCGCTTTCGCTCCCGCCGTCTCCGACTGGCTCTATTAGGCGACCTGTGGTGACAGGATTTCCTGCCAGGCGTCATAGGCCGAGAGAACCGTTTCCATCTGTGCGGTGTGGCCGGTGATGAAATCGTTGCCGTAGATTGTCTCGTCTGGATATTCGGTGATCAGCGTCATCGGTACGGTGTGGCGGTCATCGACGGACGACAGGCACGGGAAGCCGTTGATGATGCGAAAACCGGTTTCACCGGCGTGGATTTCATAAAGTGCGATCTGTCGGTTGTTGTAGTCGAGCAGGCCGGGAATGGCGCCAAGATGGCGGGTCACCCGGTCGAGCAGGGCCTCGGCCTGCCTTTCCCAGTCCACATGGTGGCGGATGATGAGGAAGAAACCCTTCGGTAGCGTCCACATGGCGAAATTGCGCGGTACATAACCGGAAAGCGGTCGGGTCCATTCGTGAGATGGATAACCGTGCAGGTTCACATGCAGGCTGGCACCGCTGATGTCCTGCGCCTTGAAGCGGATTTCCTTCTCGTTGATATGGCTGCCTGAATTTTCCAGCGTGCGATATTCGAGATCGTCGCCGAGCGCCGTGTAACGCGCTGCGTGATGCATGTGGCGCGGATTGTCGGCTCTCAGCCGTTGATGCAGGGCGTAACCATCCGGATTTTCCAGCGGCGAAATGGTGAAATGCGCGCCCTTGCGTCCGGCGAGCCTGCGGGCGGCCCGGATGGCGCCGACGATGCCTGTGGTCTCGTTAGGGTGCTGACCGCCGCTGATCATCACGGCGGCATCGCTGCCGGCGACATACCGGGCGGCAAGAATACGGCCGGAACGAGAGCGCGCCTCGAATGCCTCGCCGCCGATTTCTTCAAGCAGCTTCGTGAGCTGGCCTGCCGCAACCGGTTCGCTGGCTGTATCGATCTCCTGTTCGCGACCATCGAGAAAGACGGTGGTGAGCCTGCGGGCCTCGATGCGGACGGAGACTTCGCCCTCGCTTTTGACGATTTCCGGTACGATCTGGCCGGGCTTCAGTCCCCGGTCGCCAAGCGGGCGGCCGGATTTTTTCTGGAAGAACTCCAAGAGCGAGAAATAGAAATCTTCATGCAGGGCTTCGCGCAGGCTGACGACTTCGTCGCCAACCGCCAGCGGCAGATCTTCGGCCGGATGCGTGACGCGAATGTTCAGTTCTTCAAAAAAGGGCTCGTTGTCACCCCAGCCATGGTCGGCGACGGCTTGGATCGCCGCTTCGAAAAGCCGTTCGTAATCCGTCTCCAGCCGCTCACCTGAAGCGTTGCCGGCAGGCCGGAACCAGCCGGTGGGAGAGACGTTGGTTTCGCCGACGATATCTGTGTGAACCCGGTTCGGCGCCAGAACCTTCAGGGTTTCCGTCTTGCCGTTGCGGCTCAGGGTAACATCATAATGGAACTCGTCGTCTTTTCGGGCGATGAAGTCGATCTTCGTATCGCCCACCAGCGCCGCCAGGGGATAGGCCTCCAACCGGAAACGGTTGGCCGGCGCGCTGGCGTGCACCGGGTAACGCACCTCGATGGTGTCGACGCCATCGAGGCTGATCTCTTCCAGAAATGTGAAGAGAAGCGGCTTGTAGGCGCTGCGGATGCGGGCGCTGACCCCTTTTTTCTTCAGTCGGTTTTCGGCTTCGCGACGGCTTTTGGCGTCATCGAAGCTCCATGCCTCGAAGGACTGGCCGGGTTCGGCATTGGCAAGAAGCCTATCCAGCGTGCGTTCGAAAGTCTGCTCGAAAATCTGGCTCATCGCTGTTACCTCGAGGTTCTGCCGGTGGGGTCGAGGCTGTCGCGCAGCCAGTCACCGAGAAGGTTGAGGCCAAGCACCGTCAGAAGGATAGCAAGACCCGGGAAGACGCTGACCCACCATGCGGTTTGCAGATAGGTCCGTCCATCCGCCAGCATGCCGCCCCAGCTCGGAATGGTCGGATCGACGCCGAGACCGAGGAAGGTGAGGCTGCTTTCGAGCAGGATGTTGTTGGCGACATTGAGCGTCATCAGCACGATGACAGGGCCGATGAGGTTCGGCAGCAGGTGCTGGAGAATGATGCGCCAGTCCTTCACGCCGATAGCGCGGGCGGAAAGGATAAATTCCCGCTCCCGAAGCGTCAGCACCGAGCCGCGCACGAGGCGGGCATATTGCACCCATTGCGAGACGATCAGGAGGATGATGGTGTTGGTGAGGCTGCCGCCGACAATGGCGATGAAGGTGATGGCGAGCAGGATGAAGGGCATGGCGAGCTGGATATCGGCAAAGCGCATGACCAGCATGTCCCAGAAGCCGCGATAATAACCGGCCACCAGTCCGACCGCGACGCCGAAGATGACAGCGCCGATGACGGAGGTGAAGCCGACCAGCAGCGAGATCTTGCCGCCGGCGACGACGCGCGCGAGCACGTCACGCCCCAGCGGATCGGTGCCGAGCGGATGGGCGGCATTGGCAAACGGCTTGGCAAGGCGCGCCATGAGGTCGATCTTGTCGGCCCCGCCCGGAAACAGCACGTCGGAAAAGATGACGGCAAGGCAGATGATTGTCGTCAGCGACGCGCCGAGGACGAATTCGAGATTGGTGAAGCGCGAAAGACGCGAGGTTTTGGCAGCCATCGTCACTTACTCCGTGCGGATGCGCGGATCGACAAGGCCATAGGCGATATCGACCAGAAGGTTGATGCCGACGATCATCAGCGACAGCACGGTGATGACGGCCTGAAGCACGGGATAATCACGCGCGCCGACGGCGTCGAAGGCCAGCGTGCCGAGGCCCGGCCAGTTGAAGACGCGCTCAATGACGACGATGCCGCCGAGCAGCCCGCCGAATTGCAGGCCAAAATAGGTGATGAGCGGAATGGCGCAATTGCGCAGCGCGTGCTTGTAGAGAACCTTATTTTCGCTCAGCCCCTTTGCGCGCGCCACCATGACATATTGCGAGCGCAGCGTATCCAGCATGGCCGTGCGCACCAGCCGCACATTGGTAGCCGTCAGGATGACGCCCATGGTGACGGCGGGCATGATGTAGCTGGCAAAGCCGCCCATGCCGCTTGGCGGCAGCCAGCCGAGCGTGATGGAGAATAAGAGCACCAGCATGGTGGCCAGCCAGAAATTCGGGAAGGACAGGCCGACGAGCGAGAAGATGCGGATCACCTGATCGGCCGTCTTGCCGCGCGAGGTTGCGGCCTTGATGCCGAGCGGGATCGACAGCGCAATCGAGACCGCCATGGAGATGAAGGCGAGGAGAAGCGTTGCGGGTAGGGCATCCGCGATCAGGCGCGAGACGGGCGTGCTGCCGGTGAAGCTGCGGCCGAAATCGAGCGTCACGAGACCCTTCAGGAAGCTGAAATATTGCACGAAGAATGGCCGGTCGGTGCCGAGCGCTGCGCGGATGCGCGCCAGATCGTCTTCCGTCATGCTGCCACCGCCCTGGAACATGGTGACGGCGGGGTCACCGGTGAGGCGGATGGCGAAGGAAACGAGAAGGGTGATGGCGATGACGACAAAAATCGCCTGCAGCAATCGCTTGATGAGGAAACCGGCCACGTTTTTTACCTTGAAGAGAGACCCGACCTTGCCCGCATTGCGGCGGGCAAGGTGTGTTGATCAGAAAAACCAGCCTGATTATTCGACGGTGACGTCGGTCAGCTTCAGGCGGTTATCCGGCGGTGCCACGAAACCCTTGACCCGCTTGTTGATGCCGTAAATGGCATTGGTGTTGTAAAGCGGGATTTCGAGCGCGCGTTCGGCGGTATAGCTGCCGATTTCCTTGAGGATTTTTTCGCGCTCGGCACGGTCGGTCAGCGGACGCTGGGATTCCAGCATTTTGTCCAGCTTCTCGTCCTTGTCGTAAGGGTTCCACTTTTCACCGGAGTGATACATGGAATAGGCCGTGTTGTCGTAATCGAAGGTCCAGCCGCCCCATTTCTGCTGGAACATCGCGCCGGTCTTGCCCTGCGGGATGATGTCGTTCAGGAGAACGTTGGTCTCATAGGGCTTGATGGTGGCGGTGATGCCGACCATGGACAGATAGCTGGAAATGACCTGCGCCACCTCGTTCATCGTCGCGTCATTGCCACGGATATCGATCTGGAGCGCCGCACCGGGCTTGACGCCGGCTTCCGCAAGAAGCTTCTTTGCACCTTCCGGATCGTAGGGCAGCGGCTTCAGCTCCGGATCGTAACCGAAGGACAGCGCGCTCTGGAAGCTTGCAATCTCGGAGGCCTGACCGGCGAGGATCGACTTGACGATGGTGCCACGGTCGACGGCCATGATGATGGCCTTGCGCACCTTCGGATCGGCGGTGATGCCATCACGGGTGTTGAAACGCAGCGCATCGACCGTCGGGCCGGGCACGCTGACAATCTCCAGCTTGGAATCGCCTTGGATAACCGGGATCATGCCGATCGGGATGGTGGGCGGAATGACGAGATCGACGCGGCCGGCCTGCAATTCGGCAACGGCGGTCGCCGGCTCGGAAATGAAGCGATATTCCAGTTCGGAAAGTTTTGGCGCACCGCCCCAGTAGTCGGCGTTGGCCTCCAGCTTGATGTTGGTCTTCGGTGCGTAGGAAACGAATTTGAACGCGCCGGTGCCAACCGGGTTGAGGTTGAAATTGTCCTCGCCCTTTTCCTGAATGTACTTCGGCGGAACGATCATGCCGCCATAACCGGCAAGCTTGGTCAGCAGCACCGGATCCGGCGCCTTCAGCTTCATGTCCACCGTGTAGTCATCGATGACATCGACGCTTTCGATGGCGACATAGTTGGAGCGCTGCGGGCCCTTGGCACCCTGTTCGCCGAGAAGGCGCTCGAAGGTGAACTTGACCGCGGCGGCGTTGAAGGGCTCGCCATTGTGGAACTTGACGTTCTGGCGCAGCTTGAAGCGGATGCGCTTGCCCTCATCCAGCTCTTCCCAGGATTCGGCAAGGCCGGGCACGAGTTTCAGGTCCGGGCCGCGATAGGTCAGGCCGTCGAAGATGTTGGTGGCGACGGCAGCCCATTGCACGAGGAAAGTGTCGATCGGATCCCAGCTGCCCGGGTCCTGCGGGCTGGAAATGGTCATCTTGCCGGCGGCAAGAGCCGGTGCGGCGGTCAAGGCCGATGCGGCCATGGCAAGCGCGACGAACGTTGTCGTCATCCCCTTCTTGATTATTGTCATCTACCTGTTCCTCTTCAGATGGTTGCGGTTCTGGTTGTTATTCAGGCGCTCTTCGCGATGAAGTGGCCCGGATTGATTTCCTCATGGGCGAGAATGGCCGGCTCATCACCGACACGGCGCACGGGATTGGGGATTTCGCCCTCGATCATGGCGATGCGGCGCTCGATGGTCGGATCGGCGACCGGCACGGCCGAAAGCAGGCGGCGCGTATAATCATGCGTCGGCGTTTCGAACACCTGACGGCGGCTGCCCATTTCCATGATCTGGCCGAGATAAAGCACCGCGACGCGGTGGCTCATCTTTTCCACGACAGCCATGTCATGGCTGATGAAGAGATAGGCGAGACCACGCTCGGCCTGCAAATCCATGAACAGATTGATGATCTGCGCCTGAATGGAGACGTCGAGCGCCGACAGCGCTTCGTCTGCAATGATGAGCTTGGGATCGGAAGCCAGTGCGCGGGCAATGCAGACGCGCTGGCGCTGGCCGCCGGAAAACTCGTGCGGATAACGCGCGGCATGTTCGGAGGAAAGGCCCACACGCTCCAGCAATTCATCCACCCGCCGCTTTACGGCCTTCTGATCGTTGATCAAGCCATGGGTGTTGATCGGCTCGGCAATCGAAAAACCGACCGTCTTGCGCGGATCGAGCGAGGCGAAGGGGTCCTGGAAGATATATTGCACTTCCTGGCGCATGCGAAAGCGCTCCGCCGCCGACATGTCAGAATAGCTGCGGCCATTGAAGGCAATTTCGCCCGATACCGCCGTCTGCAGCTGCTGGATGGTGCGGCCGATGGTGGATTTGCCGGAACCGGATTCGCCCACCAGTGCCAGCGTTTCGCCGGCGTGAATATCGAAGCTGACCTTCTGCACGGCGCTGAGGCGGTGGGTCGCCTTGCCGAACAGGTTCTTGCGGATATCGAAACGCACGAACAGGTCCTTCACCGACAGCAGCGGCTTCGCGTCATATTTCGCAGTGTTTTGCACGCGCTCTTCACCAACCACGACCGGCTGGCCATCTTGCAACACCGTGAGCGGCAGGCGCTTGGGAAACTCTTCGCCTTCCATGCTGCCGAGACGTGGAACGGCGGAGAGCAGGGCGCGCGTGTAAGGGTGCTGCGGATTGGCGAATATATCCTTGACCGGACCTTCCTCCACCTTCTTGCCCTTCCACATGACGACCACGTCATCGGCCATTTCCGCCACCACGCCCATATCGTGGGTGATGAAGACCATGCCCATGCCGAGCTTCTTTTGCAGGTCGCGCATGATGTTGAGGATCTGCGCCTGAATGGTGACGTCAAGCGCTGTCGTCGGCTCGTCGGCGATCAAAAGCTTCGGCCGGCAGGCGAGCGCCATGGCGATCATCACGCGCTGGCGCATGCCGCCGGAAAGCTGGTGTGGATACCGTTTCAGAAGTTCTGCCGCATCGGGCAGGCGCACCATTTCGAGAAGCTCCTGCGCCCGCGCCATCGCCGCCTGCTTGCCCATTTTCTCATGCAGCACAAGCACTTCGCATATCTGGTCGCCGATGGTGAAGACAGGGTTGAGCGAGGTCATCGGCTCCTGGAAGATCATGGCGATCTCCTTGCCGCGGATCGAGCGCATTTCTTTCTGCGACGCCTTCAGCAAGTCCTTGCCTTCAAACAGGATTTTGCCGGTGGGGTAGGTCGCGCCCATCATGTCCGCAAGTCGCATGGTGGAAAGCGAGGTGACCGATTTTCCTGATCCGGATTCGCCGACGACCGCGACCGTGCGGCCGGGCTCGACGCGGAAGGAGATATCGTCCACGACGCGGCTGTTGCCAAATTCGACGCTCAGGCCTTCGACCGAGAGGAGGGCGTTTGCGTGTGCGGCAGTCATGTCAGCGTCTCCGGCGTGGCGCACGCGGCAAGGCTGGCGTGGCCATATGAAAATGAGCAAGGGGAAATGTCTCGGGCACGCCTGCTGGGCGACACCGCACTGAAGGCAGAGAAGGCAACGAAAAGTCGCATGTTTCAGGCCGCTTTGCCGGCAAAATGCCGGTTGGCCGCCGCCCGCTGAAACGGCACATTCGATGCCCCCAAAGCGCCGCAGGCAACCTCAGCGGCGCTGGCCGGACGATTTGCGTCGGACGCAGATTCGACGATGCGCATGTAACTCTAATTCCCCACCCTTGTTTTGCCGAAAAAGCTAACAAAACCGAACAATCATGTCCAGAGTGTTGAACAATTTTTATGTACTGCTCTACAAATACGCAGCTGCACCGATTTTGAGCGCGGGTTCTAGAAGAATGCTTCGCAATGATGCGTGTATTTTGAAATTATCGCCGATAGAACCTTTGAGACGAACGATGAGGAATGGAGTACCGGCCATGAACGACAAGGCGGGCGCAGTCAGGCTGAGCGGATTTTTACAGTGTTTGTCCAAGGACGATGTCGAGCTGGTGCGGCGCCACCTTCCCGAACATCTGCGCCTGACCAGAGCGGAACCCGGCTGTCTTTCCTTCGAGGTGTCCGAATCGGACGATTCCCTGATCTGGCAGGTGGAGGAGCTTTTCGCCGACCGTGCCGCCTTCGATTTCCATCAGCAGCGGACACGGGCGTCCGAGTGGTTCAGGGCGACCTCCGCCATTCCACGCGATTATGAGATAACGACACTGGCGTGAATGAGAACAGGCCGCAGCGGCATTCCTGCCGTCTGAGGCCTGATCGTATTTCGGCGCCGGGATTTATTCCTTCGGCATGCCGACCGGCGGCGCAAGCCGTCGTTGTGCGGCGATACGGAATGGGGCGTTCATCGCGCCCGCGCCTTTCGATGATTTCGAAGAAGAAACCTTCCCCGTAGTTGCGGCTGTATATCTGGAAATATTCGCATTGTCGTCGCGGTCATAAAGAATGCTTGCCGCCACGCGTCGTCATGTCGCCTCCGGTCCGCCGTTCGGCGGCCCCCGGAAACGCTGTCTGCGCAAGAAATAGACCGGTCTTGCGGCTGGAGTATTTTCGCTTTTCTTCAAATCGCGAAAATTCTCCACCTCTTTATTTTGAAGCATTTTCGGACGGGAAACCGGGTTCCACTTTTCCTGGAAATGCCCTAGTTTTCGCCTATGCCCAGCCTGTCTATCTGCTCGGCCAATCGCTCGGCGATCAGCAGCGAGGCGCCCGTTGCCGTCACCATTTGCGGCAGAGACAGCCATTCCAGCATCCAGCCCGCGCCGGACCTTTCTTGTTCGTGTACCAGCGACTGGTGTAACGCCGATATCTGCACGGCATTGAAGCGTGCGAGCGTCACCAACGTTTCGGCATTGACCGGGTTCTGTTTGTGCGGCATGGCCGAGGAGCCGCCGCCGCCGGAGAGGCGGACTTCCGCGCCGAGTTCGGCCATCAGCGCGATATCCTGCCCGAACTTGCCGAGCGCGCCGGTGATCAGCGAGAGCAGATTGGCGAATTCGACGATGCCGTCGCGCTGGCTCTGCCATTGCGGCCTGTCGGCAAGGCCGAGCCGTTTTGCGAGATCGGCACGCACCGCTGCGGCATTGCCGCCAAGCTTTTCCAGCGTGCCGGCAGCACCGCCGAATTGCAGGGCGAAGCCGCTCTGTGCGAATGTTTCGAGCCGCAGCAGGTGGCGTTCAAGCGGCGCAGTCCAGCTCGCCGCCCGGTCGGCGACGGTGATACCGATGGCGGCCTGCATGCGGGTATAGCCCGTCAGCGGGTTGTGGCCGTCGCGGGAGGAAAGGTCTCCCAGCGCATCGATCAGACGACCGAGCCGAGCAGAAATGATTTCCGTTGCAGCCTTCAGCCGCAGCATCAGGCTGGTATCGATGACATCCTGGCTGGTGGCTCCGAAATGCACCCTGTCCGTCGCCTTGCCGCCGACGGACGCGCGCATCTGCCGGATGAGTTCCGGAACCACGACGCCGTCCTTCGCGACGCCATGGCGAAGCGCGGTCATATCGGCGGCAAAGTCCGAAAGCCGCGAAACGATTTCTTCTGCCGCCTCCGAGGGGATGATGCCGGCCTGCCCTTCCGCCTGCGCCAGCCCCGTCTCGAAACGGACCATGGCGTCGATATCCGCTTTTGCCGAAAACAGCTCGACGACCTCGCTGTCGCCGAAGAGGCCTGACAGAAACGGATGCTCGAAGGGGGAAAGGCTCATCTTCCGTCTCGCTTTCTTTTGCGCATATCGTCGTCGCAAAACCGCTGCACACCTTAGCGCGATATGCGTCAGATATCGAAAAACACGGTTTCGCCTTCGCCCTGAAGACGGATATCGAAGCGATAAACGTTGCCTTCTTCCTTTTTGGCGACAAGCGTGGCGATGCGGCTTTTTTGCTCGATGCGGGCAAGAACCGGGTCGGCGGCATTGGCCTCCTGTTCTTCCGGGAAATACATGCGGGTCTGCAGGCCTATATTGATGCCGCGGGCGACGATCCAGAAGGTGATGTGCGGCGCCATCGGCCGGCCATCGCGGAAGGGCACGGTACCAGGCTTGATCGTCTCGAAGACGAATTCGCCCGTATCCATGTCGCCGGGCGAACGGCCCCAGCCGATGAAATTCGGATCGGCCTTGCCCCGCGTTTCGCTGGGGCTGTTGTAATAACCGTCGCAATCGGCCTGCCAGATTTCGATCAGCGCGTCCTTCAGCGCCATTCCCGCACCGTCATAGACGGTGCCGCGCACGCTGATGCGTTCGCCGCGGGCCTTGTCGTTATAAAGCGGACCTGAACCGAGATCCCGCTCGAACACGCCCTCGATGCCGACGAAATTCGGCGTGCAGCCGATATGCACGTAAGGGCCTGCCGTCTGCGAGGCGGTTTCCTTGAGATAGCTGAGCGGCTGAACCATGGTCAGTTTCCCTCCATGCGGTTTTCGAAAAGGGTCGAGCGGCGGCCGCGCAGGACGATATCGAACTTGTAGGCGAGCATGTCCATCGGCAGCGTCGCATTCATGTCCAGCGGTGCGATCAGGCGTTTGATCGCGTCCTCATCGGGGATGGTCTTCACGATCGGACATTTCCAGATCAGCGGATCGCCTTCGAAATACATCTGGGTAATCAGCCGCTGGGCAAAGCCGTGGCCGAAGACTGAGAAGTGAATATGGGCCGGCCGCCAGTCATTGACGCCGTTCGGCCAGGGATAAGCCCCGGGCTGGATGGTCTTGAACCAGTAATAGCCGTTTTCATCCGTGATCGTGCGGCCGACGCCGCCAAAATTCGGATCGATGGCGGCGAGGTAACTTTCCTTTTTGTGGCGGTAACGGCCGCCGGCATTGGCCTGCCAGAATTCCACCAGTGCGCCGTCCACGCCGCGGCCGCGTTCGTCCAGCACCCGGCCGTGGACCAGAATGCGCGGGCCAACAGGCATTTCGCCGGGGCGGGCATAGTTGAGGATGAGGTCGTTATCCAGCGGGTTGAGCATGCCATGGCCGAAAACGGGGCCGGTGATCTCGCTTTTGGTGCCCTCAAGCGAAATCAGGGCGCGCTGCGGCGAGCGCAGGATCGAGGTCTTGTAGCCGGGCGCATAGGCGAGCGGATGAATATCGCGGTTGCGCGCGAAGAAGGGCCCGGTTTCGGGCGGTTGGTTGCTCATTTCGTCTCCTCCCCATCGCCAGAATTATCAGCGGAACTATCGGCCTTCATACCGGCCAGGGCAAGCTTGGCGATCTTGAAGGCGTGGTTGGCGGCGGGCACGCCGGCATAGATCGCCACATGCAGCAGTGCCTCGCGAATATCCGCTTCGGTGGCGCCGGTATTGGCGGTGGCGCGCACATGCATGGCCAGCTCCTCGTCCTGCCCGAGGGCGGCGAGCAGGGCGATGGTCACCATCGAGCGCTCCCGCTTCGTCCAGTGGTTGCCGGACCAGACCGTTCCCCAGGCGGCTTCGGTGATGAGCTGCTGGAAAGGCTGGTCGAAACCGGACGTCATGGTCTGCGCCCGGTCCACATGGGCGTCGCCGAGTACGAAGCGGCGGGTCTTCATGCCCTGTTCAAATCTTGCGTTCTTGTCGATATGGTCCGCCATCGGTCAATGCTCCGGCAAGGTATTGAGAAAAATGCCTGCCGCCTGTGCGTAAATGAGCGGCTGTTCGAGGCAGGGAATATGGCCGCAGCCGGCAATGGTGACGAAGCGGCTTGCGGGAATGAGACCGGCCAGCGATTGCACCAGTTCCGGCGGGGTAGAGCCATCCTGATCGCCCGCGACACAAAGCGTCGGCACGGCGATGCGCCCGGCCTGTTCGGTAAAATCCGCATCGCGGATGGCCGCACACGTGCCGCTGTAACCGGCCTCCGGCTGTTGCGAAAGCATATTGCGCGCGCCGGCATAGACGGCGTTGTAAGGCTGGCGGTAGGCGGGTGTAAACCAACGCTCCATGACGGGATCGACCAGCGAGACGAGGCCGTCTGCGGCGATCTTGTCGATGCGGGCGTTCCACATCTCGGCCGTGCCGATCCTGTGTGCGGTGTTGCTGAGTATGAGCGCGCGCACCAGATCGGGACGGCGGGCATAAAGCCCCTGCGCAATCAGGCCGCCGACCGACAGGCCCCAGATGATCGCGCTCTTCACGCCAAGATGATCGAGGAGTGCGATCAGATCGCCGGCGTGATCGTCGATGGAATAGGGCGGCTGCCCGACATCGGAAAGCCCATGGCCGCGCTTGTCGTGCAGCACATAGGCATAATCATCGCCAAGCGCTTCAATCACCGCATCCCAGATGCGGAAATCCGTGCCGAGCGAATTGATGAAGGCGACGACCGGCTTGCCTGTGTCCAATCCCTTGACGTGATAATGGATCACCGTCTCGCCGCAGCGCAGAAAATGCATGATGTGCTCCTCCTGCCGGGGATATTGCAAGCGGGTTCCGGTTAAGTAAAATGACATTATCGATGAAAATCATAACCACTGGATTATATGAGCAATGGTCGATCAGCGTATCAAGTTCCGCCACCTGCAGACTTTCGTGGAGGTGGCGCGGCAAAAAAGCGTCATCCGGGCCGCGGAGATCTTGCATGTCAGCCAGCCGGCGGTAACGAAGACGATCCGTGAACTGGAAGAGATTCTCGGCGTCTCGCTGTTCGACCGGGAGGGGCGCGGCATCCGCATCAGCGGTTATGGCGAGGTGTTCCTGCGCCACGCGGGCGCAACGATGACGGCGTTGCGCCAGGCGGTCGATTCGGTATCGCAGGAGGCGGCGCGCGCTGGTCCGCCGGTGCGGGTCGGCGCTCTGCCCACGGTGTCTGTTCGCATCATGCCGAAGGCGATGGCCGGATTTCTGGCGGAAAAGACCGGCAGCCCGGTGAAGATCGTGACGGGAGAAAATGCGGTTCTGCTGGAGCAGCTGCGTGTCGGCGATCTCGATCTCGTCGTCGGGCGTCTCGCCGCGCCGCAGAAAATGGCCGGTTTTTCCTTCGAGCATCTCTATTCGGAAAAAGTGCGCTTCGTGGTGCGCGCCGGCCATCCGCTGCTCTTACCCGGCCTTTCCGTGTTCGATCACCTGCATGAATACCCCGTGCTGATGCCGACACGCCAATCAGTCATCGGCCCAGTCGTCGAGCAGTTCCTGATCGCCAACGGCGTGCCGGCCCTGCCGATCCGCATCGAAACCGTGTCCGACGCCTTCGGCCGCGCCTTCCTGCGCACCAGCGATGCGATCTGGATCATCTCGGAAGGCGTGGTGGCGGCCGATGTGGCGGATGGTATTCTCGCAATCCTGCCCGTCGAGACCGGCGATACCAGTGGCCCGGTGGGGCTGACAGTGAGGGCCGATACGCAGCCCACGCTGCCGCTGTCGTTGCTGATACAGGCCATCCGCGAGGCGGCGGGCGAGTTGCTTGATGGTCGGCCGGAGGCTGTCTCTCAGTAAGGAAGCCCCACATAGTTCTCCGCAAGCGCGGTGGAAGCGGCGCGCGATTGCACCAGGTAATCCAGCTCCGCCTCCTGTATGCGCTGGCCAAAATCTCCGGTATCGGGGAAGCGGTGCATCATCGTTGTCATCCACCAGGAAAAGCGCACCGCCTTCCAGACGCGGGAAAGCGCTTTCTGCGAATAGCCGTCGATACCGGCCTCGGACTTCTCGCGATAAAATTCGATCAGCGCCTCGCTCAGATAATGAACATCGCTGGCGGCAAGGTTAAGGCCCTTGGCGCCCGTCGGCGGCACAATATGGGCGGCGTCTCCGGCCAGAAACATCCTTCCGAACCGCATCGGTTCACAGACGAATGACCGGAGCGGCGCGATGGATTTTTCAAAGGACGGGCCGGTGACCATGGCATCCGCATGGTTTTCCGGCAGGCGGCGGCGGATTTCGTCGAAGAAGCGCTGGTCGCTCCAGTCTTCCGGCCGGTCCTCCAGCGAACATTGAATGTAATAACGGCTGCGCGTGTTTGAGCGCATGGAACAGAGCGCAAAACCACGCGGATGGTTGGCATAGATGAGTTCGTGATTGACCGGCGGCACGTCAGCGAGAATGCCGAGCCAGCCAAAAGGATAGACCTTCTCGAATTCCTTGATCGCCCCCTGCGGCACCGATTTGCGGCTCACCCCGTGAAAGCCGTCGCAACCGGCGATGAAATCGCAATCGATACGGTGGGTTACGCCGTCCTTCTGATAGGTGACATAGGGGCTTGCGCCATCGAAATCATGCGGTTCGACATTGCCGGCGTCGTAGATGGTCACAAGATTTGCCGCGTCGCGTCTATCCATCAGGTCATGGGTCACCTCGGTCTGGCCATAAACCATGACGCGTTTGCCGCCGGTCAGGTCGAAGAGATCGATGCGGTGGTCGCGGCCATCGAAGGTCAGCGAAAAACCGTCATGCGGCAGGCCTTCGCGGTGCAGGCGCTTATCCGCACCGACCTTTTCCATGAGTTGCACCGTGCCTTCCTCCAGCACGCCGGCGCGGACGCGGCCGAGAATGTACTCCTTGCTGACCCGATCAAGAATGACGGTCTCGACGCCCTCTCTGGCCAGAAGCTGGCCAAGCAGAAGCCCCGAGGGGCCGGAGCCGATGATGACGACCTGGGTGCGCATTGTTTCCTCCCGAACTTGTCTCCTATCAAGAAATTGACCAAGGGATGCTGCAAGCTCAATGGACTTTCTAATCGGCAAATTGCACAATCCGACCATTATGAGGAGGAGCGAAGGAACATGCGGCTTGCTGCAAGCGAAGGTTTGTATGGCGAAGAGGCGGTGCAAGGAACTGATTTCCGCTTCCATTGCGAGACGCTTTTTTCCAGAAGCAGCCTGCACCGCTTTGAAATCGGCCTGCACCGCCACGCCGCCTTTCAACAAATCTTGTACATTGGGGGCGGTGAGGGCGATGCCCTGCTGGATGGTCGCACCGAAGCGATCCGCCCGCCGGTCGCCATTGTCGTGCCACCGGGTTTCGAACACGGCTTCCGGTTTTCGCGCGATATCGGCGGGGTGATCGTTACCGTGCTGCCGGGCGCCCTGCCGGCATCGGTGCAGGCGCTGTTGCTGCGGAATTTCCACCGGCCTGTCCTGTTGCCGTTGCGGGATTTCGCCGATGGCGAACGCCTGCGCAGCGGGTTCGAACAGATTTCCGTCGAATATGAAACCCGTGAAACGGGCCGGGATGCCATTATCGAAGGTCAGTTGGCCATCGTGACGGGGCTCCTGGCGCGGGCGGCGCGGCCTCTGCTTGAGGGAACCGGCGAAGGTCTGGCGGAACAGCGTTTCGAACTTTTGCTGTCACTGATTGCACGCCATATTCGCGATCCGCAGAAAGCGGAGTTTTATGCGCAAAAGCTCGGTCTTTCCGAGACGCATCTCAATCGCCTCGTCCGTTCCGTTTCCGGCCTCAGCCTGCAGCGGCTGATCGCCAAACGCCAGATCGAGATCGCCCAGCAGGAACTGATTTTTACCGTTTCGAGCGTGCAGATGATCGCCGAGGGGCTGGGTTTTGCCGATCCGGCCTATTTCAACCGGTTCTTCAAGCGCGAGACCGGCATGACCCCGCGTGCCTGGCGGCTGGCGGAGCAGCGGAAAATGGGGGATTCCGGCGCGCGGCAGGTGCCGCTTCAGACCAGCATTCTTGCCAGTTCGCGCTGAACGGCAAGTAGGGCGGGTAGATATCGCTCCACCAGATCCTCCATCGAGGCGACCGAGGCGGCAAGCCCGACATTAAGGGCGGCAACCGTCTGGCCGCGCACGCTTTTCAGCGGAACGGCGATGGAGCGAAGACCGATCTCGACCTCCTGATCGATCAGCGCATAGCCGCGATGGCCGGTGACCTCGATTTCCGCGAGCAGTGCGTCCATGCCGGTCATGGTCTTGTCCGTGCGTGCTACCAGCCTGGAGGCTTCGAGAATGTCGCGCTGCCGCTCGGCCGTCTGCGCCGAAAGCAGAACGCGGCCCATGGAAGTGCAATAGGCGGGCAGGCGCGAACCCGGCATCAGCGCAATCGACATCACCCGCTGCTGTGCGGCGCGGGCCACGTAAACGATCTCGGTCTCATCCAGAATGGAAACGGAGGTGCTCTGGCCGATTTCCTCCGACAATCGGTCGAGCAGCGGCTGCACGATGCGCGGCAGCGGCATGGTGGCAAGACAGCCGGTGCCGAGCCGCAGCACCTTCGGCGTCACGGTAAAGAACTTGCCGTCATAAGCCGCATAACCGAGTTCCGAAAGCGTGAGTAGGCAACGCCGTGTCGTGGCGCGGTCCAGCCCGGCAATCTCGGCGGCATCGGAAATCGACAGGCGCGGGCGCTCGGCGCTGAAGGCCTCGATGACCCGCAATCCCTTGGCGAGACCGCCCATCATGTCTCTTTCGTTGACGGCCATATCATGGCTCCATTTGTGCGATATGCGAACAAAAATCATATAACGCACAAAATCCTTGCCGTCGAGGTGGTTTCGGATTTACCTCACGGTCAGGCAGCCTTGCGGGTTCCATCCGTCCGGCTGGATGGAGGTTTTTAATGGACAAGACAATCAAGAGCACCGAAGAGGCACTTTCAGGCATCGGTGACGGTGCGACGATCATGATCGGCGGTTTCGGCGGCTCCGGCGCGCCCATCGAGCTGGTCCATGCGCTGATCGACAAAGGCCCGAAGAACCTGACGGTCATCAACAACAACGCCGGCAACGGCCGCATTGGCATCGCCGCCATGATCGATGCCGGCATGGTCAAAAAGATGATCTGCTCCTTCCCGCGCTCGTCCGATCCGCGCGCTTTCACCGACCGGTATCTGGCTGGCGAAATCGAGCTGGAACTGGTGCCGCAGGGCACGCTTGCCGAGCGCATTCGCGCTGGCGGTGCCGGCATTCCGGCGTTCTACACCCCGACCGGCTTTGGCACGGAACTGGCTGAAGGCAAGGTCATCGCGGAATTCGACGGTCGCTCTTACGTGCAGGAACGCTGGCTGAAGGCGGATTTCGCCATCGTTAAGGCGGAGCTTGGCGATACCTATGGCAACCTCACCTACAATAAGGCGGGCCGCAATTTTAACCCGCTAATGTGCATGGCGGCAAAGACCACCATCGCGCAGGTCTCGAAGATCGTCAAAGCCGGCGAGATCGATCCGGAGCATGTCGTCACACCAGGCATTTTCGTGAACGGCATCGTCGAAATCCCCGATCCGCAACAGGAAGAAGTCCTCATTCGCGCCGGAGTAGCCTACGCATGACCACGACCATCGACACCCGCGAAGACATCAAGCTTTCCAACGCCCAGATCGCCTGGCGCGCGGCGCAGGACATCGAGGACGGCGCTTATGTCAATCTCGGTATTGGCTTTCCCGAAATGGTGGCGCGTTACCAGCCGCCCGGCCGTCAGGCGATTTTCCATACCGAAAACGGCATCCTGAATTTCGGCGAGGCGCCGCCGGAAGGCGAGGAGGACTGGAACCTCATCAACGCCGGCAAGAAGGCCGTGACGCTGAAGCCGGGCGCTGCCTTCTTTCACCATGCCGACAGCTTCGCCATGGTGCGCGGCGGGCATCTGGATGTGGCTATCCTCGGGGCCTATCAGGTGGCGCAGAATGGTGATCTCGCCAATTGGCGCGTCGGCTCCAAGGGCGTGCCGGCTGTCGGCGGCGCGATGGATCTGGTGCATGGCGCCAAGCAGGTCTTCGTCATCACCGAACATGTGACCAAGAACGGCGAGCCGAAGCTCGTTGAAAAATGCGCTTTTCCGCTGACCGGTGTTGGCTGCATCACCCGCATTTATACCAGCCATGCTGTCATTGACGTGGTGGATGGCCGTTTCGTGCTGCGTGAAAAACTGCCGGCGATGACCTTCGATGAATTGCAGGCCATGACCGGCGCGCCTTTGGCGGTCGATGGCGAGGTTGCCGATCTCGTCGCCCCGGAACTTTGAGGAAGAACTGATGACCGATGCATTCATCTGCGACTATATCCGCACGCCCATCGGCCGCTTCGGCGGCGCGCTTTCTTCGGTGCGGGCCGACGATCTCGGCGCGGTGCCGCTGAAGGCGCTTGTCGAGCGCAACCCTTCCGTCGACTGGGAAGCGGTCGAAGATGTGATCTTCGGTTGCGCCAACCAAGCGGGCGAAGATAACCGCAACGTCGCGCGCATGTCGCTGCTGCTCGCGGGCCTTCCGGTTTCGGTGACGGGAACGACGATTAACCGGCTGTGCGGCTCGGGCATGGATGCCCTCATCACAGCCGCCCGCGCCGTGAAATCAGGCGAGGCGGAATTGATGATCGCCGGCGGCGTGGAAAGCATGAGCCGTGCGCCCTTCGTGCTGCCCAAGGCGGAGAGCGCCTTTTCGCGCAATGCCGAAATCTACGACACCACCATTGGCTGGCGTTTCGTCAACCCGTTGATGAAGGCGCAATATGGCGTCGATTCCATGCCGGAGACTGGCGATAACGTCGCCATTGACTATCAGGTCTCCCGAGAGGATCAGGACGCCTTCGCCGTTCGCAGCCAGCAGAAGGCGGCTGACGCGCAGGCCAATGGTCGTCTTGACAGAGAAATCGTGTCCGTCTCCATCCCGCAGCGCAAGGGCGATCCGCTGGTGGTATCGAAGGATGAGCATCCTCGGGCCACAAGCCTTGAAGCGCTGGCGAAGTTGAAGCCGGTCAACAAACGCGATGGTGCGACCGTGACGGCAGGCAATGCGTCTGGCGTCAATGACGGTGCTGCCGCACTCATCGTCGCGTCGGCGAAAGCTGCGAGAAAATACGGGCTGACGCCGATTGCCCGCATTCTCGGCGCCGCCGCCGCCGGCGTTCCGCCCCGCGTCATGGGCATCGGCCCGGCGCCGGCCTCCGCAAAGCTGCTGGCCCGGCTCGGGCTGAAGCAGGAACAGCTGGACGTGATCGAGCTGAACGAGGCTTTCGCCAGCCAGGGTCTCGCGACGCTGCGCCAGCTCGGCATCGCAGACGACGATGCGCGGGTGAATGCCAATGGCGGTGCGATCGCGCTTGGCCATCCGCTTGGCATGTCCGGCGCCCGCATCGCCGGCACGGCGGCGCTCGAACTTTCGCTGACCGGCAAACGTCTTGCGCTCGCCACCATGTGCATCGGCGTCGGGCAGGGTATCGCCGTGGCGCTGGAACGGGTCTGATTGTTTGGCGGCATTCAGCATCGTCAAAAGGGTGCGAATGCCGCTGCCGCAGTTTCCTTACGTGTGACAGTGGTCATTCAGGCTACTCGGCGGGTTGGTGATTTACCCGCTCTGACATAACCCGGCCTTCTCAGTCCTGTGCTTGTCACAGGAATCCGGCCGACGCGCGTCTGCGCGGCGAAAGGACTCTTCTCAGCCCAAGGACTTGGGCTGGCTGGATCTCTGTGACAAGCGCAGAGATGAGGGGAGGAGCGCACTGGACCAGGCAAGTCGGCCCTGCGGTGTAGCTCTGGCCTGATTACTCTCTGATGAAGCACTCCATGCTATATCCCTTCACCCATGTTGGATTCCATCACGATCCATGACATGTTTTGCGAGATATGACAGGAATCTTTCCGTATGCGGGTGCCAGCATGAAACGTCCGACCATCACAAATGTTGCGACAGCCGCCGGCGTCAGCGTCGCCACAGTCGACCGGGTGCTGAACGGCCGGCTGCCGGTGCGGGAGGAAACCGCGCGGCGGGTGTTCGAGGCGGCGGAGAAGATCGGTTTTCACGCAGCCAACATCATTCGCCGGCGCATGCTGGCCGACCTGCCATCCTATAGTCTCGGCATCATCCTGCGCAAGGAACGGCACGCCTTCTACCAGACCTTTGCCGACGAGCTGGAGCTTGCGGTGCGCAACGTCCGGGATCGCCATCTCAATCTGCGCATTGAATTTGCCCAGTCGGGCGAGCCGAGCGAGCTTGCGGCCCTTCTGACGGGCATGAAGGGCCGCGTGCAGGCCGTAGCGGCCACGGGGCCGGACCATCACGATGTCACCGCCGCCGTCGAGGGCCTGAAGGCGAAGAGCATTCCGACATTTTCGCTGCTTTCGGATTTCGCGCAGGGGGTGCGGGAAGCTTATCTCGGCGCCAACAATATGAAAGTGGGACGCACGGCGGCCTGGATGATCTCGCAGCTGGCGCGCAGCAGGGGCAAGGTGCTTTTGCTGCTCGGCGGCCACCGTTTTCACGGTCATTCGCTGCGCGAGACCGGCTTTCGCAGCTATATGCGGGAATATGCGCCGGAATTCGAGGTGATGGATGCACTGATCACGCTGGAAACGCGGCGGCTGACCTATGAGCTGGTGATGGACACCATCGCCAAGCATAAGGATCTGGTCGGCATCTATTGCATCGGCGGCGGCATGGAAGGCGTCATCGAGGCCCTGCAGCAGGAAAACCGGCAGGAGGCCATCGTCTGTCTTGTGAATGAACTGACGCCCGAATCCCGTCAGGCGTTGCTGGAAAAGCGTATCAGCGGCATATTCCAGACGCCGCTTCGCGAATTATGCACAGATCTCATCGCCACCATGGTCCACAGCATCGAACATGGCATGGCGGAAACGCCGGGACAGCGGTTTGTACCCGCTCATCTGTGGGTTCCTGAAAGCCTTTGAGGGTTTGATAGATTCTATCATAAATTCCTCGTCTGTTTCTATCAGCGTTGATGGTTTCGGTTACCGCTAACCCGTTGACGCCGGGCCGGGACTGGGAAATCTTGCCTGCGTGTGGAGCGGGCAGGAGGCTGATCCACGAAAATAACGATGTTTCGGATTGCTTCAGGCTGCGGACTTGTCTTCGCGGCGACGGGTATTTTTTGCCGGAAAACGGTAGCGGCGCGATGGGCGCTGAACCATGCAGCCGGTTATTTTCAAGGGTTGTGGAGGAGAACGACATGAAAAGACATTTCGCGATTGCAGCGCTCGCCACCATGCTGGCGACGACCGCCTCGGCGGAAACCATCGGCGTTTCGATGGCCCTGTTCGACGATAATTTCCTGACCGTGCTGCGCAACGGCATGATCGATTATTCCAAGGGCATGAGCGGCGTTTCGCTGCAGATCGAGGATGCGCAGAACGATGTCGGCAAGCAGTTGAGCCAGGTGCAGAACTTCGTCGCCGCCGGCGTCGACGCCATCATCGTCAACCCGGTGGATACCGATGCGACCGTGGCGCTTTCCCAGGCGGCCGCTGCCGCCGGCATTCCGCTCGTTTATGTCAACCGCCAGCCGGTCAACCTCGACAGCCTGCCGGAAAAACAGGCCTTCGTTGCCTCCGATGAAAAGCAGTCCGGCACCCTGCAGACACAGGAAGTCTGCCGCCTGCTGAAGGCGGCCGGCAAGACGGAAGCGAAGGCGGTGGTGATGATGGGCGAGCTTTCCAACCAGGCGGCGCGCATGCGCACGCAGGATGCCAAGGATGTGGTGGCGACGCCCGATTGTAGCTTCATGAAGCTTGTCGAGGAACAATCCGCCAACTGGTCGCGCACTCAAGGCTCGGACCTGATGACCAACTGGCTTTCGGCCGGCGTGGACTTCGATGCGGTCATTTCCAACAATGACGAAATGGCCATCGGCGCCATCCAGTCGCTGAAGGCGGCAGGTCGGTTGATGGATAGCGTCATCATCGCCGGCATCGACGCCACGCAGGACGCGCTTGCCGCCATGGCGGCGGGTGAGCTGGATGTCAGCGTTTTCCAGAACGCCGCCGGCCAGGGCAAGGGCGCGGTTGATACGGCGCTGAAACTGGCAAAGGGGGATGCGGTCGACAAGAAGGTCTTCGTACCCTTCGAACTGGTCACACCCGCAAACCTCAAGGACTATCAGGCCAAGAACTGAGATCGTTCGGGCCTGACAACGACGTGACAGACCGAAGACGCTGGAGGCGGGGGGAGGATATTCCGGCTTCAGCGATATCAGTGCGATTGAACCAGCGGAGGTTTTCCGCGGGAGGAAAGACTTTGAAAAACCTGTTGATGGCGACTGCGCTCTACATTTTCGCAACGCCTGCCCTTGCCGAGACCCGTGTTGCGGTCTCCATGACATCGTTCGACAATCCGTTCCTGACGATTTTGCTGAACGGCATCAGGGCTGAGGCAGGGCGTGACAAGTACATCGAGCTTCTGGTGGAGGACGCCCAGCTCGATCCTTCGAAACAGCTCAATCAGGTGCAGAATTTCATCGCCAACGGTGTCGATGCGATCATCGTCAATGCCGTGGATGGCGATGCCACCTCGGCGATCACCAAGGCCGCATCCGCCGCAAAAATCCCGCTCGTCTATGTCAATCACCCGCCGGCAGAACTGGAAACCGGCCTGCCTGATGGCACGGCCTTCGTCGGTTCCAACGAACTCTATTCCGGCACGATGGAGGCCGAAGCCGCCTGTAAGCTGATGGGCGGCAAGGGCAAGGCCGTGATCCTGATGGGACCTTTGGAAAACCATGCGGCGCTGGTGCGCACCAAGGATGTGGAAACGGTGTTTGCCCGGCCGGACTGCAAGATCGAAATCCTCGAAAAGCAGACGGCGAACTGGAGCCGCACGCAGGCGCAGGACCTCGTTTCCTCCTGGCTGACGGCGGGGATCCAGTTCGATGCCGTCATCGCCAATAATGATGAAATGGCGATCGGTGCCGCGCAGGCTCTGAAGGCGGCGGGCGATTCCATGAAGGATGTGGTCATCGCCGGCATTGACGCCACGCCAGACGGCCTTGCCGCCATGCAGGCCGGCGATCTCGACATTACCGTCTACCAGAATGCGACGAAGCAGGGCGAGGTTTCGGTTCAGACGGCGGTGAAGGCCGCTGCCGGGCAAAGCACTGAGAAGACGCTTTGGGTGCCCTTTGAACTCGTGACCCCGGAAAACATGTCCGCCTACGCCAAATAAGCGGGGCTTTGGCCCGGTCCATCTATCACTCCACTGGAAACAGCCATGAAACATACACTCGACCCCCACATGTTCCGGCACCTTTCGCTGGCCGAGACCTGCCGCAAGGTTGCCGAACTCGGCTATGATTACGTCGAACTTTCACCCCGTCCGGATTTCCTTTCCTGGTGGACCCGGCCGAAGGTCTATCCCGAACGCGTCGCCGAATTCAAAAAGGCGTTGAAGGACCATGGTGTCGGCCTTGCGACGCTGCAACCCATGTACCGCTGGGCAAGCCCCTATCCGGACGAATGGGAGGTGGCGATCGACAACTGGAAACGCGCCATCGAGATTGCGGTCGAAATGGAATGCCCGATGTTCGTTTCGGAATTCGGCCGTGGCGGCTCGCCGGATCGCAGCCTCAACGACCGTTCCGGCCTGCATCGTCCGGAAACCTGCGAAGCGCAGTTCTTCCGCGCCATGGATATTCTCGTGCCGATCCTTGAGCGGGAGGGTCTGGTGCTGTCGCTGGAGGCACATCCAGAAGACTGGATCGAGGAGATCGCGCCGGCAATCGACATTATCAAGACCATCAATTCCAAGGCGGTAAAGGCCTCCTTCATCACGCCGCACACGTTCTTCTATGGGCCGGACATGGTGGCGAACCTGCGCGCGACCGAGGGCCATCTGGTGCATGTGCGCCTTGCCGATACCTATGACCACAACAAGTCGTCGCAGCTACGCTACATCGTCAATCCCCCCGGCTCGAAGGTGAGGGTGCATCAGCACACCGATTTCGGCCAGGGCGAGATCGACTGGGAAATCTTCTTTGCAACGCTTGCCGACATGAAATTCGACGGCGTGCTCTCGAACTGCGTGTTTGCCTGGGAAGACCGCGTCGATGAAAGCGCGCGGTTCATGCTCAGCGAAACCCGGCGATACGTCGCCAAATACTGGAAATGAGGTTTTTCAGATGACTGTCAGAATTGGTGTCGTAGGCACTGGCGCAATCGGGCGTGATCATGCCCGCCGTATCAACAAGGTTCTGGGCGGTGCGAAGATCGTTGCGCTGAGCGACGTCAACCGTGTCTCCGCCGAGGCGGTCAAAAACGACATTGCCCCGGATGCTGTCGTTTTCGCCACTGGTGAAGAGCTGATAGCATCGACGGATGTGGATGCCGTGCTCGTCACCTCCTGGGGTGCCACGCATGAGCAATATGTGCTGGCGGCAATTGAAGCCGGCAAGCCATGCTTTTGCGAAAAACCGCTGTCGACAACGGCGGAAGGGGCACGACGCATCGTCGACGCCGAGGTGGCGCATGGCAGGCGGCTGGTTCAGGTGGGTTTCATGCGCCGGTATGACGCCGGATACGTGGCGCTGAAACAGGCCGTCAATAGCAGGATCGGCGCGCCGATCATGGTTCACGCCGCCCACCGCAACCCGGCGGTTCCAGAGCAATATGTCACCCCGATGGCGATCCATGACACGATGATCCATGAGATCGACGTGCTGCGCTGGCTGCTCGACGATGACTATGTTTCGGCGCGTGTTCTCTTCCCCCGTTCGGCGGCCAGAAGCCATGCGCGGCTGAAGGACCCGCAGATCGTCATTCTGGAGACGGCGAAGGGCACGATCATCGACGTCGAAATCTTCGTCAATTGCCATTATGGTTATGATATCCAGTGCCAGGTGGTGGGGGAAGACGGCATTGCCAGCCTGCCGGAGCCGATGTCGGTGCAGACCCGCCTTAGCGCCAAGCTGCAGAACGACATCCTCACCGACTGGAAAGACCGCTTCATCGCCAGCTACGACGTCGAATTGCAGGATTTCATTCACGCGGCAGCGAAAGGCACGGCCTCGGGTCCCAATTCCTGGGACGGCTACGTGGCCGCCATTACCTCCGACGCCTGTGTGGCCGCGCAGGAAACGCAAGGGGCGGCCGTCGCAATTGAGCTTCCCACCCG
>NZ_JAQKGP010000131.1:0-365 GCF_027956525.1 Agrobacterium sp. ST15.13.013
AAGCGCTTAGCCAGCGTCGGGGAGCCCGGCCACGGGGCAACCAGCGTTCCGGCGCTCAGCTCGCTTTCCACATACATCTTCGGCACCAGGGCCACACCCTGCTGGCTAAGTACCGCGGCGATCGCCATCTCATGCAGATCGTAGCGCGGCCCCTGGGCGGGGTTATCCAGCGCCAGACCGCACTCGCGGGTATAGTGCAGCCAGGCGTCCGGGTTTTGCCGCCGGTGAATGCGCGTTAGCCGGTTAAGCAGCCCCGGAAGATCGTCATCTGTCAGCAGCGCAGCATGGCAGACCGGCAGCAAATACTCCGCAAATAAAAACGTCACCTCCATTCCGGTCCACGCCGGGTGTTCAAAATGGATGGC
>NZ_JAQKGP010000132.1:0-288 GCF_027956525.1 Agrobacterium sp. ST15.13.013
AGCGAACCGTATTCGGGACCTGCGACGATCAGATCGGTTTCGAGATGCCGGATATCCACCGCCTTGGCATCTCCCATCTCAAGAACGATCTCCAGCCGGTCAGGCCGACCCTCGGTCTCGAACGAGCCGACTGGATCGATCTCCTCACCGGCATCGCCAATGACCATCCTGTAGCTCTTGAGGACGATCCTGCTTAGCCGGTCGTACCAGAGATGGCCAGCAAAGGCGTGGTTCGGTTCGAAAATCGGCGGAGCATCGCCCCAAGCGGCAAACGCACGCGCGACATTC
>NZ_JAQKGP010000133.1:0-363 GCF_027956525.1 Agrobacterium sp. ST15.13.013
TCCCAAGCCTCGCGAGCGGCCGCCAGCATGGTGGATTTTCCAGCGCCGGCATAACCAACCACGGCGGCGATCCGCTCCGGCCCGGTGATATGTTCGATCGCCGCCCGCTGCTCATCGGAAAGCCGCGCCGCGCCGATGCGCCGATCGCGCTCGCCACTGTCCAGTTCGCCCCGCTCGACCTTGCCAGCGGTGTCGCTCGAAACGCTCGACCGAATAGCAGCATCTTGGCGGCCGATTGCCCGTTCTACCAGCCGGCGATCGACGCCATGGTTTTGCGCCTGGTGCAGTCGCTCGGCGGAATTCGCCATGCTGGATTCGAGATCCACCATCTCGCGCGTCGAATAGCGCGCAAGCTCGATCTCA
>NZ_JAQKGP010000134.1:0-362 GCF_027956525.1 Agrobacterium sp. ST15.13.013
TTGTCCGGTCCCAGACGCTGAAGTTTGACCAGAGGGGTATTGCCGATGGTTTGTTCGAGTGTATTCACGATTTTTACTCAATAAAAAAGCCGGGCGGCGCTTCGCTTACCCGGCCTGGCAGACGCGTGATAATTCCAGACCGGGTAAGCAGAGCCTCACCCGGCAAAAGCACATTGATTTAAGCTATCAGGCCGACTCCGCCAGAGCAAGCTCGCCGCGCGGCTCGATACGCTCGGTACCGTTGTACAACCGCGCGTTTTGCAGCCCGACGAACAGCCGTTCGCCGCGGGACGGCGCCTCATCGCCCGTTAACACCACGCTCAGCGGTTCGTCATACCACCCCAGAGGCTGAACGACTAATT
>NZ_JAQKGP010000135.1:0-328 GCF_027956525.1 Agrobacterium sp. ST15.13.013
GCCCCCAGACAGACCAGATCAAGAAAGCAACAACCGCGATAAGTATCACCAGAGGAACAAACCAGCCTGAAACGCTGTCTGCCATTCTCTGGATGGGGGCACGCGAACGCTGTGCATCAGCGACCATCTGAACAATTCGTGAGAGCATCGTTTCATCACCGACTTTCTCTGCACGGATGATAAGACTACCTGTCTGATTAATCGTCCCCCCAATGACAGGGTCACCCTTCGTTTTGGTAACCGGCATAGACTCCCCGGTCACCATCGATTCATCAACGGTTGTTTTGCCTTCGATCACGATACCGTCGACCGGAATACTCTCTCCAGG
>NZ_JAQKGP010000136.1:0-310 GCF_027956525.1 Agrobacterium sp. ST15.13.013
GCTGGTGCACGGCATGGCGCATCCGCTCGGCGCTTTTTACAACCCGCCGCACGGCGTGGCGAATGCCATCCTGCTGCCGCACGTGATGCGCTTTAATGCTGAGGCGACCGGGGAAAAATATCGCGACATCGCCCGGGCGATGGGCGTCAGGGTGGAAGCGTTAAGCCTGACCGCCGCGCGCGAGGCGGCAGTAGAGGCGGTCTGCCAGCTTAACCGCGATGTCGGTATTCCCGGCCATCTGCGCGAGGTGGGCGTCAGGAAAGAGGATATTCCGGCGCTGGCCCAGGCGGCGCTGGCGGATGTGTGTACC
>NZ_JAQKGP010000137.1:0-359 GCF_027956525.1 Agrobacterium sp. ST15.13.013
CTTTCTGCATGCCTTTATCGCGCAGTTGCTCGTGCAGCGAACGCAGCGCTGAGCGCTTTTTCGCCACCAGCAGCACGCCGGAGGTATCCCGGTCGAGACGATGCACCAGCTCAAGGAAACGCGCCTCCGGGCGCAGGGCGCGCAGCCCTTCAATCACGCCGAAGCTCAGGCCGCTGCCGCCGTGTACCGCGGTACCAGAAGGCTTATTGAGCACCAGAATATGATCGTCTTCATAGAGGATCACCTCAGAGAGCGCGGCCACTTTCTGCAGGTGCGGCGATACCGCCTCTTCTTCACGCTCCGCCACGCGCACCGGCGGGATACGGACTTCATCGCCCGCTTCCAGCTTATACTCCGGC
>NZ_JAQKGP010000016.1:0-121611 GCF_027956525.1 Agrobacterium sp. ST15.13.013
TCACCATCTCGAGAGCGGTCTGTTCAGGAGCAGGTTTCTTCAACATGTCCCAATGAATCATAAACCCCCAGCTCACGCCAGGGGTTTGTCAGCAGTCTGAAGCCGGGCATCGCCCGGCTTTTCTCTTTTTTCGATACAGTTCGGCGCAATCAGTTGATCGCCTTCATCTCAACCTTGAAGAACAGCGTCTCGCCAGAAGAATCATCGACGCCGTCATTGTCTGTCACGGCATAGGCCGCTCCAGCCTTGTCAAAGGTGAAGCCTTCCAGCTTGTCGACGACGTAGCCGTTGGTCTGGGCCTTGAGGTCGGGCAGGAAGTCGTGGGCTTCCTGCTTGGTCACCAGCGGCAGCTCGCCGCCGATCTTGCCCGGCTTCAGGTCGGCGATAGCAACGCGGTAGAGCTTCTTGATCTTGGCCTTGTCGCCGATCTGGTTGTCGCGCTCGATGATATAGACATAGTCGCCCTGCGCGGTGATTTCAGAAAGGCCGACCCAGCCTGCCTCGGTCTTGTCGAGCGGGTAACGCACAGCGCCCCACTCCTTGGACTTCGGATTATAGGAGACGAGCTTGACGAAGCCCTTCTCGTCCGTGCCCCATTCACGCTGCACGGCCATCCACAGCGTCGCATCGTCGCCTTTACCGATCATCGTCACGCCTTCGAAACCGAAGCGGGTATCGCTGGCGAGCAGCTCCTTCGGCAGCGCGATCTCGGCCTTGATTTCACCCTTGGCGTTAACGTTATAAAGCGCATGCGGAACGAGCTTGGCGCTATCGCCTTCAGAGGCCAGCCAGAAACCGCCCTTGCCGTCCAGCGTGATGCCTTCGATATCAAGCTTCTGGGCGGCGACGCCGTCACGCTTGACGCGCAGCACGCTGGTGATGACAGCAGGCTTTTTCGTCGCATCAATGGTAAAGATCGACGGCTGATTGCCATAGACCGAATCGGACACGGCATAGAGAATGCCGGGCTTTTCGGTATCGCCGACCAGACCCGAGAGCGCACCCCAACCGATCGGCGCACCATCGACTGTCGCGGAGACGAGCTGCGGATAGGCTGCTTCGCCTTCAGCACGCTCATAAAGCATGACATGCGAGCGGACGCCGCCGTCTTCGATCAGATCAACCTCATTGGCCGTGGCTAGGAGGTTGCGCGACGGGATGGCGACTGCGCCTTCCGGCGAAATTCCCGAAGGCAGGAGCTGGGTCAGTTGCGGCTCTGCGCCGGTATCCTTGTAAACAGCGGCAACGGAGGCGCGCTCGGCAAGCACGAAGAAATACTTCTGACCATCGAAGGTCGCCGCCTCCAGACCCTCGGGCTCGATCCCCTTGGCCTTGGAACGCTTTTCCGGATAGTGGCCGATGGCGGCAACCGCGTGCTCGAGCGAGGTGCCGGCCTCATAAAGAAGCTTGCCGGTCTTGTCGAAGATGGTGAAGCCGCGCGAGCCGCCCTGCCAGTCGCCCTCATTGGCGATGACGATACGGTCATTGTCCAGCCACTTCACGGCATCCGGCTCGCGCTTGCGGCCTTCCTGCTTGTCGGTGAACTTCAGCTGTCCATCGGTTTTGGTATCGATGCCTTCCAGATTGACGGTGCCGGCAGAGAAATGCGTCTTCACGGTGCCGGTCTTGCCGTCGATGATGACGATATGGTTGTTTTCCTGCAGCGTCAGCGCGATCTCGCCATTGGCGTTGATGGAAACAAATTCCGGTTCCGGATCCTCCGGGGAAATTTCAGCGAGACCGGTAACGTCGATCTTCTTCAGCGTCGCGCAGTCGGCAACACCATCCTTCAGGCCGACGGTAACGAGGTAACCGGCTGGCATCTGCGGCAGGGCGCCTTCGTTTACCTCTTCATCGCGCTCGTTTTCGATCGCGATGGCGGCAAAGGTCTTGTCCGGGGAAACGGCGACGGAATCGGGTTGGCCGCCGAGGTCGCAGCTTGCCTCAACCTTCTTCGTGGCGAGATCGACCGTCACCAGCTTGCCGGAGGGCTTGGCACGACTTTCCGACGTATTGACGCCAGCCAGTACCTTGAGACCGGCAACGGCAACGGAGGTCGGCTCGCCTTCCAGCAACAATGCGCCGCCGGCCTTTGGAGCCTTGGCGTCTGTGATGTCGATGAAACCGATGCCGCCAAGCGGGCTGTCCGAATAAATCAGCGTCTTGCCGTCTTCGCTGGCGGTGATGATTTCAGCCGAAGTGACAGACTTGGCGTCCTTGTCCGCGGGAAGGTTTTTCGCCACCGGGAACGATGCAATGCGGTTGAAAACCGGCTCGGCAGCGGCCGGGATGGCCGCGGACGCAAGCAGAGCTGCAGTCAAAGCCATTTGAGAAAATCGGAACGCCATTTTAATCCCCCTTGGGTCCAGAAATACCCCATGGCTTCTGCGTCAAAGACATGACAGTGGCATGACATTTCCTTGCGGGAGAATCAAAAAGCCCGACTGCTGGAGCCGGGCTTTCGCGTTTATGCGCACATTCCGCGTTTCGAAACACCACCCGCTTTAGCGTCGATGTGACGGCGTCAGGGCATCAAAACATGTTTCCTCGTGAACCTGAAAAGCCGCCCGCCCGCCGCCGGGCGTTGCAGCTTTCCGGAAACCTTACGAGTTGACGGCGTCCTTCAGGCCCTTGCCTGCGGAAAACTTCGGTACGTTGCGAGCCGGGATATCGACTTCAGCACCCGTGGAAGGGTTACGACCCTTGGAGGCTTCACGACGGCTAACGGAGAAGCTGCCGAAGCCAGCGAGACGGATGTCGCCACCGCTCTTCAGTTCGTTCTGTACGGTTTCGAATACGGCATCAACAGCGGAAGCAGCATCTGCCTTCGTGAGACCAGCCTTTTCGGCAACAGCAGAGACGAGCTCGTTCTTGTTCATGTTTCCACCCCTTTCAATGGTTTGAAACGACTAAAATTAAGCCGGCGCAGAATACATTCGCATCCGCGCGCAGCAACTCAAAAGCGCTGGAATCGCCTGAAAAACAAGGGGTCTGCGATTTTTTTCACAAAAAAGGCCGACATTTCTGCCGGCCTTCCACATATTCGTGCCAATTTGGCATCAGTTGCGCAGAGCTGAGCACCGCGCACGCACTCCGACACCTAACGCATTGATTCTATGCGCTGCCCGCCGCGAAAGGCGATTCCCGCCTTCGCGACGATGCATGTATCAATGGGCGATGGTCTGGTTGCCGTCATCAACACCTTCGACGGTTGCGATCACCGGCGTCTCGATGCTGCCGTCCCACTCGATGGGTTCCGGCTGGCGGATGAGAGCGTGCTTGATAACCTCGCCCATGCGCGACACCGGAATGATTTCCATCTCGTTCTTCACGTTATCCGGAATCTCCGCCAGATCCTTGGCGTTTTCTTCCGGGATCAGCACCTTCTTGATGCCGCCGCGCAGAGCCGCAAGCAGCTTTTCCTTCAGGCCGCCGATCGGCAACACGCGACCACGAAGCGTGATCTCGCCCGTCATCGCCACATCCTTCGAGACCGGAATACCGGTCATGATGGAGACGATGGCAGTTGCCATGGCAACACCGGCAGACGGTCCGTCCTTCGGAGTTGCCCCTTCAGGAACGTGAACGTGGATGTCACTCTTGTCGAAACGCGGCGGTTCGATGCCGAAATCCACGGCGCGCGAGCGGACATAGGATGCCGCCGCCGAAATGGATTCCTTCATCACTTCCTTGAGGTTGCCAGTAACCGTCATGCGGCCCTTGCCCGGCATCATCACGCCTTCGATGGTGAGCAACTCACCGCCGACTTCCGTCCAGGCTAGACCGGTGACGACACCGACCTGATCCTCGCGCTCGGCTTCGCCATGGCGGAACCGCGGCACGCCCAGATAGTCGGGAACGTTTGCAGCGGTGACTTCCACGGACTTGACCTTGCCCTTGATGATCTCGGTGACAGCCTTGCGCGCCAGCTTCATCAGCTCGCGTTCGAAGCTGCGCACGCCCGCTTCGCGGGTGTACTGCTGGATGACGACCATCAGGGCATCATCGGTGACCGAGAACTCTTCTGGACGCAGGGCATGCTCCTTGATCGCCTTGGGCAAAAGGTGACGCTTTGCGATTTCGCGCTTTTCGTCTTCCGTGTAACCGGCGATGCGGATCACTTCCATGCGGTCCATCAGCGGGCCGGGAATGTTCAACGTGTTGGCCGTGGTCACGAACATCACGTCGGACAGGTCGTATTCCACTTCCAGGTAATGATCCATGAAGGTGGAGTTCTGTTCCGGATCGAGAACCTCCAGCAGTGCCGACGACGGATCGCCACGGAAATCCATGCCCATCTTGTCGATTTCGTCGAGCAGGAAGAGCGGGTTCGCCTTCTTGGCCTTCTTCATCGACTGGACGATCTTGCCGGGCATGGAGCCGATATAGGTACGGCGGTGACCGCGGATTTCCGCTTCGTCACGAACGCCGCCCAGCGCCATGCGCACATATTCACGGCCGGTCGCCTTGGCGATCGACTTGGCAAGCGAGGTCTTGCCGACGCCGGGAGGACCGACGAGGCACAGGATAGGACCGCGGATTTTGGAAGCACGGGCCTGTACGGCCAGATATTCGACAATGCGCTCCTTGACCTTGTCCAGACCGAAGTGATCCTGATCAAGGATCGTCTCGGCGGCATTGAGGTCGGTCTTGATCTTCGACTTCTTGCCCCAGGGCAGACCCAGCAGCCAGTCCAGATAGTTGCGCACGACTGTGGCTTCCGCCGACATCGGGCTCATCTGGCGAAGCTTCTTCATTTCCGCCTCGGCCTTTTCCTTGGCCTCCTTGGAAAGCTTGGTCTTGGCGATGCGCTCTTCCAGTTCGGCCATTTCGTCACGACCGTCTTCGCCGTCGCCGAGTTCCTTCTGGATCGCCTTCATCTGCTCGTTCAGGTAATATTCGCGCTGGGTCTTTTCCATCTGGCGTTTGACGCGCGAACGGATGCGCTTCTCGACCTGCAGCACGGAAATTTCGCCTTCCATGAAGCCGAGCGCCTTTTCAAGCCGCTGCTTCACGCTGACGGTTTCCAGCATTTCCTGCTTTTCGGTGATCTTGATCGACAGGTGCGAAGCGACCGTATCGGCAAGCTTCGAATAATCGTCGATCTGGCCAGCAGCGCCGACAACCTCGGGCGAAATCTTCTTGTTGAGCTTCACGTAGCTTTCAAATTCGGACACGACCGAACGCGAAAGCGCTTCGATCTCGACCGGATCTTCGGCAGGCTCCTGCAAAGGCGTCGCGGAGGCTTCATAGAAATCCTCGCGGCCGGTGTAATTGTCGATCTGGGCGCGGCCCTTGCCTTCCACCAGCACCTTTACGGTGCCGTCGGGAAGCTTCAGGAGCTGCAGGACATTGGCGACCGTGCCGACCTTATGGATGGCTTCCGGTGCCGGATCGTCGTCGCTGGCGTTGATCTGGGTGACAAGCATGATCTGCTTGTCCGAACCCATGACTTCCTCGAGCGCACGGATGGATTTTTCCCGCCCGACGAACAGGGGAACGATCATATGCGGGAAAACGACAATGTCGCGCAGGGGAAGTACCGGATAGGTACCGCCAGATGCCGCAGACGTGATGTTCGTCATATCATTTCCTTTCCATGGTCCCTTTCGGGACACTTTGCCGGACAGCTTGGGGCATCCGGCGCATTCATTTCTCGAGACTGAAAGTGGAGCTTCGAAACACCGATTTCAAGTCGCCGGAACAGACGGTCCAGCAGAGCGGCAAGACCGTGAAATTCAACAAAACCCAGCGCTGGCTCATACTCCCGACATTCCGGTTATCCTCAAGGGCCAGGAACCGGGTCGCCGACGGAATTCACATTTCCGTCATAACGCGCTGCAAATCAGTTGTAAGACTTTATCAGCAAAGCGCAATCCGCTCCAAACGCAAAATCGGGCTTCGTCAAGTTAGACGCAAGTTTCGTGAGGTCGCTCTAACAGAAAAGGCCCGCACGGATGCGGGCCCTGATCTCTTCCAACATTGCATCAGCCGATCAGGCCGAAACGTTGGTCTTTTCTTCCTGGCGGTCCGCATAGATGTAGAGCGGACGGGCGACACCGCTGACGACCTCGTCGGAAATGACGACCTCGCGCACGCCTTCCAGCGTCGGCAGTTCGAACATGGTGTCCAGCAGGATCTTTTCCATGATCGAGCGCAGGCCGCGGGCACCGGTCTTGCGGGTGATCGCCTTACGAGCGATTTCGCGCAGCGCGTCCTCGTGGAAGGTCAGCTCGACATCTTCCATCTCGAACAGGCGCTGATACTGCTTGACCAGCGCGTTCTTCGGCTCGGACAGGATCTGGATCAGCGCATCTTCGTCCAGGTCTTCCAGCGTCGCCAGAACGGGCAGACGGCCGATGAATTCCGGAATGAGGCCGAACTTCACCAGATCTTCCGGCTCCAGCTCGCGCAGCACTTCGCCCACACGACGATCGTCTTCCGCCTTGACGGTCGCACCGAAGCCGATCGAGGTCTTTTCGCCTCTGGCCGAGATGATCTTGTCGAGGCCGGCGAATGCGCCGCCGCAGATGAACAGGATATTGGTCGTATCCACCTGCAGGAACTCCTGCTGCGGATGCTTGCGGCCGCCCTGCGGCGGAACGGAAGCGACCGTGCCTTCCATGATCTTCAGAAGCGCCTGCTGAACGCCCTCGCCCGACACGTCGCGCGTGATGGACGGGTTGTCCGACTTGCGGGAAATCTTGTCGACTTCGTCGATATAGACGATGCCGCGCTGGGCGCGCTCGACATTGTAATCCGCAGCCTGCAACAGCTTCAGGATGATGTTTTCCACGTCCTCGCCGACATAGCCGGCTTCGGTCAGCGTCGTTGCGTCCGCCATGGTGAAGGGAACGTCGATGATGCGAGCGAGCGTCTGGGCAAGATAGGTCTTGCCGCAACCCGTCGGACCGACGAGCATGATGTTAGACTTCGCCAGCTCGACATCGCCGTTCTTGGAGGCGTGCGCAAGGCGCTTGTAATGGTTGTGAACGGCCACGGACAGGATTTTCTTCGCCTGCTTCTGGCCGATAACATATTCATCGAGGATCTTGATGATGTCCTGCGGGGTGGGCACACCCTCGCGCGACTTCACCATAGACGTCTTGTTCTCCTCGCGGATGATGTCCATGCACAATTCGACGCATTCATCACAGATGAACACCGTCGGTCCGGCAATGAGTTTCCGGACTTCGTGCTGGCTCTTGCCGCAGAATGAACAATAGAGTGTATTCTTAGAGTCGCCGCCGTTGCTGCCGCTGACTTTGCTCATATCTCTTTCCTTCCAGCACGCCGCAGGTCCGCCAAACGGATCGCGGTCAACTTACCGCCCGCAGATACGGCAGCCCTTGGGGTGCATCGCCGTATCCGCCTCGTTTCCCGGGGTACTAACCGGTATCAGATACATGAGCTGATACCCGGCTGCAACGAATTCCCCATCAAACCTAGCTACGTCATAAAAACTCAACATAGCCTTTATATATACTAATATCGCTTTCTGTTGCGGTTGAAAGCCCCGAAATTACTTTTGCGGCTTCAAACAAACGTCAAAAGCGGCGCGCCTCAATTCGCGACGGCGCCTTCGATTTCCTGGCGCGAGGTCAGGATCTTGTCGATCACGCCCCAGTCCTTCGCCTCGTCTGCATCCATGAAATGGTCGCGATCAAGGGTTTTTTCAACCTCTTCGAGCGTACGGCCGGTGTGCTTCACGTAGACTTCATTGAGACGGCGCTTCATCTTGATGATGTCGCGGGCGTGGCGCTCGATGTCCGATGCCTGCCCCTGGAAACCGCCGGAAGGCTGGTGAACCATGATGCGGGCGTTCGGGGTCGCAAAGCGCATTCCCTTTTCACCGGCGGCGAGAAGCAGCGAGCCCATGGACGCGGCCTGGCCGACGCAGAGCGTCGAGACCGCAGGGCGAATGAACTGCATCGTGTCGTAGATCGCCATACCGGCGGTCACGACGCCACCCGGCGAGTTGATGTAGAGCGCAATTTCCTTCTTGGGGTTTTCAGCCTCGAGGAAAAGCAGCTGCGCGCAGACGAGCGACGCCATCTGGTCTTCCACCGGGCCGGTGAGGAAAATGATGCGTTCCTTGAGAAGACGGGAAAATATGTCGTAGGAGCGTTCGCCGCGATTGGTCTGCTCAACGACCATCGGCACCAGAGCCATGGCGGTATCAACTGGATTTTTCATGTCCGTCCTTTGTCAAACTCTGCCCTTCGCGGAACGCCGCTCCGGAATCACTTCTAACCTTCATACTCCCTACATAGAGTGTCCCTGCCCCGTACTTCAAGACACGAAGCCGCATATCCTTAACGGCTCAACAGCGTTTGCAGGCCTTTCAGGCCGAGGTTGACAGGGCTTTCGGACCGGGCGGCGCCAGCCGGGCCTCTCTCCCACGCTGCCACCATTTTTTTACTATGGCGCGCGACGACGGCAAAAATCGCCCGCCATGCACAGATATAACTTCTCACCGGCAAGAACTCGTTAGTATTTGCTGCCGATACTGGCCAGCGAATTTCCGGTTCCCGTTGGGGAATGGGCCCATCCGGGCGAAATGGCAGCTCAACAATTCCAGCGGGCATAACGCACCTCGTGCGGAAGGGCCCGCTTTTACCGCATTATGGCGCAGATAGGATTTTGCAATGCTGGATGCAAAGACGAGCACGCTACTGTGGGCGGCGGAGACGCTCACCCTTGCCGTGCTTTTGGGAACGCTGTGGCTGCACCGCCCTTCCCGCCGGCATAATCTCTATTTCGCGGCCGGTTTCCTCGCCACGGGCATCGGCACGGTAATGGTGGCGCTTCGTGGGGATATTTCCAGTTTTTTGTCCATCCAGGTCGGCAATACGCTCGCACTTTCCGCCTTCGGGTTCTGGCTTGCGGGCCTGCTGTGCTTCGAGCAGCGGAAAATCGGCGGCTGGGTCGCCATTCCGGCTCTGCTGTGGATCGCCGGAATGTTTCTGCCGCCCGTGCGTGAAAATATGGTGCCCCGCATCCTGCTCTATCACGCCAGTGCCGCCACCGGTTATTTCATGCTCGCCGGCGTCCTTCTGGCCAGCAAGGCGCGCGCCTCACGCAGCCGCCGGGTTTTGGCCGCAATTCTGATCATGCAGGCTTTTGCCGGGGCGTTTGTCGCATCCATCGTCATACCGGCCAATGCCGCGGCCCCCAACGCTATTCCGCTGACATCGGCGCTCGCCTTTTCCGGCATGCTCGGCTTCACGGCCATCATCATGATCAGTGCCAAGATCATCATGGAAGACACAGAAACGCGCCTTCACCGGCTCGCCATGACCGATCATCTGACCGGCGTTCTTAACCGTCGCGGCCTGCTGGAGGAGTTTGAGCGCATCAAGAAGAGGTCGCCGGCCTCCAGCCGTTACGTGGCGCTGGTGCTGTTCGATATCGACCATTTCAAGAAGATAAACGACAGATACGGCCACCAGTCCGGCGATGCGGTCCTCGTGCATTTCTGTAATATCGCACAGCGTACGATCGGCGATCGCGGGCTTTTCGTCAGGATGGGCGGCGAAGAATTCGCCCTGGTTGCCGAAGTGGAAAGCTCCTCCAGCACCGCGGCGCTTGCGGAAGCCATCCGCAGCAACCTGCGCCTTTCGAAGATCAGTTCGCGCGGTGAAGGTATCGAGGTGACCACCAGCGTCGGCATATCGGAAGCCATGATCAAGGATGCCGACCTGAATACGATGATGACAGAAGCCGACCGCGCGCTTTATGCCGCCAAGAAGGCCGGGCGCAACCGGACCGTCATCCATGTCAATTCGGCCAATGTCGTCGTGCCAGCTTCGGACCGCGACGAAAATCCGATGGACAACAATGCCGACCGCCAGGTGGCGGCGCTGAACCGGATATCCGCCATCGCCGGCCGGTGATGATGTAACCATTCAGTGACATGCGCAGAGTTATCGCAATGGATTTGTCTCCCTTCCCAAAGCGCCGCGCGCGGAATAGACCATGGGCATGACAGCGACATTTCCCTTTCTCAAAATCGACCACGCCACCCGCCGCATCTCCCTCGATGCCCGCGACCCGGCCTTCTACAACGATCCGAACCCGGTTTATGCGGCCCTGCACGCGCAATGTCCCACTTTCTACTGGGAAGAGCAGCGGCAATGGTTCTTCACCGGTTACGACCATGTCAGCGCCCTTCTGCGCGACCGCCGCTTCGGACGGCAGATACTACATGTGGCTAGCCGCGAGGAAATCGGCCTGCCGCAGCCGCTGGAACATGTGAAGCATTTCGACGCCGCCGAGCAGCATTCGCTTCTGGAGCTCGAGCCGCCGGAGCACACACGGCTGCGCACGCTCATCAACCGCGCCTTCGTGTCGCGGCACGTCGACAAGATGAAGCCGGAAATAGAGGAACTCGCCAACCGCCTCATCGACGCCTTCGAAAGCAAGGGCGAAACGGAACTGCTCTCGTCTTATGCCGATATCATCCCGGTGACGATGATCGCCCGTATGATCGGAATTCCCGAGGAAATGGGGCCGCAGCTTCTGAAATGGTCGCATGCCTATGTCGGCATGTACATGTTCAAGCGCACGCCCGAGGACGAGCTTCTGGCCGACAGGGCCGCGCATGAATTTTCAGACTATGTACGCAGCGTGATCGCAGAGCGTCGGGCGGAGCCGAAAGACGATCTGCTGAGCCACATGATCCATACGCAGCACAAGGGCCAGTATCTGACCGACGATGAGCTCGTCTCCACCACCATCGTGTTATTGAACGCCGGTCATGAGGCGACGGTGCACCAGATCGGCAATTCCGTGCGCATCATTCTGGAGAGCGGCCTCAATCCCGAAACCCTCTTCCATGACGAGACGGCCACGGAACGCACGGTCGAGGAAACGCTGCGCATCTGCGCGCCGGTCCACATCTTCCAGCGTTGGGTTCTCGAACCGGTCGAGATTGATGGCGTGCAGTTCAAGCGTGGCGACAAGGTCAGCCTCATCCTAGCCGCCGCCAACCTCGATCCGGCGAAATTTTCCGATCCTCTGGCCTTCCAGCCGGATCGGAACGAGGGCGCCAACGTCTCCTTCGGCGCCGGCATCCATTTCTGCATCGGCGCACCGCTTGCAAGACTGGAGCTCAATCTCGCCCTGCCCCTGCTTTTCAAACGTCTGCCGGGCCTGAAGATCGCCGAGCCGCCCAAGGTGAAGGACGTCTATCATTTCCATGGTCTGGAGCGGCTCGATCTCAGCTGGTAGATCGGGGTAACGAAGCTTCGCCCCTATATCTGCGCCAGTCCACCGTCGACGGAAAGTTCCACGCCGGTAATATAGCTAGCCTTGGAAGACGCCAGAAACAGCACGGCCTCGGCGATTTCGTCGGGGTCGGCCATTCGGCCGATCGGTGCCGCATCCTTCAGATAGGCCTTGAAACCGGCGATCTTTTCATCGTCCATCTTCAGTCCATTTTCCATGATCGGCGTGCGGGTGACACCTGGGCTGACCGTATTGACACGGATTCCGCGCCCCTTCAGGTCATTGGCAAAGCTGCGGGCGAATGACCGAACCGCCGCTTTCGAGGCATTGTAAGCGCTGAGCCTTTCCATGCCCTTGTTGCCGACGATCGACCCCGTCAATACGATCGAGCCGCCATCGCGCAGCACGGGCAACAGGGTCTGCACCGTGTAGAATACGCCCTTCACGTTGATATCGAAAATCCGGTCGTAAAGTGCCTCGTGGGTCTCGCCAAGATCATTATTCTCCGCAATGCCGGCGTTGGCGACCAGTATGTCCACTTTCCGCCCGTCTGCTTCTATGCGGCTCTTGAGCTGTTCCAGGTCCGAGAGCTTCGCGACGTCTGAAACGAAGCCGATTGCCCCCTTCCCGAGTTTGGCGATGGCGGCATCGAGATTGGCCGAATTGCGGCCCGTCACATAGACCGCAGACGCTCCACCTTCCAGAAACAATTTGGCGACTGAAAAGCCTATGCCGGTCGATCCGCCCGTGACGACGACCACTTGCCCGTTGAATATTCCAGACATTAAAAACTCCATAAATATCTAAACTTCCGAATAACCGTAATTCGGTATTTCGGTTTTATTGAAATATTGAAGCCTGTCAATCCATATGCTAGAGCCGACCCATGGTTCAGTTTTTTCATCCCGCTCGCGAGGACATATCGCTCACAGCCGTGCTGGCCGCCCTCGGCGAACCTGCACGCATGGGCATCATCCGCAAACTATGGGGGTCCGAGGCCGGGCAAAATTGTGGCGCGGCAGCGCCCTGCCAGGATATGCCGCGCTCAACCCTTTCCAGCCATATGCGAATCCTGCGTGAGGCCGGATTGATCCGCACCCATAAACACGGCGTCGAAAATATCAGCGTCGTCCGTCTCGAGGATTTGGAAGCCCGCTTTCCCGGGCTCCTTCCATCGATTCTCAAATTCGATGAGCAATAGCAGCTTTAAACCGTCACCCTGCCTCACAGCCGGATGACGTAATCCTTCCGCGTGGTTTCCACGACCTCCCAGGTGCCGGTGAAGCCGGGGCGCAGGACAATCCTGTCACCCGGCCTCAGATCGCGCGGTGTGCCGCCGTCTTCGGTCAGGATGGAATGGCCTTCGAGAATGCTGAAATATTCCCATTCATCATAGACCACCCGCCATTTGCCCGGCGTAGACTGCCAGATGCCGGCATAGATGCCGCCGGGAGCCTCTTCGAGATTCCATGTCGTGAATTTGGGATCACCTGATATCAGTCTTTCCGGCGCGGGCGCGCCGTGCTCCACCTCAACGGCGCTGCTTTCAAAAGACACAAGATTTGTCATCGCGGCAGGTCCTCAGATTTTTTCAAAGGACTGTTCGAGATCGGCGATGATGTCCTTGACGTCCTCAATGCCGATCGACAAGCGCACCACATCCGGCCCGGCGCCGGCGGCCGTTTGCTGTTCCGGCGTCAACTGCGCATGAGTGGTGGAGGCCGGGTGGATGACGAGCGAGCGTGTATCGCCGATATTGGCGAGATGCGAAAAAAGCTGCAGCCCTTCCACCAACGCCTTGCCGGCGGCATAACCGCCCTTGACGCCGAAAGTGAAGACGGAGCCCGCCCCCTTCGGCGAATAATGCTGTTGGATGGCATGGTTGTCGCTGTCCTCCAGGCCCGCATAATGCACCCAGCCGACTTTGGGATGTGCCTTCAGCCATTTCGCGACGGCGAGCGCATTGTCGGAATGGCGCTGAACGCGCAGCGGCAGCGTCTCTATGCCAGTCAGGATCAGGAAGGCGTTGAAGGGTGAGATTGCCGGGCCGAGATCCCGCAAGCCCAGCACACGGCAGGCGATGGCGAAGGCGAAATTGCCGAAGGTCTGGTGCAGAACGACACCGGAATATTCGGGTCGCGGCTGCGACAGCGCCGGAAATCTATCGGTCGCCGACCAGTCGAAGGTGCCTCCATCGACAATGATGCCACCCATGGAATTGCCGTGTCCGCCAAGGAATTTCGTCAGCGAATGCAGCACGATGTCAGCGCCGTGCTCCAGCGGGCGCAGCAGATAGGGGCTCGCCATGGTGTTGTCGACGATGAGCGGCAGGCCGTGGCGATGGGCGACATCGGCGATTGCGGCGACATCCACGAAAGTACCGCCCGGATTGGCGAGGCTTTCGATGAAGACGGCACGGGTACGATCATCGATCTGCGCCTCGAAGCTTGCCGGATCTGCGGCATCTGCCCAGCGCACCTGCCAGTCGAAACCCTTGAAGGCGTGGCCGAACTGGTTAATCGAGCCGCCATAAAGCTGGCGGGCCGCGACGAAATTATCGCCGGATTGCATGAGCGTGTGGAACACCAGCAATTGCGCCGCGTGGCCGGAAGCAACGGCAAGCGCCGCCGTGCCACCTTCTAGCGCCGCCACGCGCTCCTCCAGAACCGCCTGGGTGGGATTCATGATGCGGGTGTAGATATTGCCGAACTCTTTCAATCCGAACAGGGCGGCGGCGTGATCGGCATCGCGGAAAGCATAGGCCGTGGTCTGATAAATGGGCGTGGCGCGCGCGCCGGTGGTCGGATCAGGCTGCGCGCCTGCGTGAACGGCCAGCGTCGAAAAACCGGGATTGTTGCTCGGCATGATGTTTCCTCCATTGGAATTTTGGAGGGATCATAATGCCTTGGCGCCAAATGATAAGTGCAATCCGTACCAACTATCGCGCAATATTGAGACGCGGATACTCAATTGCGGGGCAACGGTCCATCACCACGTCCATGCCATAGGCTTCCGCCTTGGCGGCGGCATCGTCATCGCGAACGGAGAGCTGGCCCCAGATCACCGAAGGGCGGTCAGGCAGCAATATCGCCTCTTCGACAATGGCCAACAAATATTCCGGCGCCCGGAAAACGTCGATCATGTCCACCGGCTCGGGAATATCGGCGAGTTTGGCATAGACCTTCTGCCCCAATATCTCCTTGCCCGCCTGGCCAGGATTGACCGGAAACACGCGATACCCCTTGGACAGCAGAAAGCGCATCACGCCGTGGCTGGGCCTGTCGGGATTGGGAGAAGCACCCAGCAGGGCGATGGTTTTGACGTCAGTCAGAATTTTTCTGAGGTACTCGGGTTCATAACTATCATGCTGCATGTCAACTTATCCCTTCTGGAGCATCGCATGGTTTGAAGAATACCAATGCAGGTGCGCCATTTAAAAGCGCCCGAGCATGGCGTCTCATGCATAATTCCACCGACGCATTCCTGACGCTGCCGGTTGCGCCCGTCCTTTCCATCTAGGAAGGTTCTTCGCTTTCTTGAACCCCTGCCGATCTGTTTGACCGCCATTACCGCAGACTCCATGTCGCGAAGAGGCGCATTTTTCGTTCACGCAAAATGATTTCACCAAACGCCAGAACGCCAGTTTTATTGACTATTCTTGCCCAGTTTTCGAAATGACGCGAATTGTCGCAAATGCGGGCTTAAACAATATTAGCGTGAAATTCATGCGCCCTTCGTCTCCTGTTTGTTTTCATTCCGTTCGCAGGAAAATTAGACATGTCTAATTTTCAAAAAGTTATTCAGTAAATCAATCCTTATACGAACCTGCAACGTTACAGAGCCTGATTCAGGAGAGATCTGAAATTTATTTTCATGCGCGCCTCCCCCCGATTGATACAGTTAGAGCCCGAGGAGCCGTCGGATATCCATCAGGATATTTGACAAAACAGGTAGTATTTTAAGCGAAAATTGATCCCGACGCGAAACTAGAAGCTGTGCATGCGACGCTCCTACCTCCATCTGGCGGATGAAATTGTGAGCAGAAGGCCATATCGCCCCGACGCAAAATCATTCCACTGATCCGTGACATGCACAAAGCATAAAGTTTACGCGCGTTGCAGTATCCGCCGCAATCACAGGCTATTTGCGGGCGGCTCCACCGCGCAAAACGTGTACGCGAACAATTGGGAAAGGCTTGCCGGGCGTAGCGAAAATCGATTCCGGTTTTCAAACCGATGCTGTAGGTTGCCCAAAGTAGCCCGCGAGCGAGTCTCTATTGTGACATTTGACATTCTTCTTCTGGTGCTCATGGGCGCGATGCTGCATGCCGGATGGAATGCGCTGGTCAAAGCCGGATCCGACAAATCGCTGGACGCCTCGCTGATCGCGGCGGGCGCTGCGGCCTGTTCGCTGCCGTTTCTACCTTTCCTGCCATTTCCAGCTCCGGTCGCCATTCCTTTCCTGATCGCTTCGGCCGTTCTGCAATTCGCCTATTTCCGGCTTGTCGCCGCCGCCTATACGATCGGCGACATCGGCCTTGTCTACCCCGTCATGCGCGGCGTGGCGCCCCTGATCGTCGCTGCGACGAGCAGTCTGTTCCTGAGCGAGATTTTGAGCCCGGTGGCGCTTGCCGGTATCGCCGTCATCTCAGTCGGCATCCTGACGCTCGCTTTCGAGGCGCGGCGCGGCGGCGGAAAGGCGATCATGGTCGCCCTGCTCAACGCCTTCGTGATCGCATCCTACACCTTCGTCGACGGTGTCGGCGCAAGGCTTTCCGGCAACGCCATCTCCTATACGCTGTGGATGTCGCTTCTGCCGCCCGTGCTGCTTTTCGGCTTTGCCCTTTACCGGCGCGGTGTGGGCCCGGTCGCAAACCATGCCCGGCGCAACTGGCGGCGCGGACTGATCGGCGGCGGCGGCTCCATTCTCTCTTACGGGCTGGCGCTCTACGCCATGACCAAGGCGCCTGTCGCGGTCGTCGCGGCGCTCCGGGAAACCTCCATTCTCTTTGCACTGGTGATCTCCGTGGTGATCCTGAAGGAACGCGCCAGCGTCTGGCGTTATCTTGCCGGAGGCATCATTGCAGCAGGCGTTCTGGTGATGCGACTGGGGTAAAACGGCCCCGCTTGATGGGGTAAAATAATACCCCATTATCAAGTCATTGTTTTTTATATCTTATTTTTACGGCCTCCAAAATCCGTCATATTGACGCTTTCGTTCGCGCACCGTATAAGCGCGCCAGATCGGATTCCAGCCGGAATTGGGTCATTTGCGGTTGTCTTTCACGGCAACCAAACCAAGCAACAAGAAACGCCCGTATGCTCTTCATGCAAGAGGATGACGGGTCCACGTTAGAAAGTGAAATTCATGTCTACTTTCGTTCAGAAGCCCGCTGAGGTGGAGAAGAAGTGGGTCATCATCGACGCCGAAGGCCTCGTTGTTGGTCGCCTCGCCACCATCGTTGCAACCCGCCTGCGCGGCAAGCACAAGGCTACCTACACCCCCCACGTTGATGATGGCGACAACGTCATCGTTATCAATGCGGAAAAGGTTGCCCTCACCGGCAAGAAGTATTCCGACAAGAAGTACTACTGGCACACCGGTCATCCGGGTGGCATCAAGGAGCGTACGGCTCGCCAGATCATCGAAGGCCGCTTCCCGGAGCGCGTCGTTGAAAAGGCCGTCGAGCGCATGATCCCGCGCGGCCCGCTCGGCCGTCGCCAGATGAAGAACCTGCGCGTTTACGCCGGCTCGAACCATCCGCACGAAGCACAGCAGCCCACCGTTCTCGACGTGGCCGCGCTTAACAAGAAGAACGTAAGGAGCGCCTGATAATGGCCGATCTTTCCTCTCTGAAAGACCTCGCCCCGGCATCGGAAGCTTCGGCTCCCGTGCATGTCCGCAAGGTTGACACCCTCGGCCGCTCCTACGCGACCGGCAAGCGCAAGAACGCCGTAGCCCGCGTATGGGTCAAGGCCGGTTCTGGCAAGATCATCATCAACGGCCGCGATTTCACCACGTATTTCGCCCGTCCGGTTCTGCAGATGATCCTTCAGCAGCCGATCGTCGCCGCTGCCCGCACGGGTCAGTTCGACATCATCGCCACCGTTGCCGGTGGTGGTCTGTCCGGTCAGGCCGGCGCCGTTCGTCACGGTCTGTCCAAGGCCCTCACCTACTTCGAACCGGGCCTGCGCTCCGTTCTGAAGAAGGGTGGCTTCCTGACCCGCGACAGCCGCGTTGTCGAGCGTAAAAAGTACGGTAAGGCCAAGGCCCGCCGTTCGTTCCAGTTCTCGAAGCGCTAATCGCTTCTCAGAACGGTTCGTTCAGAACTTCGAAAGGCGGGGCTTCGGCTCCGCCTTTTTTTTCATAATCGCCTCCCTTGTTTTTTTAGCAGGAAGACAGCAACCTCGGCGCAAATCGCAATGGGGTGATCAATGCCGTCCAAAACCATCGACCATGCCTTCACCGCAACGACCCTGACATCGGCCGCCACCGACCCGACCCATGCGGGCGTCCTCTCCTTCATGCGGCGCAAATATACCAAGAACCTCAAGGGTGTATCGACGGCCATCTGGGGCATCCCCTTCGATGCGGCCACCTCCAACCGGCCGGGCGCCCGTTTCGGGCCGCAGGCCATCCGCCGCGCCTCGGCGATCTTCGACAATGATCCACAATATCCTTTCGCGCGTGATCTTTTTGCCCAAATGCCGACCATAGATTACGGCGACTGTCTGCTCGATTACGGCAATCACTGGAAGACACCTGATACGATCGAAAAGGAAGCGCGAAAGATCATCTCCAAGACAGATTATCTGCTGACGCTCGGCGGCGATCATTTCATTACCTGGCCGCTTTTGAAGGCGCATGTCGCAAAGCACGGCCCGCTGGCGCTGGTGCAGTTCGACGCACATCAGGACACCTGGTTCGACGACGGCAAGCGCATCGACCACGGCTCCTTCGTGGCGCGCGCCGTGCGCGACGGGCTGATCGACCCCGACCGCTCGATCCAGATCGGTATCCGCACCCATGCGCCCGACGATTTCGGCATTCGCATTCTCCATGGTTACGAGGTGGAGGAAATGCGGGCAAGCGATATCGCCTCGCTGATCGTCAAGCACACGGCCGGCATGCCCGCTTATCTGACCTTCGATATCGATTGCCTCGATCCCGCATTTGCGCCGGGAACAGGCACGCCAGTCGCTGGCGGGCCGACCAGTGCGAAAATTCTCTCCGTTTTGCGCGGGCTTGGACAGCTCGATATTCGCGGCTCGGACGTGGTGGAGGTCGCGCCCGCCTACGACCATGCGGATATTACCGCCATTGCCGGAGCGACCGTTGCAATGTATATGCTTGGCCTGCGTGCCGAACGGCTGGCGAAGGCTGGCTGACAAAGATAACGGCGCTTGCCAAACTGATTCCGAATACCCTCGCAACACTCTGAAAAGTCAGGACAAGGACATGACAGCGAAGATCTTCATCGATGGCGAACACGGCACCACGGGTCTGCAGATCCGCACGCGCCTTGCCGGTCGCCGCGATATCGAGCTGCTGTCCATACCCGAGGCCGAGCGCCGCAATGCGGCGATGCGCGAGGATATGCTCAACAATGCCGACATTTCGATCCTCTGCCTGCCGGACGATGCTTCCCGGGAAGCGGTCTCGATGGTGGCCGGCAATAACAATGTCCGCATTATCGATACCTCGACCGCCTATCGTGTCCATCAGGACTGGGCCTATGGGTTTGCCGAAATGGATAAGGAACAGGGCGAGAAGGTTCGTTCCGCCCGCCTCGTCGCCAATCCGGGCTGCTATCCGACCGGCGCGATCGCCCTTCTGCGCCCGCTGCGCGCCGCAGGCCTCCTGCCTGACGGTTATCCGGTCAGCGTCAATGCGGTTTCCGGTTACACTGGCGGCGGCAAGCAGATGATTGCCCAGATGGAAGACCAGAGCCGCGATGACGCCATCAGCGCCAATAATTTCCTTTATGGCCTGACGCTCAAGCACAAGCATGTGCCGGAGATGACCATTCATGGTCAGCTCGACCGTGCACCGCTGTTTTCGCCCTCCGTCGGTCGTTTCCCGCAGGGGATGATCGTGCAGGTGCCGCTTTTTGCTGCCGACCTGAAGGAAGGCACGACCATCGAAACGATCCACGCGGCGCTGACCGCCCATTATGCGGGCCAGGACATTGTCAGTGTGGTGCCGCTTGCTGAAAGCAAGGGGCTCTCCCGCATCGATGCGGAGGAACTGGCGGGCAAGGATACGATGAAGCTTTTCGTCTTCGGTACGCCCGGCGATGAGCATATCAACCTCGTGGCGCTGCTCGACAATCTCGGCAAGGGCGCGTCTGGCGCAGCGGTACAGAACATGGAGCTGATGCTCTCTGCATGAGACTTTTCTCATGAAGATTGCCCCGCCCTCTTTTCCGGCCTCGTGGAATATCGAGGCCGCGAAATCTATTGCCGATACGCCGGCCGGGGTGGTGTACGAGCTTACGCGCGGCGATGGTTCCCTCGCTGTTGCCAAGGTTCTGAAAAAGAAAGTATTGAAGGACAGCCTTCGCGGCGCGGATTTCATCGCATGGCGCGCCGGCATCGGCTGTGTGGAACTGCTCGACCGCTCCGACGATATTCTGCTGATGGAACACGCCGGTACGGAGACCCTGCGCGACCTGCTGTTTCGCGACGGCAACGACGACGCCACGACGGAAATCGCCGCCGATGTCCTGCTAAAATATCATCAGCCATCGCAGCAGAAGCCGCCTTCAAGCCTGCTGACGCTGCCGCTCTATTTCGAGAGCCTGTTTCGCAAGGCCGAGCAGGATCGCACCGACGGCATGGACAGCCCCTATATCGAGGCGGCCACGCTGGCGCAGGCGCTGATCGACCGGCAGCGGGATGTGAAGCCGCTGCACGGCGATCTGCATCACGAAAACATCATGCGCAGTGAACGCGGCTGGATCATCATCGACCCGGCCGGCCTGATTGGCGATGCGGCCCTCGATGTCGCCAATATGTTCTCCAACCCACTCGACCGTTTCGACCTTACCCGCAGCGAGGCGCGTATCGCCTCCATGGCAGCGATTTTTGCGAAGGCCCTGCAACGGGACGAAAAGCTATTGCTGCAATATGCTTTCGCTTATGGCTGCCTTTCCGCTGCGTGGCACGAAGAGGACGGCAATGCGGAAGAGCGCGACAACGAACTCGCCGTCGCGGCCGCCATCAAAACGGTGCTCGGGCAGTTCTAAGCCGCCTCAGTCCCTGACTTCGACCGCAACGGGGGCCGGATATTCGCCAATGAAACCGCGCCAGTGGGCGACGGCGAAACCCAGCACAATCAGCGCCATGCCCTGATGGGCGAGCGCCACATGAATATCCACATGCATGAGCAGCGTGGTGATGCCGAGCCCCGCCTGAATGGAGACGAGCACGAAGAACAGCACCGCCCGGCGGGCATGTGGCGTACTGGGCAAGGCGCGGGCCATCGACACCATATGCCAAAGCGTGGCGGCAAAGAGCGTATAGGCGCCGAGGCGGTGGACGAATTGCACCGTCTTGGGGTTCTCGAAGAGGTTGATCCACCAGGGTTGTTGCAGGAAGAGATCGCCCGGCACCAGTGAGCCGTCCATTAGCGGCCAGGTATTGTAGGAAAGGCCGGCATTCAGCCCCGCCACCAATGCGCCGAGATAGATCTGGAAGAGACAGAGCACAGTCAGCAGCGCGGCAAAGCCCCTGCCCGTCTTTTCGTCGGCGGCGTCGGGCGAGTGGTGCGACAGGCCGCGCAATATCCACATGCAGCCCGCAAAGATGAGGCAGGCAATGGTCAGATGCGTAGCAAGCCGATATTGCGAGACATCCGTGCGGTTGACGAGGCCTGACGATACCATCCACCAGCCGATGAAGCCCTGAAAACCGCCAAGCGCCAGAAGGCCAACGAGCGGCAGGCGCAGGCGCTTTTCGACGCGGCCGGTCAGCCAGAAAAAGGCGAGCGGCAAAGCGAAGATGAGGCCGATGGTGCGGGCAAGCAGGCGATGCGCCCATTCCCACCAGAAAATCGTCTTGAACTCGTCGAGCGACATACCCTTGTTGATTTCCTGATATTGGGGAATGCGCTTGTAGAGCTGGAATTCCTCTTCCCATTCGGCGACGGAAAGCGGCGGAATGGCGCCATGGATCGGCTTCCATTCGGTAATCGACAGGCCGGATTCGGTAAGCCGCGTGGCGCCGCCGACGAGGACCAGACAGAAGAGCGTGAAGAGCACGACGCGAAGCCAGATGCGCAGCAGGCGGCGGTCCTTCTCCTGTTTCTGCAGGGCAGCCTCCACCACCATATCCGCAGAACCATTTGCCATCGTCATGCCGCTCGAACGCATCTTTCAGGTCTCCCTCATACAGTCATGTTGATTAGCCCCAACCGGCACCACAAAACAAGGCCTCAGGGTTTGCGGCATCCGGTCGCGGCGGTATAGTCGGCCAGTTGTTCAATCACGGAAGATTTCATGCACCCTCGCCTCAGATCGCTCATCGGCACTATCGTCATCATCTGCCTCGTCGTCGTTTACGCCGTGGTGGCGACGGCCATTGCATCGGCGGCGCTGGCGCAATCGCCCTGGTGGGTGCATCTCGCTTATTTCGTGCTGACCGGAATCCTGTGGGTTCTGCCGGCGATGCTGATCATCAAATGGATGGCCGGACCCAAAAAACAGGGTTAAGCGCCGGCCATTGCATGACACCCTGAGGTCGCAATTTTATAAACCGATTGTTTGCCGCTCAGCGATATAGTCCGACCGAAACAACCGGAGAGAGTGGATGGCGGCTGAGGGGCCGGTCTTTATCAGCGACGAGCAAGCGCCGACCGCCGTGCAAAACGAGCGGCGGGGTGCTGATCGTCTGTTGATCGATCTGGTCGATGACGCCTCCACCATCCGCGTCGACTGGGAGCGGCTGGAAAACGATCCGCTCAATTCGCTGCATCAGAGTTTCGGCTGGTGCTCCATCTGGGCACAAACGCAGGATAGCGCGCTCCTGACGCTTCGCGGCCGGCAACGCGGCAAGACGATCTTTCTGCTGCCTCTCGAAATCGTAATGGAAGGCGGCGTTCGCAAGGCGCGTTTTCCCGGCGGCCGTTTCAACAATATCAATACGGGGCTTTTCGACCCCTCCTTTGCCGGACAGGCCGGACAGGAAATCGCGGCGGCGATTGCCCGGGAGGCGCGGAAGCTGTTGCATGGTCGAGCCGATATTCTGGCTTTGCACAACATACCGCTGAGGTGGCGCGACAGGACCAATCCCCTCTCGCATCTTGCTTCCGTCGAGAACCAGAATCCGGCCTTCCAGCTTCCCCTGCTCGAAAGTTTCGAGGCCACGCTTCGGCAGGTCAATGCCAAGAGGCGACGGAAGAAATTCCGCATCCAGAGCCGAAGGGCCGAGGAAATGGGCGGCTACAGCCATATGATCGCTCAATCGCCACAGGAAAAATGCGAAATGTTGCAGGCGTTTTTCCGCCAAAAGGCCGCCCGTTTCGCCTCGCAGGGCATTCCGGATGTGTTTCGCGATCAATCGGTGAAGGATTTCTTCTACGATCTCGCCAATTTCCCACAGACAGGCACGGACAGCCTGCTGGAGCTGCACGCCATTCGCCTGCATGGCGAAAACGAGGGCGTCATCGCCGCGATAGCCGGCCTTTCACGCAAGCAGGATCACATCATCTGCCAGTTCGGTTCGATCGATGAATCCGTTTCGGAACTCAGCCCCGGTGAATTGCTGTTCTGGTTGATGATCGAAAGGGCCTGCCGCGAAAAGGCGGCAATCTTCGATTTCGGCGTCGGCGACCAGCTCTACAAGCGCAGTTGGTGCCCGCTTTTCACCGTGCAGCACGATATATTCCTGCCGGTGACGTTGAAGGGTCGTGTTGCGGCCTCGGCCTATGTCGCCATCGCCCGGACGAAGAGCCTGATCAAATCCAATCCGGCGCTTTATGCGTTGATACAGCGGTTTCGCGCCGGACGGCCGAAGATGGACAGCGCCGCCGACTGAGTTGCCGGCGCTGTAGGTATGCGGCGCCTCAGGCCGCGCTCAGATGGTCCGGCTTGCGCATGCCGGTCAGCGGCAGCGCCTGTCCATAACCCTCGGCAACCAGTTCACCGAGCGTCTTTTCCAACAATTCGCTATCCTTGCCCGGAACCGAGACGATAATTTCCGCCGGCAGGTTGCGCAGCATTTTCCCGAGGCTCGAGATCTGTACCGCGCCGCACTCGACGAGGACGGTATCATAAGCGTCGGAGAGCGCCCCGAGGATCATCGTCAGACGGTCAATCGCACGCATGGCCTCGCGCGGCTGCGCATTGCCACGCGGCACAATATGGGCGTCGGACAGGCGGTCGCCGTGAATGGTTTCACCAAAGGCGGCCGCGCCCGCCAGAAGGTCCATCACACCGGGAAGTCCAGCCTCCGGCGCCATCAATCGCGTCGGACAGGCTGACGCCGTCATGTCGACGAGAACGACCGAACGACCCATTTCGGACAGAGCACGCGCCAGCATGACGGTCGTGGTCGAACCGCTATCACCGGCCGGAGACACGATCGCGGCGACCGGCTTGGCAAGGCGGGTAGCCAGGAAACCTGCAACGGCGCTAATGGAGAAGTCGTCATTGGCGTCGACCTCCTCCTCCACTGCCTCCTCTTTCGCGGCCGTGACATCCTCCACCGGCAAGGCCGGTATGGCGGCCGCAGCGGCGGCGGCCGGTACACGCCGTTCTTCCTCTTCGGCAACGGGCTGGTATGCGGCGACCGGCATGGCTCGCACAGCAGGCTGAATGGCTTCATGGCGCGCGACTACAGGCTGTTCCGACACGTCCGTCGTTTTGTCCGGATCGGCTGGGGAACGGGAAGGAGAAGGCGGATCGGAGAGCGGCGGAACTTGGTTCCTGCCCAACGGCTTCAAGGCCCGGCCGGTGAAGAGCTCCACCAGCATGACGACGATGCAGGACAGTAGAAAGGCCGCCAACGTCACGACGATGGTGATGGCGCCGGTCTTCGGGAAATAGGGTTCGCGCGGTTCCACCGCCGTCGAGATGACGCGCGCATCGGCCGGCGTGGAATCCACCGAACCGGCGCGCGAAGTCGCTTCGCGGTAACGGGCAAGATAGGTCTCCAGAAGCTGCCTTTGCGCAGAAGCTTCCCGCTCCAGATCGTTGAGACCGACCTGCTGTTCGCCGGCACGAACGCTTTCCGATTTCAGCATGTTCAGCTGCTGAACCAGTTGCCGTTCCCGCAGACGCGAAACATTGGCCTCGTTTTCGAGACTTGCCAGCACCTTGCGGGTTTCTTCCTGAATCTGCCGCTGTATGCCGTCAAGCTGATTGCGCAGCGCACGGATGCGCGGATGGCCTTCCAGCATCGAAGACGAGAGATCGGAAATCTGGCTGCGGATCGTCGTCTCGTTTTCCTTCAGCCTCTGGATCGTCGGGGAACCGACGACATCGGGGAAAGTATCAAGCGGACGGCCGTTAGCAAGCGCGCTGCGCACGCCTTCCGCCCGCGCTTCCGCATTGGCGCGCTCGCCACGGATACGGCCAAGTTCGGTGGAGATATCGCTGAGCTGGCGGGTGGCAAGCGTTTCGCCCTGCCCCGCCGAGAGAAGATCGGCGGAGGCGCGGTAATCCGCAACCTTCCTGTCGGCCTCGCGCACCTTTTCGCGCAGATTGGCGATTTCCGGCTCCAGCCAGCGCGCCGCTTCCGTGCTTGTATCCAGCTTTGCGCCGCTTTGCAGGGCGATATAGGCCTTCATCATCGCATTGGGGATGGCGGCGGCGAGCTTCGGGTCCTGCGAGGAAAACTCGACAGTGATGACGCGCGAACTTTCGACCTGATAGACCTGCAGCTTTTCCCGGAAGGCCGTCAGCACCCGCTCCTCGGGCAACACCTGAAGCGGGTCCTTCTTGACGCCGACGGCGACCAGCAGCTGCGAGATGAGCGAAGGATGGGCCTCCGGATCGAACTCATCAAGCTCATAAAGCTTCATGTCTTTCGCGACCTGTTTGATGAGATCGACCGATTGCAGGATCTGCACCTGGCTGGAAACGGTCAATTCATCAAGAACCGGCTCGGCGGGCGCATTGGACTGCTGCGAGGCGCCGAAGGAGGCCGTGCGGGATTCGATGAGCACGCGCGCCTCGCCCTTATAGGCAGGCGACATCATGCTTGAGATCACGAAGGCGGTGCCTCCGGCCAGAAGCGTGATCGCCGCGATCCGCCCCTTGCGCTGCCATATGGCTGCGACAAGCTGCGCAAGATCGATATCCACATCCCTGTCGTCAATGCGATCGCCGTTCATGCAGGCTCCGTAACCGAGACAAACCTCGGGCGTTCAAATATAGATGGTCAATTTTCGCGAAGCTTAAGTCTTGCGGGTAACACAACAGTTAATCCCGGAGAATCCGACGAAATAAAGCCGATATTACCATCGCTCGCGCCGGCTGTTTACCGCACATTAACCCTAACAGAACGATAAGAATGATCAAAGATCGACTCGGAGCCAGATGAGATGCCGCTCGCCGGATCACGACATGTCACCGCACTGACGCTCGCCGTTTTGACGGCCCTTTCCGGCTGCGCGGCATATCAACCCGCGCCGAGGTCCTTTAACGAGGCTGCGCTGCAACCCTATCATGTCGATAGCGGCGACAGGCTGCGCATCAACGTGTTCGAGCAGGCCGGGCTGACCAACACCTATACGGTCGACCAGGCCGGTTATGTCGCCTTCCCGCTCGTCGGTCAGGTTCCCGCACGCGGCAAGACGCTGCCGCAGCTCGAAGCCGCCATAGCCGCCAAATTGCGGCAGGGTTACCTTCGCGATCCAGACGTGACGATCGAGATCGACCGTTATCGCCCGGTCTTCATCATGGGCGAAGTCGGTCGTCCCGGCCAATATTCCTATGTGCCGGGCATGACCGCGCAAAACGCCATAGCCATTGCCGGCGGCTTTACTCCGCGCGCCAATCAGGCCGATGTCGACATTACCCGCAAGATCAACGCCGAGGTGATGACCGGCCGGATCGGGATCACCGCGCCCATTCTGGCGGGTGATACCGTCTATGTGCGTGAACGCTTCTTCTAAGAACGGAGTGGCGCACGTGTCGGATGACGGCCCTCCCCTGCGTATCATTCATTGCTTCCGCTCCCCGGTGGGCGGTGTTTTCCGCCATGTGCGCGACCTCATCGAAGAACATGTGAAGCAGGGCCACAAGGTTGGCATCGTTTGCGACAGTTCCACCGGCGGCGCGCATGAGGAGCGGCTCTTCGCACAGATCACCCCGATGCTGGAACTCGGCCTCACCCGCCTGCCCATCAGGCGGTCCATCAGCCCCGGCGACCTCATGGCGCTGTGGAAATCCTACAAGCACATCAAAAGTTTGCGGCCGGACATTCTGCACGGACACAGCGCCAAGGGTGGCGCTCTTGCCCGGCTGATCGGCTCACTCCTGCGGGCGAACAGGTATCGCGTAGCCCGCCTCTATTCACCGCATGGCGGCAGCCTGCATTACGCCAGAAACAGCCTCAAAGGGCAGCTCTTCCTGCGGCTGGAGCGGTTCCAGGAACATTTCACCGATGCGCTCTGTTTCGTCTGCAATTTCGAGCAGGCGACGTATGAAGCCAAGGTCGGCAGGCCGCGCACCCGCACCGCGATGATCTATAACGGCGTTCAGGAAAGCGAGTTCGAAACCGTACCCGCGCGCGAAGACGCAGCCCGTTTTCTCTATATCGGCATGTTGCGCGACCTCAAGGGGCCGGATGTCTTCATCACGGCATTTGCAAAGATGGAACGGAGTCTCGGCAAGCCCATGTCCGGCGTGATTGTGGGCGACGGACCGGACAGGGACAAATATGCGGCGATGATCGACAAGGCTGGGCTTTCCCGGCGTATTTCCATGCATGCGGCCATGCCCGCCAGACAGGCCTTCGAACTGGCGACGACGGTGGTGGTGCCTTCGCGCGCCGAAGCCATGCCCTATATCGTGCTGGAAGCGCTTGCGTCGGGAAAGACGGTCATTGCCTCGCATGTCGGTGGCATTCCCGAAGTCCTCGGAGAAGACAGCGAAGCGCTCGTACCGGCTGGTGACGCCGACGCGCTTGCGCGGATCATGGTCAAGGATGCCGAGGACGCCGACTGGGCGCAGCGGATTATGCCTCGTCCCGACAGCTTCAAAGCGAAATTTTCAACCCCGGTCATGGCGGATGAGATGATGAAACTCTATCGCGGCCTGTTATCCACCTGATAGTCATTTCAAAAACACGATTTTTAATTGTATATTCCGGCCATCCTGTAGAAAATCATCATAAACGTTTCTTAGCATGTTTCGGCTAGTTTCCTGCTCGTAGAGCGCGTGCGCCCATTCGGATGCATAAAAGGCGCTCTGCCACTTTGAGGTTGCGCATCGTTCCGTTCGAAAATTCAATGCGATTTTCAGGCCGATGTGCTGGAGGGTGCGGACCAAGGCAATGACCAAGACTGACAAGGACAGAATGCAATTCGATCTGGCGTCATTGCGCAAGAAACTCTCTGACCATGAAGCCGGCGGGTCTTCGGCGTCCGAAACGGTCGTTCTCAATCCGCTTGCACGGCAGATCGCCAACCAGCTTCGCGCCGGCAACCATTCGCCCAATATGGTGATCGGGCAATTGCGGCTTCTGGAATTCACGATGCTCGTCGTCATCGCCGCCATCGTCAACGGCATCGCGGCCGATCGCGGTCTCGAAACCTTTCTGTCGGTTTTCGGCGGCGGCGTATTGGGGGCGGCGCTCTGCGTGTTTCTGTTGCAGGCCGGTGACTGCTATCAGCTTCCGACGCTGCGCACGCCGCTGAAGATGTTCGCCCGCATTCAGGGCGCGGTGTGCCTCTCCTTCGTGGGAATTGCCTGTTTCCTTCTCCTTTTCTTTCCCGATGCGCTGCATTCCTGGCAAGCCTTTGGCGTCTGGTATGCAACGGCTGCGGTCGCGATCTTCGCCGGGCGGCTGATCCTCGGTTTCGCCATTCGCCATTGGGGCCGCAACGGCGTCATGGAACGCCGCGCCGTCATCGTTGGCGGCGGCGATACCGCCAAGGACCTTATCCGCTCGCTGGAGCAGCAGTCCGACAACGATATACGCATCTGCGGTATCTTCGATGACCGGAAAAGCGCCCGCTCCCCCGAAGTTGTCGCCGGTTATCCCAAACTCGGAACCTTTGCGGAGCTGGTGGAGTTCGCCCGCCTGACGAAGCTGGACATGCTGATCATCGCCCTGCCGCTCAGCGCCGAGGCGCGCATTCTCCAGCTTCTGCGCAAACTTTGGGTGCTGCCGGTCGATATCCGCATTGCGGCGCATGCCAATAAATTGCGTTTCCGCCCCCGTGCCTATTCCCATGTCGGCAAGGTACCGATGCTCGATGTGTTCGACAAGCCGATCCGCGACTGGGATTCGGTGGCGAAACGGGTGTTCGACATCACCTTCAGCCTCATCGGCATCGCCCTCTTATGGCCGGTGATGGTGGGGGCGGGAATTGCCGTGAAAACCACCTCGAAAGGCCCGATCCTCTTCAAGCAGAAGCGCCACGGCTTCAACAATGAGACGATCAATGTCTGGAAGTTCCGTTCCATGTATACGGAGCTCGCCGACCCGACCGCGAAAAAGGCCGTGACAAAGAACGATCCGCGCGTGACGCCCGTCGGCCGCTTCCTGCGCAAATCCTCTATGGACGAATTGCCGCAGCTTTTCAACGTTCTTTACGGCGATCTTTCGCTCGTCGGGCCGCGCCCGCATGCCGTTCACGCCCAGACGGGCGACTTGAAATATACCGAGGTGGTGGAGCACTATTTCGCACGCCACAAGGTCAAGCCCGGCGTCACCGGCTGGGCGCAGATCAACGGCTGGCGCGGCGAGATCGACCATGGCGACAAGATCAAGTTCCGGACCGAATATGATCTCTATTACATCGAGAACTGGTCGCTGTTTCTCGATTTGAAGATTCTGTTCCTCACGCCGATACGGCTGCTGAAATCGGAAAACGCCTATTGACCCACACCGGTTACCAGCACGCGGCGGGTTTTGACGCACCTTTGGCCACCATGCGGCTCATCGGTGCGTTCTTCATCGCGTTTGGCGTGTTCCTTTCCGGCTTCGTCATCTCCGAGCCGGCGCCTTATGAGTTGATGATGGTGGGACAGGTGGCGCTCTGGTTCCTGCTCGGCCTTCGCCTTTCGCGCACCGTCGTCCTGCTTCTGTGCCTGCTGCTTGCCTTCAATGTCGGCGGTTATCTTTCGCTCACCACCATGGCCGATCTGGATGAGGGACCGCTTTATCTCGCCGTCTCGACCTTTCTGGCGCTGACATCGGTTTTTTACGCGGCGATCATCGAGGACAAATACCAGCGGCTGCTTTTGATTTTCCGGGCCTGGCTTGCCGCGGCGCTGATCACCGCCCTGCTCGGCATCATCGGATATTTCCACGCTATTCCGGGTTTCGAGGTCTTCACCCTCTACGACCGCGCCAAGGGCGCATTTCAGGACCCGAATGTTTTCGGCCCCTTTCTGGTGACCCCGTCGCTTTATCTGATCTACGGCCTCCTCACCGGCAAAGCGATGCATGCGCCTTTACGGATCGTCGGGCTACTCATCCTGTCGCTCGGCATTTTTCTGTCATTCTCGCGCGCGGCCTGGGGCTTGTTTCTGTTTTCCACCATCCTCCTCGTTTTCGTCATGCTGCTGAAAGAACGAACGGCCGCCTTCCGTCTGAAGATACTCGTGTTGTTTCTCGTCGCCGCGGGCCTCATGGTCGCGGCTATTATCATCGCGCTGCAGTTCAAACAGGTGGCCGATCTGTTCCTTAGCCGCGCCTCTGCGGTGCAATCCTATGATGGTGGGCATCTCGGCCGTTTTGCCCGCCACTATCTCGGCTTCCTGCTCGCAATGGATCATCCCCTCGGCATTGGCCCGATGGTGTTCGACAATATCTTTCCCGCTGCCGAACATAATATCTGGCTGAAGAGCCTGACGACGCATGGCTGGTTCGGCTTCGTGATCTATCTCGTGTTGATCTGCTGGACCGTTGCCGCCGGTTTCAGGCATCTGCTGCGGCCACGCCCCTGGCAGCCGTTCCTCATCATTTCCTGGGTTACTTTCGTGGGACATGTGATGATCGGCGCCGTCATCGATACCGACCACTGGCGGCATTTCTTCCTGCTGCTCGGCATATTGTGGGGGTGCATGGCGCTGGAAAAACGTGAAAGCCTGCGCCGCCGCGCACGCGCCGCGTAAAGACCTACCCTTACGGAACCTTACACCATTTCATGCGTTTAGCCCCCGATTCCGATTGTCAAAAGGGGAGACATCTTATGACGCAGACCAATAATCTCTATCTCATTATCGGCGCCCTCATCGTGGTCATTGCCGGTCTCGGCATCTATGTCTGGCACGAGGAGAGCAAGCCGAAGGGAATAGAGATGAACATCGGCCCGAACGGCGTCTCCGTTCAGGAGAACTGATCCGCAAGCGTCGCGCAAAGTCCGGCCATTAAGACCGAGTGCATCCCAAGCCGAACGCGGCCGGGATTCGCCCGGTCTTCTTATGAGAGGAGACGAAAGGCGGGATCGATGCCCGCCGAGCCGGTTCGGTACGAATGATGCGTATCGCCCGATCAAGGAAACAGCTAGCGCAATGGTCTCCTCCATCGACCTGTCCACACGCCTCACCGCAACCAGAATGGCCCTCAAGGCCATCAAGGAGCAGGAAGACAATCCCGCCGTCACGTCCTCATCCTCCACTCGGACGTCTCTGCTCGGTTCCTACGGGCTCGACACCGCCAACTCCTCCTCGTCCACCAATACCAGGCTCACGCAGCTTCTGGCGCAATATGCCCAGACCTCGAACGAGGATACGCAGACCGACGACACGGATACCCGGCTTTCTTCCGGCGATATTACCAAGGCCGATTTCATGAAGGCGCTGAAGGAGACGCTGGAAGAACTGACCGCGGATCCGGACAAGGCTTCGCAGGCAAAGGCCATGCTGGAGGCTTTGACGGCCGGCACGCTGACCATCTCCGATCCCGCCGAAGGCGCGCAGGTCAAAGCTTGGGACGTGGCCGCAGATACAAAAAGCACTTCCGGCCCTGCTATGAATATCGCCGTGACGGGATGGAGCGACTTTCTGAAAGACCATCTCAAACGCGACGGCTCGACCTATGCGAGAAGCGAAACCGGCGCCTATGTCGATACCATCTCTGGCGACAACGCGTTTTTCGGCAGCGTCGGCAGCCGCTATTATTATCTTACCTGGCCACAGGCGAAAAACGGCACTTTGACCGTATAAGCCGCATTCCCGGATGGCTGCGACATGGAACATGCCGCAGCCTCGCTTTCAACGCCCGTTCAGGCGGCAGGCGCGGCAGCCGGTTCGGCTCCGCCGGAAAGCGCCTTTTGTAACTGCGCTTCCTGCGCCGGCGACAGCGACGTCTTGATGACACGTCCGCGCAGACCTTCGAATTCCGCCAGTACCTTTTCCGGCTGCACCTTGCGGATCAGCACGAACAGCGCCGAAGAACCATTGGGAATGGTCTCGCCGAGCGATTTGATGAAATCGTCATCGATACCGAAATCCGTCAGCGAACCCGCAAGAGCGCCCGTGCCCGCACCGATCGCGCCGCCGATGGCAAATCCCGCCAGCGGGTTGAGGAACAGCAGGCCGACAAGGCCGCCCCAGAGGCCGCCGGACAGGAAACCGGAGCTTGCACCTATCGCCGTCAGATTGACGCTCTGCTTCAGATGCACCTTGCCGTCTTCATCGCGAACGACAACCACGGCATCTTCCAGATCGACCAGATATTCCTTTTTCAGGCCAGCAAGCTTCAGAAGCACCCTGTCGGCCACTTCCGTTCCGTCAAAACCAACAACGACAAGTTCAGACATAGTTCGTCTCCCTGAGTTTCAATTCCGCTGCGATTGAACGCCGAAGCGGGCGGCTTGTTCCGGCAATGATGGAAAGAGGATGTGTCATGCGTTTGACGACCGCCCGTCCGGACTGCTTCAGCCCTTCTACCATCCACATCCTTTGCTCCTTTTTTTATGAAAAGACCATTTTCCGCTTGCGCCCTAACAGGCTTATATATAAACGGCTTTCAGGTTCGGAGCGTAGCGCAGCCCGGTAGCGCACTTGACTGGGGGTCAAGGGGTCGTGGGTTCGAATCCCGCCGCTCCGACCATTAAAATCAGATAGATAGCCAGTTCCCCCAGAGCTGGCTATATTTGTTTCAGCCATCTGGTAACCCGCGCCATGCGCGAATTTAAAAGACCGGATTCGGCTATACATTTGTCCAGGCCTGAGAATGAGGTGCGCCGAGATGGCCAAAAAAACGAAAATAGAACACTCGGAATTCTCGGGCGAGTTTGAAGACGACGGCGTCACGGTTTTGGTTGATATCTACCGGCCCGCCGGCACCCAGCAGGATTGGACGCTCGAAGTCATCAGCGAGCATGACGATGTTACCACCTGGGACGAACCCTTCGCGACCGATAAAGATGCCTGGGAAGAATTCCTGGCAACGTGTGAGAAGGACGGGATTCGCAGCTTTCTGGATGGCGAGGATCCGTCCATCCACTGACGTTCGAATGCTCGACGCCGGACCGTTGGGGGTCCGGGGCAAAATCCCGTACTGCGACCATTGTGGTGAGGGAGAACATTCTCCGCATAGTTTTTGAAAATACGGTCTTCACTGTAAAGCCGCCGACCACCGAAGGGCAATCCCCACTGCCTTGTCGACTCTCCGTTGTTGACTCCTCGCTAAAATTAGAACATTTAGTGAACAAAAGAGAGGTCATCCGATATGTCCAACGCTGGAAAAATCACCCCCATACGGCCTGACGACATAGCGGGCTATGTCATCCAGTGTCACGACGGCAATGCGAAAGCGGCTGTCGAAGCCCTTCTCGGCGAAATCGAGCATCTACAGGAACAGCTTTCCCTGGCGGTCGCCATTATGGGAAAGGGATATACGCGCGGATGGACGCCGGATATCGGACGCGATTAGAATCGTCTTCGCCAGCCTCTTTTGGACGCGACGATACATGCGGCGAGCTCGAGCATTTCCCGTAAAAGTGCGAAGCGGTTTTACGTCCGGAAATGCGTGAAAACAAAAAGGGAGAGCACGTCCACAGATTCCGCTTAAACCGGACGTGCTCTGGGGGACGATTGGACCTAAGGCGTCGCGCCCCCGCCATTTTGTCCCGATGCTGCCGAGGCGAAGGGATGAGTCATAGGCTGCTTTACCGGAGACCGGAAACAGGCGGCCCGGCATCCTTGCCTGCGTCGCCTGCCATTAACACATTCAATATTCGTTAGAGGCGATCGCAAAATCGTCGACGATGGGCATCTTTTCCGCGTTTTCCCAGGTCCGGTCCATGGCGTAGGTTTGCGAGAGATAGGGAATGCCGATATGGCCGAAGCGGAAGGAAAGCTGGCTTTCCGCCTGTTCCTCGTCAAGCTTTGCCACGCGGCTGAGATAGAGCGCGGTGGCGAGGCCTGTCCTGTCCGCACCGGCCTTGCAATGAATGAGAATGGGCTTCGGCGCATCGCGCATGATGGCGACCAGTTCGTTGACCCTGTTCATATCGAGCTCCTGACTTGCCGACATGCCGAAATCGATATGATTAAGTCCCAGATCGCGGGCGGTTTCGACCTCATCGCGATACCAGGCCTTGGATTCGTTCGCGCCGCGCAGATTGATGACCGTCCTGATACCGTGATCTTTGGTATAGCGGACGAGCTGCTCATTGCTCGGCTGATTGGAGCGGTAGAGCTGCCCCGCGACAACCTCGTGAAAATTGCCCATGAGCTGAATGGCGTAGAGATAACAGCCTGCCGCGAGCACAACAAAACCCATGCCCCAAAGCGAGCACTTCCAGAATCTTCGCATAATAAAACGGTTCCCTTATTCGACGAGAGAACCGATACAGGTGGATTCTGACAGTAAGCTGAAAGTTCTGCGACAGTATTGTAAGAGTAGAAAAATTGCGCTTGATCAACGCACGAAAACGTAAACTGCATAGACCGCGATGAGTGCGGCGGCGGCCGCCGCAGTGATGGCGCCAAGGCGTTTCTCAATAAAATGACGTACCGATTCCCCGTATTTCTGCAGCAATCCGGCAAGGATGAAAAAGCGCGCGCCACGCGTGACGACGGCAGAAAGAATGAACAGGCCAAGGCTGATATTGGCCGCGCCGGAAAGGATCGTCACGACCTTGATCGGCGGCAGATGCGCGAGCCCTGATGTCACCAGCAGGAGAACGATGGTTTCGTAGTCCACCGAGTTCTTCAGATGCTCGAAGCTGTCGAGCTTGCCGTAAAATTCGAGAATGGGCCGGGCGATGCTCTCAAAGGCATAATGACCGAGGAACCAGCCGGCGATACCGCCGAGAACCGAGGCGACAGTTGCCACGAGCGCATAAAACATCGCCTTTTTCGGCTTTGCCAGCACCATGGGTAGGAAAAGCACATCCGCAGGCACGACGAAGACGGAGCTTTCCACGAAAGCCACGATTGCCAGCCACCACACGGCGGTTTTACGCGCGGCGAGCGCCATCGTCCAGGCATAGATGTTTTTCAGCATGTGGTTTCTCCGGGAAGAGTGTTGCGGAGTGAAGGCAGGCAGGAGCCAAGGCTTATCGGCAGTTATTGATGCGGTTTACCGACAGCTGCCGGAGGGCGGAGAACCGAACCCTGAATGATGATTAGAGACAACGCAAGAGAATGGCAAATGTTGGAAGATTTATTTTTGCATCGCAAAAAATCATAAAGACGCGCATTTCCCGCCTATTCCAAAGATCGGTTTCTGCAATGCAAAATTTCACCCTTCGGTAGATTAACTCGCCTTCTTGCTGTAGAATAAGAGGTGGAGGAAAGAGGAGGAAGTTATCATGGACTATGTAAACTTCGTTACATCGATTAATCCGGTCATACTTGTCATTCTGCTGGTCGTTCTTCTTGCAGGCGCATACAGCAGCTGGGTTTCGCACTAAACAGGGCGAAACCGCACGACCAAATGTGAAGAGGCTCGTTTCTATCAGCGATAGGCATCGGGCAGGATGAATGGTATCAATCCCGGAGTTAAATCAACTTCCGGGACGACGCATGACGAACGAATTCGCATTCACTGATACGTCTGAAAAGCTCAGCACGACGCTTGAGAAGCTGATAGGAAAACTGCAGGGCCAGACGATTACGTTGCGCGAGTTGATGGAAGCGATCGGCGAACAGGGCCTGTTGCTCATCTGCGCTATCGCTTCCCTGCCCTTTCTCATTCCGGTTTCCATTCCCGGCGTCAGCACCGTCTTTGGCGCGGCGATCATCCTTGTCAGCCTGGCAATTACCCTCAACCGCCTGCCATGGCTGCCGGCGAAAATCCTTGACCGGAAGATGGAGACGGCAAAGCTCGTCCCGGCACTTCAAAAAGGTATCGCCATTGTCTCCAAGCTCGATGCTTTCATCCGCCCGCGCATTCCCGCGCTGACGACGGGCATCATCGCCAACCGGATCAACGGACTTGCTCTGATGACGGCGGGCGTATTGCTGATGATGCCGCTTGGCTTCATTCCTTTCTCCAACACCCTTCCAGGCGTTGCGATCCTGCTTTTTTCGGCCGGGATGATTCAGCGGGATGGCGTCACCGTGCTTGGCGGCTATCTTTTCCTGGGACTGACATCGATTTATTTCGCCGCGCTCGCCTATGCGGCGTTGTGGGCCGGCCAAGGCATCAGCAGCTCCATCGGCGCATAAGACCTAGTGCCGACCGTTATTGCGAGTGTCGCGGCGGTTCTGTCGCGACGCCCACCACACCGCCATCCGTCGCCGCCGGCGGCGAACCGCAGGGAGATCGTGCGAAAGCACAATGAGCCCAAGCGGTATCATCCAGAATCCGAGAACGGGCAGGAAACCCAGCGTTCCGCCCACCACCAGCGCCGAGCCCGTCGCAATCCTGCCAACGCGGGAACGCGGCATGGCAAGGCTCCATTTCCCGATATGGAGGCGCTGTGTTCTGTGGTCGATTCCGAATTTCATTCCATCCTGCCCTTTAACATCTGGCCTGTGGATATTTTTTTCATCGGCGATAAGCCCGGAAAATCGGGACTCTGACGAGATAAAACAAGAGGAATGCGTTTTTTTTGAAAAAACCGCTTGGCAAATCGGAAAAGCATTTGTATTACCCCGCTCACACCGCGCCAAGCGGTGGACGTTCCCTGGTAGCTCAGCGGTAGAGCATTCGACTGTTAATCGACAGGTCGCCGGTTCGAATCCGGCCCGGGGAGCCATTTTCTCTCAAAACATATAATGTAGAGCGTAAAATGGCTTTCCGCCCGGCCGGATAGACGCATCGCGCTTTTATACCTGAAGGCTTCAGGCTTTTTTCGGTGCGCGTTTGGTTGCCCGGGTTGTCGTGGTAAGCGCTGGCGGATCGCTCGCAGGGAAACTTTCTTCAAGGCTTTCGGTCAAATCATCGTCCTTGTCCATCTGAGATGCCGTCTGCTCTTTCTGAAGCGACTTTACAGCCGGTGACTTCGTTTTCTTTGCCGGCGTTTTAGCGGCGGGGGATTTTTTTGCGCCGCTTTTGCTGGCAGATTTCGCCTTGCCGGCATTGTTGGAGACTTCCTGCTCCGCTTCCATCCAGTGCCGTTCGTGATGACCCTCCGGTCTTCCCTCTTTCTCCCATATTGCGCGGGCTCTTTCCCGGATTTCGGCTTCGCGATCATGGTCCATAACGGCCTCCCTCTTTTCGTGGCACCGGCTTTATTCTGCCCATGGAAAACCCGAGAAAGCTAGAATTTGTTCCGCCTTCGAAAGCCGTAGATGCGGATTTCGCGATCATCGAAGGAACCGCCCCGGCGGCCGATCGTTTGCTCCACGACAACAACAGGAGAATTCCGATGACCGGCGCCAGGCATAAAAGTCCCGAACCTCTCGATATTCGACAAAAGGACGTGGCGGATTTTGAAAACGACAGCGATCTGAAGTCTAAAGACAGTGAAATCTATCCGGATGAATCGATCAGCCTTCGCGCGCGCAGGCAGGCGGCGCGGCAGCATGAGGACGCCTTTATCGTGGCGACCGACCTGGAAGACGACGATCAGCGAGACGCGGCACCAGGCACAAGAGAGCAGCCTTAGACCTGAAAAAGGAAAAGGCGGGTCAAAGCCCGCCTTTATCAAAAAATGCAAGGAGATTTATCGGCGGACCGAAACGATGGCCTTGCGATTGAAGTTCGACACCTGCACCCGGCCGGACTGGTTACCGCCGAGGATCTTGGCCGTCTTGCCGCTCATGCTTTTCAATATTCCGGCATGGTAACCACGGCCGTTGCGAATGACAACGACATCGCCCGGCTTGGCCTGACTGACAGGCACGGCATAGCCGAAGGATCTCCAGGACTTCGCAAACCCATAGGATTTTGGAGATTTCCGCCCGACCTTGCTGGCGACGGCATGCAGGAAAAGGCCGCACCAAGGGGTACTACGTGGATTTGCGCCAAGAATGTTCTTGAGGCTCTTGTTATTTTTGGACTCATGCAGCCCGGTGTATTTTTCTGCCTGGTTCAGCATGCCGGCGGAGGCCGATGCAACGACTGTAAAAGACAAGGCAACCGATAGAATTAACGCGGATACTTTCAAACGTTTCGCCCTTATGTTAGAGGGCGCCCGTGTATTGTGACAATTTAGCGACAATTTGACGAGAAATGGGCAGAAATCAGACGCCTATTCATGCGCGCTCATCTGTCATTGCTTCAAAACAGGCTGCCCTGCGCCTCATCGGCCCGGCTGCGGCCGGCATTTTCGAGATCCAGCATACGCAATTTGGTGGTGGTTCCACCCGGCGCAGAGAAGCCGCCAAGCCTGCCGCCGGCGGCAAGCACCCGGTGACAGGGAATGATCAGCGGCACCGGATTTTTCGCCATGGCCTGACCGACATCGCGGGCCTTTTCCATACCAAGACCAAGCGTCTTTACGATGCCGCCATAGGTCGTCGTGTTGCCCCAGCCGATCTGCCGCGCGACGGCGTAAACATCGAGGAAAAAACGATCCTGCCCGGCGAGATCGAGTTCGACTGTGGTAAAATCGATTTCCTCGCCGCCAAAATAACGGGTGATCATTGCAACCACCTCACGCGTGCGTGTTTCCGGAACAGCGAGAGAGGCAGACGGCAGGCGCTTCAGGAGAAGCTTTTCTGTCTCGCCGGCATCAGGGCTGGGCAATTGCAGACGCGCGATACCATGCCCCGCCCATGCCAGGCCGCAATGGCCGAGGGCCGTGGGAAAAACAATATAACCGTGGTGGTTGCTCATCGCCGTCACTCATTCGCTTTTTCGTATGCACGATGCCATATCCCACATTCGAAACAACCCCGTTCCCACCCTCTCAACACACAAGGCCACCCGTTTTTGGCGGGTGGCCTTTTACACGTCAGTTCCGAAAATCCGTTCAGGATGCGATTTTGTCCGGCTCTTCCACCAGGCACTGCGCCTGCCGACTGGCGGCGACGAAGGCCGTGCGGGCGATTTCTCCCGCTACGTCGCCCATCAGCGAGGCGCGGCACAGGCGCAGCGCCTGTTCATGTACCTTGTCGCCCCGTTTGGGCCATTCATGCTGGAGAAAATCGAAAGCGTCGTAAACGCCGTTGAAAATCCGGGGAGCGCCGTTTTCAAGGGAGATGGTAACGGGCTTTTCCCACTTAACGTCATTCAGCAACATTGATTGCACTTCCATGCTCTATTAACCCGCGACAAACGCCGGCTCCTCCAGTTGGTTCCCTTTATCAGCGGTTTCAAGGGCGAAAAAATAACCCCCCAGAAACCGTGCGCCCCCATCTTTTCATTGTAGCCGATTTGCGGAACAAAGCGGTTCAACACTCGTTCAAGCGGAAGTGAACCGGGACCCTTCATGTCAACAACAGTCTCCCCCGCAATCGTCTGGTTCCGCAAGGACTTGCGCCTTTCGGACAATCTCGCCTTGCTTGCCGCCGTGGAGCACGGGGGGGCGGTCATCCCCGTCTATATCAGGGAAGAATCATGTGGCCCGCTGGGCGGCGCACAGGAATGGTGGCTTCATCATTCGCTCGCCTCGCTTTCCGCCGCACTGGAAAAAACCGGCAGCCGTCTTCTGCTTTTTAGCGGCGAGGCCGAAAAGACGTTGCGCGCGCTAATATCCGAAACCGGCGCCGACGCGATATTCTGGAACCGCCGATATGATCCGGCCGGCATGGCCACGGACAAGGCGCTCAAACAGAAGCTACGCGACGACGGGCTGACCGTCCGCAGCTTTTCCGGGCATCTCCTGCACGAGCCATCACGGCTGCAGACGAAATCCGGCGGGCCTTACCGGGTCTATACGCCCTTCTGGCGGGCGCTGGAGGGCGGCGAAGAGCCACACGCGCCAGCGGATGCGCCAAAGAGCCTGAAGGCGCCCAAGGTCTGGCCGAAGTCCGAAAAACTCGCCGACTGGAAGCTGCTGCCCACCACGCCGGACTGGGCAAAGGATTTCAGTGACATCTGGACCCCCGGTGAAAACGGTGCGCAGGAAAAACTCGATGATTTCATCGATGGTGCCCTGAAAGGTTATGAAGAAGGCCGGGATTTTCCAGCAAAACCCGCGACGTCGCTGCTTTCACCGCATCTTGCCACGGGCGAAATATCGCCGGCGGCCGTCTGGCACGCCACGAAAGGGCTTTCGCGGCATATTGCCTCCAATGATATCAGCCGTTTCCGCAAGGAAATCGTGTGGCGGGAATTCTGCTACCACCTGCTGTTCCATTTCCCGGAACTGGACGAAAAGAACTGGAACGACAGTTTCGACGCCTTTCCCTGGCGGGATGATGAGAAATCCTTCCAAGCCTGGACACGTGGGATGACGGGATATCCGATCGTCGATGCCGGCATGCGGCAATTGTGGCAACACGGCATCATGCACAACCGGGTGCGCATGATCGTGGCGTCCTTCCTCATCAAACATCTGCTGATCGATTGGCGGAAGGGTGAGAAATGGTTTCGCGATACGCTTGTCGATGCCGACCCGGCGTCCAATGCCGCCAACTGGCAATGGGTGGCGGGCTCGGGGGCGGATGCCTCGCCGTTCTTCCGCATCTTCAACCCCATATTGCAGGGAGAGAAATTCGACGCCGACGGGGATTATGTACGCCGCTTCGTGCCTGAGCTTGAAAAGCTCGAGCGGAAATACATCCACAAGCCGTTCGAAGCGCCGAAGGATGTGCTGAAAAAGGCGGGCATCGAACTCGGCAAGATCTATCCGCTGCCGATCGTCGACCACGCAAAGGCGCGCGAAAGAGCGCTCGCCGCCTACGCCGCAGTGAAGAAGGCCACATAAAACTGGGTATCGGCAAAATTTTGCGTGGCTAAGCCAAAGCCGGGAAGATAATTTCTTGTCTTGAAGCGGTTGTAACGGGACATAACGGCACCTAATTTCCGCTCAGACAAGAAGGCTCGATCATGACCATTCATCCCTCTGCGCTCAGTGCTATCGGCAACACGCCGCTCATCCGCCTGAAAGCTGCCTCTGAAGCAACGGGGTGTGAAATCCTCGGCAAGGCGGAATTCCTCAATCCCGGCCAGTCGGTGAAGGATCGCGCCGCGCTCTACATCATCCGCGACGCCGAACGGCGCGGACAGTTGCGCCCAGGCGGCACCATCGTGGAAGGGACGGCCGGCAATACCGGCATCGGCCTGTCGCTGGTCGCCAATGCGCTTGGCTACAAGACCGTCATCGTCATTCCCGAGACGCAGAGCCAGGAAAAGAAAGATGCGCTGAAACTTCTCGGCGCCAAGCTGGTCGAGGTTCCGGCAGCACCCTATTCCAACCCGAACAATTACGTGAAGGTTTCAGGCCGGCTGGCAAAACAGCTTGCCGCAACGGATGAGAACGGCGCGATCTGGGCCAACCAGTTCGATAATATCGCCAACCGCCAGGCGCATATTGAGACGACGGCCCCGGAAATCTGGGACCAGACAGACGGCAAGGTGGATGGCTTCATCTGCGCAGTCGGTTCCGGCGGGACGCTTGCGGGCGTGGCCGATGGCCTGCGCGATTTCAATCCCGACATCAAGATCGGTCTTGCCGATCCTGAAGGTGCCGCCCTCTACGAATTCTACAAGCACGGCGTCCTGAAATCCGAAGGTTCTTCCATCACGGAAGGGATCGGCCAGGGCCGCATCACCGCCAATCTGGAAGGTTTCGCCCCGGACTTTTCCTATCGAATTGCAGACGCGGAAGCCTTGCCCATTCTCTTTGATCTGGTCACGAAAGAAGGCCTTTGCCTCGGCGGTTCTTCGGGCATCAACATTGCCGGTGCAATCCGCCTTGCCCGCGAGCTCGGTCCGGGGCATACAATCGTGACGATACTTTGCGACTACGGCAATCGTTATCAGTCGAAGCTCTTCAATCCGGATTTCCTGCGCTCAAAGGGGCTTCCCGTGCCGCAGTGGCTGGCGACCAGGAGCGAGATTCCGGTTCCCTACGAAACCGTTTAAGGAAATGCCGAAATGCCTGTGAATGCCCTGTTCCGTGACGATTTTTATCTTTCCACCGCAGAAGCGATCGTCACGGCGGTGCATGAGGATGGCGGCATAGAGCTAGACCAGACCTGCTTTTACGCCACCTCCGGCGGTCAGCCGGGCGATAGCGGCTTTCTCGAGCGGGCCGATGGGTCGCGCATCGAACTCGGCATCACCAGAAACGGTGCCGACAAGAGCGTGATCGTCCATGTGCCGCTCGAAGGCCAACCTTCACCCAAGGTCGGCGAAAAACTGACGCTGCATGTGGACTGGCCGCGTCGTTACAAGCTGATGCGCATGCACACCGCCTGCCACCTGCTCTCCGTCGTCTGCCAATGGCCGATCACCGGTGCGGCGGTCGGCGAGGATGAATCGCGTGTCGATTTCGACATGTCGGAAACCATCGACAAGGACGAGGTGACCGCAAAGCTGATGGAGCTGGTGAAAGCCAACCACCCCGTCTTCCTGCAATGGATCACCGACGAGGAGCTTGCCGCCAATCCGGGCATCGTCAAATCCAAGAATGTGCGCCCGCCAATGGGTCTTGGCCGGGTCAGCCTCGTCTGCATCGGCGAAAATTCCAGTATCGACAGCCAGCCCTGCGGCGGCACCCATGTTTCCGAAACGCAGGAAGTGGGCGATATTCACATTGCCAAGATAGAAAAGAAGGGCAAGGAGAACAGGCGGTTCCGCATTCGTTTCGGCGCGCCTGAAGCTGCTGCCTGAAATCAGGAGAAACATCGTGAGCACGGATAAGAGCCGTTTCGTCGTTTCGGCGGACTGGGTGGAAAAACAACTCGGCACGACCGGGTTTCGTCTCGTTGATGCCTCATGGTATCTGCCGGCGCACAAACGCAACGGTGCGGAAGAATTCGCAGCCGGCCATCTGCCCGGTGCGGTCTTTTTCGATCAGGACAAGATCGCCGATCATACCACCGGCCTGCCACACTCCCTGCCCTCGCCGGAATTCTTTGCGGAACAGGCCGGTTCACTCGGGCTCAGCGACACCGATACGATCGTGGTTTATGACGGTCCCGGCTTCTTTTCCGCGCCGCGTGTGTGGTGGATGCTGCGGGTGATGGGCGTGCGCAAAGCCTATGTGCTGGATGGCGGCCTCGACGGCTGGAAACGCGAAGGGCGGCCGCTCGAAACCGGCACGCCGGAAATCGAGCCGGCGACCTTTACGCCTGACTTCAACGAAAAGCGCGTGACGACGCTGGGCGCCATGCGCGGCATTGTCGACAGCGGTGAAAAACAGATTGCCGACGCTCGCGGCGCCGGACGCTTTACCGGCGACGAGGCCGAGCCGCGTGCCGGCATGCGCTCCGGCCACATGCCCGGCGCGCGCAGCCTGCCCGCAACGGCCTTTTCCGAAAACGGCCACTTCAAGGACCTCACCGCTATCCGCAAGATGGTGACCGATGCCGGTATCGATCTTTCGAAGCCCGTCGTCACCAGTTGCGGCTCGGGCGTCACCGCCGCTGTCATCACCCTAGCCCTGGAATCGCTCGGCCATAAGGATAATTCGCTTTATGACGGCTCATGGTCGGAATGGGGCGGATTGCAGGATACGCCGGTGGTTACCGGTCCGGCGGATGCAATCCCCACATTGTCGCACGGGCCGCTGAAGGCGCATGTGACGCAGCTCGAAATGACGGCGCCGCCGAAGGTCAGCCTGCCGATCCCCGTGAACATCCAGACGGCGCTGATGCGGGTCAACAATATCCCCCTGCACTTCTACCGCTATCTCTACTGGCGGGTGGGGAAACGCTGGCACTGGCAAAAGCGCATGCGTATGAGCGACGCCGAGCTTTCCGCCATCCTGCGCGATCCGAAAAACAGCGTTACGGTTCTTTATATGAACGGTGCGCCCGCCGGTTTCTTCGAACTGAACAGGGCGAGCGACGAGGTGACCGAGCTTTCCTATTTCGGGCTGCTCGAAGAGGCGATCGGTGCGGGCGTTGGCAAATGGTTTCTGTTGCAGGCGCTTTACGCCGCCTGGCAGGACAATCCGCAACGGGTGACGGTGACGACCAATACGCTCGACCATCCGCGCGCATTGCAGCTTTACCAGATGATGGGTTTTTCGCCCGTCGGCACCTATGAGGCCTGGGTGGAGCCGCTTGCCGATACCGAGCTTTTGGAGATATCGCTGCGCAATTGAGTAGCGCCATTGAGAGCAACGCGTGCCATTCTCCGATAAGGAGTGTCTGTTCCCCGCTCCCTCATCCCTGTGCTCGTCACAGGAGTCCAGCCAGCCCAAGTCCTTGGGCTGAAAAAGACTCTCTCGCCGCGCAGACGCCGTCAGCTAGATTGCCGTGACAAGCAACAGGAATGAGGGGGTGAGGGAAATGTCAGCGCAGGAACCGCTGCGCAATGTTGGTGGGGATACTTTTTACGGCTCAGCAGCACGGCACTTTCCTCCCATATCAGGAAGCCAGATCGCCAGCGGCCGGCAATCTGCCTTCAGATTTCCCGTTCCAGATTAACGGCTGCCGTCGGTATTTTCCCGCCTACAGCACCTTTGTCTTCCGTGACGGTGTTCTGCAGATGATCGGCAATCAGTTCCGCCTGGAACTTGCCGAGTTCATAACAATAGGTGATCTCGCGCTTTTCCGCCGACCAAAAGACGTCGGGACGGCCGCAGGATTTGGCCGTCAGCTTGACGTCCCCTTTCAGGCCATAGCTGCTAAAACTGCGGCTGATGAGATCGAGAACTTTGGATTCCTTGATCATGATGGCGTATGGTTCAAGTTCCGGGTCGCGCGGCGGCATGTAGCTGATGGAGAATCTGGAAGGCGCCTGGCTGCGGTGGGGCGCGAGAAAATTCTCCCACGCCGACGCAACGCCCGGATAGGCGGCGGCGCATTTGTCGAATTCGGCATTGTTGAGCCCCATCATGGCGGCCAGATCGCCATAACCGTCCTTGTCGCGGCCAACCATCAGGCAGGCCATTTTGCGATCACGGTTCCTGTCTGGCACCAGCACGGAGAAGACCGGGGCTTCATGCTCAGGCAGGGTCTGCGCCTCACGCGCCAGATACCAGCTGTCCGTGGCATTGACGAGCGCGGTGTCGAGCCACTCCTCGTTGGCCTGGAGGATAAGCGTTCCTGCGAGTTGATCCGCCGGGGCCTGGGAACTTGCCGTCTGCGCCGTTCCGAAATCCGAGATCAGCATGCGCGCGCCCTCGTGATAAAGCGAGAAAATCGCATTGCCGATGACGAAATTGACCGCCTGCTGAAGCTGTTCGTCGGACAGGCCATCGAGGCCAGACGCCATCTGGGCCTGAGCGGGAACCGTCAACGAAACGAAAGCCAGTGGAACGACGGCCAGAAAACGACGGAACATAAAATCAGACCTTCCGGGAACGAGGAGCGTCACTGATTCCCGAAGCTAACGAGTCACGCAATGGGCCGGTTGCATCGCCCGTCAAGAATCGGGTGGATAGCGATCCGTTTCGGGACCATAGCTGCAAAGAAGCAACGCCGATCCCAACATAGGAGGTTCCCGACATGACCGATCTCGTTTTCACCGCAATGCCGGCTAAGGAAGCCGAAGCTTACCGGGCAGGAGCCGCCGACGCTTATGGCAATGCACCGGAGAACGCCGTTTCTCCTGGAGGTATGCCATGCCGCCACTGCCTTCGCCAGATCGGTGAAGGCGACGCGATGCTGATCCTCGCCTACCGGCCCTTTCCCTCGCTGCAGCCCTATGCGGAAACGGGGCCGGTGTTTCTGCATGCCGACGCCTGTGAGCGCTACCCGCAGACGCAGACCATTCCGCCGATGCTGGACAGCCCGGATTACATCGTGCGCGGTTATGGGGCCGATGACCGCATCGTCTACGGCACCGGCGCGGTGACGGCGACAAACGAAATCGTGTCACGCGCGCAGCAACTTCTGGAACGTTCGGATGTCGCTTATGTCCACGTGCGCTCCGCCCGCAACAATTGCTATCAGTGCCGTATCGACACAGCATAATCGGTAATTACATGCAATTTTAAGAGAAGAACTAAACGGCTCTCAAGTTTTCCGCGCCATGATGCAGGTATCGGAAACAATTCATTTGAGCAGCAAAATGACAAACAACCTCAATATGGCGACCCGGACCGCGCCCCGCAGCAAAACCAGGATTTTTGCGACCGTGCATTATTTCAGCCAGTCGACCAGAGGGCGTGTTGTCGATCTTTCCGCCACCGGAATGGCGCTCGAACTGGACGGGCCTTTCGCGGCTGCCAAGGGCAGCCGGGTCAAGGTGCAGAGTGAAGATCTGGGCTTCATCGAGGGCGTCGTGCAGTGGCAGCACATGAACCGCCTTGGCCTGCAGCTCAAGCTTTCCACCAATACGCTGGCGCAGCTATCCTCCTATTTTCGCTTCTTCCACGAAGAAGTGAGACCAACCCTCGCGCGCTGATCCAGAGCACGGCAATGCGCAGAGCGAAGAATGCGCATTCTCCAGTGCGGCGACACCTGCGCCGCACTGCCGTGATAAAAAATTTATCAAACGGTTGAAAACCGGCCCATCTGTCACGGCCCTGTCATTTTGGTGATGGACTCCTCTGCGATTGCTTCTACCCTGTCATTTTTCAAGACAGAGCAAGCTTCATCCGAAGGAGTTCCCATGTCGTCGCTTCTCGCTCTCCACCCCATTACCCGGCGTTCGGTGCTGGGCGGCATCGCAGCCTCCTCGGCGCTGGTGATGCTGCACCCTTTTGCTGCGCGTGCGGCGACCAACCAGGCGCATCTGCGCATCATGGAAACGACCGATATCCATGTTCACGTCTTTCCCTATGATTATTACGCCGATAAGCCGAACGACACGATGGGGCTTTCGCGCACCGCCTCGATCATCGACAAGATCCGCGCCGAGGCCGGCAATTCGATGCTGGTGGATAATGGCGACTTCCTGCAGGGCAATCCGCTCGGCGACTATATCGCCTATGAGCGCGGCATGAAAGCCGGCGACAAGCACCCCGTGATCAACGCCATGAACGTGCTGGGGTATGATTGCGGCACGCTCGGCAACCACGAATTCAATTACGGTCTCGACTATATGTCGAACACGCTGGCGGGCGCCGGTTTCCCTTATGTCTGCGCCAATCTCACCAAGGGCCAGCTTGCTTCCGATCCGAAAAACGACGAGCTGTTCTTCAAGCCCTATGTTATCCTGGAAAAGCAGATACGCGACGGCGGCGGCGTGACGAGCCCGGTCAAGGTCGGCATCATCGGCTTTGTGCCGCCGCAGATCATGATGTGGGATTCCAAGAACCTCGAGGGCAAGGCCCAGACGCGCGACATCGTCGAGGCGGCAAAAGCCTGGGTGCCCGTGATGAAGGAAGAAGGCGCCGATATCATCATCGCCCTTTCCCATTCCGGCATCGATGGCAAGGGCCAGAGCGACCGCATGGAAAACGCCTCGCTCTATCTGGCGGGCGTGGAAGGCATCGACGCCATCTTCACCGGCCACCAGCATCTTGTTTTCCCCGGTCCGAAGACCTGGGACGGTATCGAGGGTGCGGATGCGGTGAAGGGCACGCTGATGGGCAAACCGGCCGTGATGGCTGGTTTCTGGGGTTCGCATATGGGCCTGATCGACCTGCTGCTCGAAAAGGACGGCAAGAGCTGGAAGATCGTCGACTTCACCTCCGAAGCCCGGCCGATCTATCATCGTGACGACAGCCGCAAGGTCGTTGCCGACTACACCGACAAGCCAGAGGTTCTCGCCGCCGCCAAGGCCGATCACGAGGCGGCCCTCGCCTATGTGCGCCGTCCCGTCGGCAAGACCTCCGCACCGCTCTATTCCTATTTCGCGCTGGTAGCCGACGACCCTTCCGTGCAGATCGTCTCCAATGCCCAGACCTGGTATATCAAGGACATGCTGAAGGAAGGGCAATACAAGGATCTGCCCGTGCTTTCGGCAGCAGCCCCCTTCAAGTCCGGCGGTCGCGGCGGCGCGGATTATTATACCGATGTCCCCGCCGGTGACATCGCCATCAAGAACGTCGCCGATCTCTATCTCTATCCCAACACGGTGCAGGCGGTGCTGATCAACGGCGCGCAGGTGAAGAACTGGCTGGAAATGTCGGCCGGCATGTTCAATACGGTCGAGGCCGGCGCAAAGGACGCGCCGCTGCTCAACGCCGACTTCCCGTCCTATAATTTCGATGTCATCGACGGTGTTACCTACCAGATCGATATTTCCAAACCGGCGAAATTCGACAAGGACGGCAAGGCGGTCAACCCGGAGAGCAACCGCATCGTCAACCTGCAATTTGAAGGCAAGCCCATCGATCCCGAGCAGAAATTCGTGGTGGCCACCAATAATTACCGTGCGAGCGGCGGTGGCAAATTCCCCGATATCGCCGGTGACAAGGTGATTTTCGTGGCCCCCGACACCAACCGCGACGTGATCGTGCGCTACATCATCGATCAAGGCACCATCAATCCGTCCGCAGACGCCAACTGGTCTTTCGCACCGGTGGCCGATGCCACGGCGATCTTCGAGACCGGCCCCAAGGGCCGCCACTATGCAACCGATATCAAGGGCGCAAAAATCGAGGATGCCGGGGATGGCGCGGAAGGTTTCGCGAAGTTCCGTCTGGTTCTTTGAGGGCTGCGGCCTTTCGGCTGTTGGCGGCAGGGTGAAGCTCTGCCGTCATCCTTGGGCTTGTCCCAAGGATCTAACCACGTCAACAAAATCAATCCGTAGCAGATCCTCGGGACAAGCCCGAGGATGACGCCGAGTTTGATGGAAACTATCGGCAATACCGAGGGCTATCCCCTCAATCGCGCCCATCGAGCGTTCGCAGCAGAAGCGGCAGTTCCAATGGCGGCTTCTGCTCTACACGCCGATAATCGCTACCATCGCGGTTGCGGCGGATGAGCCTCAGGCCGACCATGTCGCGCCTCAGCATGGCTGCATCCCCGAACAGGTGCAGGCTATCCAGAAAGCTGCTGAATTCGCGCTCTGAAAAGCTCTGCCCGGCGGGAATTTTCGCCCACAGATACCAGAGGCACAGTTCCTGATGCGAGCGGCGGGCCGGCCATTGCATCATCCGGCCGGCAGCGTCGAAGACACGAACTGTCTTCAGCACCCTGCCCTCATTGGCGGCCGAAAGCATCTCAGGTCGGGATTGCCCACTTTCAGCGGATGGGTTTCTTGACGCGCGCAGATGCTGGAAATTTCGGAACCCGGCAGCGCGGCTCAGCAGATTGAGCATCTCCACATGGCTTGGCTTTCGGTCCAGCCTGCCGATCTGTTCACGGACGGATTTGGCGAAAGTCGACAGGTCAGCGATATCAATGGAAAGGATCGAACGTGGCATGACTTACCCTCATGTGCCATTCCGAAAAGGTGTCGCTGATCGCCGTCTTCCGACATGGCACAGGATAAGTGCTGTCAAACTTTAAAAATGCAGGTTTAGCTTCCCTTACGGGACGGCGATGCCTCGGTGAACTGCTGACCGTAATTTAGGTATAGGCAGGCGATCCACCCACGTCAATTGGCCTTGTTGGCATAGCGGCACCTTCTCAGCCTAAAGGTAATTGTCGCAACTTCAACCAATGTCACTCAGCGGCGACAGCAATGGTCCTCTGCTTTTGGGCAGCAAGCATCCCGTTGAAATCCTTATGCTTCGGACAGGCCGACAGGCGCTGCTGAAATGCTTCGGTGAGCCATTGGCCGGCGGGGCCGGCGGGTGAATCGACACGCCGCAGCGCAAAGAGCGGATATTCGCCCTGCTCATAGGCCTCGAGTTCAAGCGCTTTGAGGCCGCCATTGGCCAGGTCGTTCCGCACGATCGATGCGGGCAGGCCGCCCCAGCCCAGACCGCCCTTAATGAGCTGGTATTTCGTGGCGATGTCGCTGACCCGCCATGTCTTGTAGGACAGCACGTTGAAATCCCGCCCCTTGGTGAGGCCCGATGCATCGGTGACGACAAGCTGAACTTCCTCGCGCACGTCAGCGAGAACCAGAGGCCGCTCGATCTGCGCCAGCGGGTGGTCTGACGCAACCACCGGCAACATGAAGGAATGGCCGACCTTTTCCATCACGAGTTCATCGTCCTGGCGCAATACCGCCCCGCCGATGCCTATGCCGGCCTTGCGGGAAAGCACCATCTCCATGACCATGCCCAGCTCGCCGACATTGAGGCTGAGGGTGACGGTGGGGAACTGCTGGCGAAAATCCCGCAGCACGGCCACGACAGCCTCAGCCGGCACCATGGTGCTGATGGCGACCGAGAGTTCCGCCTCAAGCCCCTGCTTCAGCCCCTTGGCGCGCGCGCGCATCTCCTGCAGGCCGGCGACAATACGCCTTGCATCCTCCAGCATGGCGCGACCTTCATCCGTCAGCTTCGGCTGGCGCACGCCGCTGCGCTCGAACAGTGTCACTTCAAGCTGCGCCTCAAGATTGGCGATGGTGTAGCTGATCACCGACTGCGCACGATTGAGCGCCCGTGACGCGGCGGAAAAACTGCCGGTCTCGGCCACCGTCAGAAACACCTGCAATTGATCGAGTGTCGGGTTCGCGTCCATGTACCATCCATTTCATCGATAGATTGCTTCCACATTATCACAGTTTTCTTGATGGCAACAATTTTCCATATAGGGGCAAAGGAAGGGCATTGTGCTCTCCCGCCCTCCCAAGGCGCCCGTCAATTCATCGCTTATGCAAGGAAAGACCATGTCCAACATTCTTCTCATCACCTCCAGCCCGCGTGGCGACGAATCGGTTTCCAACAAGTTCGCCGGTGAACTCGCCAGCAAGCTGAAGGCAAAGTCGGCTTCCAACACCCTTGTCCACCGCGATCTCGCTGCTGACCCGATCCCGCATCTCGACACCGTCAAGACCGCCGCCATCCGCAAGGCGCCCGACCAACGCACCGCTGAAGAAGCGGTTGCCGCCGATTATTCCGACAAGCTGGTAACCGAGCTTCTGGCCGCCGACACCGTCGTCATCGGCACCGGCCTCATCAATTTCAACATTTATTCCGGTCTGAAGTCCTGGATCGACAATGTCGCGCGCGCCGGCCAGACCTTCAAATACACCGAAACCGGCCCGGTCGGCCTTGCCACCGGCAAGAAGGTCTACATCGTTCTGGCCGCTGCCGGCGTTTACTCCGAAGGCCCGGCCGTATCGATGAACCACGCCGTTCCTTACCTGAAGACCGTCCTCGGTTTCATGGGCATGACGGATGTGGAAGTCATCTACGTCGAAGGCCTGGCATTCGGTCCGGAAGCAGTCGAAAAGGCCGTAGCTGCCGCCGAAGCCAAGGTTGAAGAGCTGGCGCAGGCCGCCTGAAACAATTTAATGGAGGCTGATGCGGTAATGTATCAGCCGACCCACATTCCGTAACGGCCGTGGACCTGATCACGGCCGTTATTTTTTGCCGCATAGAGCCGCGAGTCGGCTTCCGACAGAAGTTCCATAAATACCCGCCCGTCCTCAAGACCAGTTGCAACACCGATACTGACGGTCAACGGCGTTCCATCGGGCCGGCGCAGACCCGCCAGCACGGCGGCGCGCAGACCTTCCGAGAAGGCGAGCGCGGCCTCATGCGACATCGCCGGAAGCAGGGCCACAAATTCCTCGCCGCCGAAACGGTAGAGATGACCATGTGGCTGGACCGACCGCTTCAGCACGGCTGCGAATTCGCGCAGAATTTCATCGCCCTGTAGATGACCGAAGGTGTCGTTGACGGTCTTGAAATGATCGATATCGACGATAAGCACACTGATCGCCCGCCTCTTTTCGGCGCAGTCAAGCACGATGGAAGGCGCGTCGAGTTCCATGCGGGCACGGTCCGAAACACCCGTCAACATGTCGCGCCCGGAGCGCGACAGCAGTTCTTCGTAACGTTCGCGGAAAGTCAGATCGTTGAAGACATCCGCTATGTTGCGGCGTGTGAGGAAACGGCCCTTGGCGGATGTCAGCCCAAGATAGATCGCGAAGAGCAACGAATAAACGGCAACGGCCGACATCTTCGCTTTCCAGCCATCGTAAAAGACATCGAGAGGTGCGTTGAACAACAATCGCAACGCTCCATAAAAACCTGCCTGATCGAGGCTCAGGATAACGACGCCGCAAATCGCGAAGCGCAGCACGATATGGCGTTGCAGATAACGACCCAGCTTTTCGTAAAACAGGATGATGGCGATGGCGTCGATGTAAAGCAGGCTGGTTCCCCAAACCATCAGCACGCCCATCTCATCCAGAAATGCGGCGCTGACCGACTGCCCGGGAACAATCGCCACCGTCTGATGAAAACGGATGATCTGCGCCATGATGACGGTCAATATATTGCCGAGAAACAGGCCGTAGATCGGTTGCCGAACAACCGCCGCGTCCTCGCGCATATAGAGCATGAGGATCATCATCAGCTTGCCGGCAAAAAGGATCGAGGAGCCGGGCGACGCCACGCCAAAGGGCAGCTGCACATAAAAAACGGCCGCCAGATAGGTTTCCAGGAAGTGCATGACGCCCAGCGCGGTGAGAAAAACACCGATGCCGAGAATATGCCGGTAATGAAGGAATGCCGTCATTACCGAAAAATAGACGATGGCCTCCGTCAGGAAGAGGGCCAGATTTGCCCATTGCATCGGCACACGCCCTATCGATCCACATCACGCCGGTCTATCGGCGCGACTCCATGCCCTTCACAGACGATAGGCCCAAGCAACCAACGGAATCTTAATTTAGAGAATAAGAAAACGTCATCATTTTCCTGGAAAAAGCGACGCGCCGTTCTGCTCAATGATGAGCTTCGCCTTGCGGATCGTGAACTCCACGGCATCGTCCATGCTCGTGAAGACGTCGGCGCGCACAAATTCATGCACCAGCACTTCGTCGCCGGCCTTTTTCTCGATACGGCCCGCCAGGCGGAACTGGCCGCCTTCCTTGATCGGCGTCGCATAAATCAGATAGTCGCCATGCGCATGCGGCTCGGCCTGCGCCACCTTCTGCGGCGCGTCGGCGGACGGCTGGCCGGAGCCGAAGGCCGAGAGGATTTTGGAAAAAAACGATGCCATGGCTTTCACTCCCTCAATCAATCATACGTGGAAAGGCGGCGCTACACCGCCCTTCCCTGTGCCTTGCCGGATCAGATGATCAGGTTCGACAGAATGTCGTTTTCGGTGATGTCTTCATAACCGAGACCCGCCGCTTCAAAGCGCTCCAGCAACCCGGCGAAGTTTTCCTGCGCATTGGTTTCGATGCCGATCAGGATCGAGCCGAAGTTGCGGGCCGATTTCTTCAGATATTCGAAACGGGCAATATCATCGTCCGGGCCGAGCAGATTGAGGAAATCGCGCAGCGCACCAGGACGCTGCGGCAGGCGCAGGATGAAATACTTTTTCACGCCTGTGTAACGCATGGCGCGTTCCTTCACGTCCGGAAGGCGCTCGAAATCGAAATTGCCCCCGGAAACCACCGCAATCACCGTCTTGCCTTCCAGCCTTTCGCGGCCAAGCTTTTCCAGCGCGGCAATCGAAAGGGCACCAGCGGGCTCCAGCACTACGCCTTCGAGGTTCAACATCTCGATGATCGTCACGCAGATGGCGTTTTCGGGGATGAGCTGGACCTGATCGGCCGGAAAATCCTTCAGCGCCTTGAAATTCAGGTCGCCAATGCGGGCGACGGCAGCGCCGTCGACGAAATTGTCCACCTTGTTCAGCGTCACCGGTTCGCCGCGTTCGAGGCTCTTCTTCAGGCTCGGCGCGCCCTCAGGCTCACAGAACACGAAGTTCTCCTTTTTCACCGTACCGGCCAGAAAACCGGTGAGGCCAGCCGAAAGCCCGCCACCACCAACGGGCATGACGACGATGTCAGGCTTCGTGCCTTCCGGAAGCTGATCCATGATCTCGGCGGCGACCGTCGCCTGTCCCTCGATGATGTCCTCATGGTCGAAGGGCGGCACCATGTAGCCGTCATTATCCTGCACGTGCTGGCGTGCGGCGGCATAACACTGGTCGAATATATCGCCCACCAGACGGATCGAGATAAATTCGCCGCCGAAGATGCGGGTTTTTTCGATCTTCTGCTGCGGTGTGGTCACCGGCATGAAAACGACGCCGTGAACACCGAAATGACGGCAGGCGAAGGCGAAGCCCTGCGCATGGTTGCCGGCCGAAGCACAGACGAAAACCTTGCCCTTGCCGGCCTTGGCCACCGCTTTGCGCAGAAAGTTGAATGCGCCTCTAATCTTGTAGGAACGAACCGGGGACAGATCCTCACGCTTCAGCCAAATCGACGCGCCATACCGACGGCTGAGATGTTCATTCAACTGCAGCGGTGTTTCGGGGAATATTTCCCGCACTTCCCGCCGCGCTGCTTCCACAAGCTGCTTGTCCACGATAGTCAATCCATTGAAATTCATAATGGCACCCGCTATGCCATAGGAAGGCGTCCGAGACAAAGACTCATTTCAGCGCGGCAACAAACTCCAGGTTTCATTTCTTGAACAGCAACCTTCTGCGCTCGGTCATATATGTGGCCTCCATTTTCGGGCTTTACATGGCGACAGCCATGTTTCTGCCGGCGCTCACCGATCTCTATTACGGCAATGACGACTGGATGGTGTTTGCGCTGTCGGGTTTCATGTGCGGGGGCTTTGCGCTTGCCTGCGCGCTGGCGACGCGCGGGCCGATTGCCGCCTTCAACAAACGTTTCGGCTTTTTGCTCGTCAACTTGCTCTGGCTGGTCTTTTCAATTGTCGGCGCGGTTCCGCTTTACCTGTCCGAACTCGGCCTGACACTTGGCCAAGCGATTTTCGAATCCGTTTCCGCCATTACGACAACGGGATCCACCGTTGTTTCCGGGCTTGACCACGCCCCGCAGGGCATCCTCCTCTGGCGCTCGCTGCTGTGCTGGCTTGGCGGTATCGGTATCGTGGCGCTCGGCCTCTTCATCCTGCCGCTGCTGCGCGTCGGCGGCATGACGTTCTTTCGCATGGAATCCTCCGATACCGGCAATGACCGGCCTTTCGCGCGGCTCGCAAGCTTCACCCGGGCTTTCGTGGCCATTTACATCATCATGACGCTTGCCTGTACGATCGCTTACGATTTTGCCGGCATGTCGCACTTCGATGCGCTGAACCATGCCATGTCGACGGTCGCGACCGGTGGTTTCTCCACCCATGACGCCTCTTTCGCCTATTTCAACAATACGGCACTGCTGTGGATCGCCACCGTCTTCCTGATCTTCGGCAGTCTGCCCTTCTCGGTGATGATCCTGTTGGCCGTGCGCCGCCGGCTGGAAACGCTGCGCGACCCCCAGATCGTCGTCTTCCTGGGATATCTCTGCGCGATTTCCATCGCCGTCGGCGTCTATCATCATCTCAGGAACGGCGTGCCGCTGAACGACGCGCTCAGCCATTCCTTCTTCAACATGACCTCGATCCTTTCCACCGGCGGCTTTGCCAGCGACGACTATACGCTCTGGGGGCCTTTCGTCGTCGTTGTCGCCTTTTTTGCCACCTTCATGGGCGGTTGCTCCGGGTCCACGGCGGGCGGCATCAAGGCCTATCGTTTTCTCATCATGTTCAACGTGGCGCGGGCGGGCCTGAAGAAGCTGATCTATCCGAACGCCGTTTATTCGGTTCGTTATGGGCAGCAGGTGGTCGATCCCGATACGATCCGGACGATTTTCCTGTTCGTCAGCTGTTATGTCGCGCTTTGGATCGCCGGCAGCCTCGCCATGAGTCTGATGGGTTATGATTTTCTCACTTCCATATCTTCGGTGGCAACGGCGCTCGGCAATGTCGGACCGGGTATCGGCCCCGTCATCGGCCCCTCTGGTAATTTCGCCACCATTAGCGATCCGGCGCTTTACGTCCTGTCGATGATGATGCTGCTAGGGCGTCTGGAAATACTGACGGTCCTGGTGCTGCTGATGCCAATTTTCTGGCGCAGCTGATATCGTGGCACACTTGTTGAGCGCCGGCGAATAAAGCGCTTGACCTTCCCACGTTGGAATAGTCCAGGCTCCTCCCGTTAGAATTCCAAACCATGGAGAACCGCCTATGTGCACCGCTCACCAGCATCACGCCGAAACCACGACGGCGCCGGTTGATGCAGACCTTTCTTTTCACGTTGAGGACATGACCTGCGGTCACTGCGCCGGAGTGATCAAGGGCGCGATCGAAAAGACCGTTCCCGGCGCTGCCGTGCATGCCGATCCGGCAAGCCGCACGGTCGTGGTTGGCGGCGTCTCCGATGCGGCACGTATTGCCGAAATCATCACCGCTGCTGGCTATACGCCCGAAGCGCGCGCCTGAACGAAAAAATGCTGGCGGCAGCTTTTCCATGCTGCCGTCGGTCTGCCTTGCCACTCGGTTCACGCTCGATTTCAGCGTAAGGAATGGATGAGGTCCAATATCTCTCCATCGCTCCTCGGCAGATATCCCCTTTTTATCGGACAAGACGGCAGTACGTTGCGCAAAACCAATTGCCGACGTCGCCCACATCGATCGTGGCGAAAACCGCGTCGCGGGCGGGCCTATCCCCCTGCGAGCGAGGGAAGCGTTGAGCGTTGAGCGTTGAGCGGGTCTTTGAAGCCATGCGATTTCTTTGCGCAACCCGGCTCCTCAGAGCCGGGCTCCCTTCGCAATGCCGATCTACTTGATCGCCATATCCTTCGTCAGCACGAAATAGTTGATCGGATGCGGCCGGAAGTTTTCGAGTTTTTCGGAATAGGCATCGAACACGGTTTCATGGACGAGAAAGACCGAGACGGCATCATCATAAATCTTCTTCGCTATCTCACCATAAATCGCGTAACGCTTGGTGGGCTCCACTTCGGCATAAGCAGCCTTGATCAACTTGTCCGTATCTGCATTGCAATAATGCGAGATGTTGTATGTGCCGGTGCAGGAATAGTCGGCGTTGAGATATCCAGCCGGCTCAATCACATCCGTGGCATAACCGCGCGACAGCAGCACCATGTCGAAGTTGCCGGCAAGAAGATCAGGCTCAATCGCACTATATTCTGCGACACGGACACCGGCTGTGATCCCGATCTCCTGCAACTGCGCCTGAATAATAGCGGCCACATCCTTCAGCTCGGTCTTCATCGTGTAAGCAAGTATGGTGACTTTCAGACTGCCCGGGGCGATGCCGGCCTCCTGGAGGAGAGATTTTGCCTTTGCCACGTCATAGGCCGATGCGGGTTCTTCCACCGCCCATGGCTGCCCCGGGGCAAACGGCATGCTCGCGCTTTTGACCTTCTCTTCGTAAATACTGCTGGCGATGCCGGCGGCATCGATTGCCGCACGCACGGCCTCACGAACCTTTTTATCGTTGAACGGTGGCCTGGAATTATTCAGCAGCAATTCTGTGATGCGCGGTACCGAAATGGTGGCGACCTTAACTCCCTTGGTTGCCTCGATGGATTTGATCGACCACGGCGGGACCAGGCGCGAAATCTGCACTTCGCCCGTCCTTATCTGGGTGGCGCGCGTGTCTGCGTCGGGAACGAAGTTAACGCGACCCCCGTCAAGTTTCGGCATGCCGCCCCAATATCCGTGATTGGCCTTCATGACCATATATTGATTGGGATCGACTTCCGTGATCGCGAACGGCCCGGTGCAGGTGCCGATAGGATTGATCTTGCCGTCCTTATAGGCCGATGGCGCAAGAATGGCAGTGGCGGGGCTTGCCAACTGTGCAGGCAACAGCACCGACGGTTCGATCGTCGTCACCTTCACAATATCATCGCCAACGGCCTCCACACTGGCGATCTGTTTCGGCGAAAAGGCACGGGCAGGAACGGATGCTTTCAGGAGATTGGTGAGCGCGTTGACGACTGCTGCGGCGTTAAAGTCTTCGCCGTTCTGGAATTTGACGCCCTTGCGCAGCTTGAACTCCCACACTTTAGGCTCGATCTGCTTCCAGGACTCCGCAAGAGATGCCTCCTGCCTCATGTCGAAGCCAATTCTGACAAGGCCTTCATAGCACCCGACACGCATGCCCATTGTGGAATCATCCGACGCCATCTGCCATGCGGCTTTTATGGCGTAGTTGTCATCATAGGTCACAGTGCCGGCATTTGCGGCATTAGCCCCGAAAGCCCCGGCAATGGCGCAGGTGGTTAAAAGTGCGTGCTTTATCATTGCATAATTCCCCTTATCTTTGATGGCGACGCTCACAATCTAATTTCCCTAAGCCTTTAATATTATCTATCATTAATTACAAAGAATCACGTTGACGGACGCGACAATACATCCGCCTTCTTTACATTCATTTTATGTTTTTTATTCGGAATTTTATTCCGTTGTTACTTCAAGTACGCACTATTCGACTGTTTTTCACATTCCCTGAAAAACATTCAGTGCACCGTTTCTCAACCCAGTTCCCGCCAGCGATGGCAGCGCGCAAAGTGCTCTCCGGAAACGCCTTCCAGAGCCGGCTCCACCTCACCGCAGATTGCGGTCGCATATTTACAGCGGGTGTGAAACTTGCAGCCACCAGGAGGGTTGAGAGGGCTCGGCAGATCACCGTCCAGAAGCATTTCCGGTGCATATAACCCCGTCTCGTCCAGCATCGACGAGGCGATGAGAGCTTTCGTGTAGGGATGCTTGGGCGCGCGGAAAAGCTCTTCGCGGTCGGCGATTTCAACGATGCGTCCGAGATACATCACGGCAATGCGATCACAGAGATAACGCACCACGCGCAGGTCATGAGAAATCATCAGAACCGTCAGGCCGTGGCGGCGCTTCATGTCCATCAGGAGGTTCAGGATCTGCGTGCGCATCGAGGCGTCGAGTGCCGATGTCGGTTCATCACAGACAAGGAAACTCGGATTGAGAAGAAGCGCACGGCCGATGACGACGCGCTGCAACTGGCCGCCGGAACACTGGCTCGGATACCGATCGTAAAAGGAACCGTCGAGACCGACTTCCTCCAGCATTCGGAAAACACGCGCCGTGCGCTCCTCGCGGGTGCCGATGCCGTGCTGGGCAAGCGGCGCTTGCATGCTCTGGCCAATGCGCATACGCGGATCGAGTGCGGAATAAGGGTCCTGAAACACCAGTTGCACAACCCGGCGCACGCGCCGGAGCGCCTCGCCCTGCATGTGCAATATGTCGTGATCTCCGATGCTGACCTCACCCCGCGTCGCGTGCGTCAGGCGCGTGATCAGTCCGGCAACAGTGCTTTTGCCGCAACCGGATTCGCCGACAAGGCCCAATACCTCCCCCTCGCCGATCGTCAGGGAAACATCGTCGACGGATTTCACCACACGGTGACCAAGGCCCGATATGGGATAATATTTGCAGAGATTCTTCGCGACCACATAGGGCCGGCCGCTGTTTTCCGCCGATGGCGGCATCTGTGTCATGGCTTTGGATAACATCATCGCCTCCTTCAACAAACCGCATGGTCGGCATGGTCGTGACCGGCCTGGTCGTCGCCGACTGCCCAGCACCGCGCCTTGCGCCCTTCAGGCAAGGCATTCAATGCAGGCTCCATTGCCATGCAGCGGCTTCCCATGCCTTCAGACTTTGCGAGCGCGCAACGCGGATGAAACCGGCAACCGCAGGACATGTCGTGGGCCTGTGCGCCGGAACCGGGGATCGTCAGCAACTGTCCCTCGCCGTCGGTGGTCAGCAGCGAACAGCTGATGAGCGCCTTGGTATAGGGGTGCTGCGGCGCCTTGAGGATCGCCTGGGTCGGCCCTTCCTCGACGATGCGGCCGGCATACATGACCGCGATCCGGTCTGCGAAGGCGGCAACGACCGAGAGATCGTGGGTGATGAGCAACGTGGCAAGCCGGCGCTTGCGGCGCTCGTCATCGAGCAGGCGGAGTATCTGTGCCTGAACGGTGACATCAAGCGCCGTCGTCGGTTCGTCGGCGATCAGAAGCTGCGGATTGCCTGACAGTGCAGCGGCAATCATGACACGTTGCGCCATGCCGCCGGAAAGCTCATGCGCAAAGCATTGCGCCCGCGCCGACGGATCGGGAATGCCGACATCCGAAAGAAGGCCGACGACCCGGTTAAGCGCGGCGTGCCGGCTCATTTTACGGTGGATCCAGAGCGGCTCCGCTACCTGCGTCCTCACCCGACTGGTCGGGTCGAGCATGGCCTGCGGCTGCTGGAACAGCATGCTGATATCGGCCCCGCGCAGTGCATCGAGTTCGGAAGATGAAAGAGCGAGAATGTCGCGGCCGGCAAAGGAAATGCGGCCGGAATTGATTTCCGCGCCCTGCGGCAAAAGTCGCATCAGCGACAGCGCCGTCATGCTCTTTCCCGATCCGGATTCGCCGACGAGAGCGACGACTTCGCCGGCGTTGACGGAAAGCGTCAGGCCCGAAATAACAAACTTGCGGCCATTTTGCGCTGGCACTGAAACGTGCAGGTCCTCTATCTCCAGAAGCGGTGCGCATTCAGGGGACATGGCCGTATTTGCAAGCGTTTGTCCTTCGATATTCATAAGAGTTCCCCTTATTTTTATTGAATCGGAGGCATTGCGTATTTTCATGCGGCTTCAGACGATATTACTCTCCTTCCTGCTCCGTTGCGTCGTCGATGTTTGGCAATCGTCAAATCCGTCATTGCCCGCCCGCAGGCGTCAATGACCGTTGGTTTTCTTTGTTTCCAGATTCAGGCCATGGCCGATCCACGTTACGCTGAGCGCCGCCAAGAAGATCGCCAGACCCGGTGCGATGACGAGAACGGGCATCCGTTCCGCGTAAGCCTGCGCATCGGCCAACATCAGCGCCCAGTCGGCGGCCGGCGGCTGTACGCCAAGGCCCAGAAACGACAACCCGCCAACCGTGATCAGCTTGTGGCCGAAGCGCAGGAACGCCACCGCCGCAATCGGCCAGATCGTGTTGGGAATAATATGCCGGAAGATAATGAAGCGCCGTGTGCAGCCGAGCACCTCGGCGGCGCGAATATATTCGCGCGAATTGATCGAGAGCGTCAGTCCCCGCGCCAGCCGTGCAAAAGGTGTCCACCCGACGATCGTCAGCGACGCGATCAGCGTGCCATATCCCGGACCGAAAATGGCCACGAGGAAAATCGCGATTACCACGTCCGGTATGGCGATGAGCAGGTCCACGATGCGCATCAGCACCTCGTCGAGGATGCCGCGGCTGCGGCCGCTGATGATGCCGATGAAGGTCCCGATCACGACAGAGAGAATGACGGTGACGGCGGCAATGGTGACCGTGAAGCGGCCGCCGACCAGCAGCCGGCTGAGCACATCGCGGCCCAGGTGGTCCGTTCCCAGCCAGTAGAGGGCGCTCGGCGCGTTCAACCGCAGACGCAGGTTCTGCTTTGCCGGATCATAGGGCGAAATCCACGGCGCGATGACCAGCAGCAGGATGATGACCAGAAAGATCGCCGCACCCGCATAGAAGGTCCAGTGACGGCAGCGGATGAAATCCGTAAACCGGGCGAGGTTCGAGGGGCGCTTGGGCGCAGTCATCGGCATGGCGGCGGCAGGCGCGCTCGGGAAGTGACTAATGGTCATGGTGACCTCGCATTGCTGGATTGATCAGGACATAAAAGCTGTCGGCCAAGGTATTGATGAGGATGGAGAGCGCCACGATGCAGATGAAACCGCCCTGCAGCATCGGGATATCGCGATTGACCACGGCGTCGTAGAGAAGCCGGCCCATGCCGGGGATGGCGAAGATGACTTCCACGACCACCGATCCACCCAAAAGGCCCGCGAGCCACAATGCGAAGAAGGTGACGACCGGCAGCGAACCGTTGCGGACGCCATGCCGCAGCACCGTGCTATGCATGCCGAGACCGCGGCTGCGGGCCGCCGTGATATAAGGCGCGCGCAGTACCTCGGCCATGGCGGCGCGCGTCACCTGGGTGAAATAGGCGAGCGGCCTGAGCGTGAGCGTCAGCGCGGGAAGCACCAGCGAGCGCCAGCTATCCCATCCGGCCGAAGGCAACCAGCCGAGATAAAGCGCAAAGACCAGAGCCGACATGGGCGCAAACCAGTATTCGGGCGTTGCGACGAAGGTCTGGATCATCAGCGTCGCAAAATTATCGAGCCGTCCGCCGGGACGCATGGCCGCCAGCGTACCGAGCGGCAGGGCGACGGCGACCGCGAATGCAAGCGCCGTCAGCGCCAGCGTTACCGACACCCAGAGCGAGCGCATAAGCTCGGCAGCGACGGGCTGGCTGCTGGTGAAAGAAAAACCGAGGTCGCCGCGCAACGCATTCGACAGCCATGCGAAATATTGCACATAAAGCGGCCGGTCGAGCCCGAGACTGACCCGCAGCGCCTCCACCGCATGCGGATCGAGCGCGGTATCGCGCATGCGTGAAAACAAGATGGTGCGAGCCGGATCGCCGCCCGCCATATAGGGCAAAAGAAACGCGATGACGGACACGATCGCCAGCATCAAGCACAGAATAAAGAAGCGCTGTATTACCTGTATCCACATGGCTTGGTCTCCTTCATCGTGATTGGCAATTCGCACTGCATTCATTGCCCGCTCCCCCAAAAGGAACCGGGGGCTTATTTCACTGGGCGCTGTAAATCCATCACCGGGCCTGCTGTGCCCTTCAGCATGCCGGTGCGTTTGGGCACGACGGCAACCGCTGAAAAATCAAGATCTTCCGCATGAGCAAGGTCATGAATGATCGGGCATTCCGGCTCACCATTGTCCGGGCAATAGGTCGCGAGGTTTCGGAGCGTGTCCGCCATCTCCCGCAGCGTATCCATCTTCGCTTCCAGGTCGACGACATGTTCCATGACGATGCGTTTGACATCACAGGAGGCGCCACCGGGGTCGCGCCAGAGGGTCATGAGTTGCCTGATTTTTTCGATGGAAAAACCGAGATCGCGTCCGCGCCGGATAAAGCGCAGCGTTTCCAAGTCGTTGGCAGTGTAGACCCGATAGCCGGATTCCGTGCGGTTTGCCGATTTGATCAGGCCGATTGTCTCGTAATGCCTGATCATCTTCGCAGAAACACCGGAGGCGGTGGCGGCTGTGCCAATATTCATCGATCCTGCTCCTATCTTTCCGAGGTAGAAAATACATCCGCGCGATTGTCGGAGAGCGGCTCAGCTCCATTGAGCCAGCCGATCACCACGTCGCCTAATGGTACGGCTCGGCATGCAAGCGTCAGACCATCTGCCTTCTCTTCCTCTGTCAGAGAAAAGGGCGTGTGCTTGAGAAGATCGACATCGCCGGAGATCAGCCTGGATTTGCAGGCGCCACAGCGGCCCATACGACAGCCATGCGGATAAGCGATCCCTGCCGCCAAGGCGGCCTGGAGGACAGTCTCGCCCGGCGCCACAGAGATGCTGCGTTCGATCTGCGGCAGGAAAACGGTGTGTTGAAGCGCCATGTCTGCTCCTCCTATTCCGCCGCTGCGAGCTTAAGGCCCGCAGGTCTGTCCACCAGGGGCGCACGGAAGCTCTTCAGGCGTAGCGCGTTCGTCAATACGAAGACGCTGGAAAGCGCCATGGCTCCGGCAGCAAGGACTGGCGACAGCAGAACGCCGTTGACAGGATACAATATTCCGGCCGCGACGGGAACGAGAGCGGCATTGTACGCGAAGGCCCAGAACAGATTCTGGCCGATATTGCGGATCGTGGCCTTGGAGAGTGCGATGGCGTTGGCGACGCCGCGCAGATCGCCGGACATCAGCACCACGTCGGCGCTTTCAATCGCGACATCCGTGCCCGTGCCGATGGCAAGCCCGACATCGGCGGCGGCCAGCGCCGGTGCATCGTTGATGCCGTCGCCGACGAAGGCGACACGTCGACCGTCGGCGGCGAGCCTCTTGACCGCCTCGACCTTGCCGTCGGGCAGGACTTCCGCCACCACCTCGTCAATGCCGAGCCGACGGGCGATGGCTTCAGCGGTGCGGCGGTTGTCACCCGTGATCATCGTCACTTTAAGGCCGAGCGCATGCAGCGCCGCAATCGCCTCCGGGGTCGTCTGCTTGATCGGATCGGCAACGGCGACGATCGCGGCCAGCCTGCCATCGACGGCGGCATAAAGCGGCGACTGCCCTTCCCTGCCCAGCCGCTCGGCATCTTCTGCGAACATCGCGACATCGTAACCGAGCTTGGTCATGAACCGGTCCGCACCTGCTTCCACCCTGCGACCGTCGACCATGGCTGCAACACCAAAACCGGGGGTCGCCTCGAAGCCCTCCGCATCGGCAAGCGTCACGCCGCCATGTTTCGCAGCCTCGACGATCGCTTCGGCAATCGGATGTTCGGAATGGTTCTCCAGCGATGCGACGAGGCGCAACACCTCATCCGCATCGAAGCCCTCTGTCGTGGTAAAATGCACCAGCTTCGGTTTGCCGAGCGTCAGCGTGCCTGTCTTGTCAACAGCGATCACGTCGGCGTCGCGCAGCGTCTGAAGCGCATCGCCACGGCGGAACAACACGCCCATTTCCGCGGCGCGGCCGGTGCCGACCATGATCGAGGTCGGCGTGGCAAGGCCCATAGCACAGGGACAGGCGATGATGAGCACCGCAACCGCATTGACGAGCGCGAAGGTCAAGGCCGGATCTGGCCCGAACATGAACCATACGATGAAGGTGGCGAGCGCTGCCAGCATTACCGCCGGCACGAACCAGTTTGTCACCTTGTCTACCAGCGCCTGAATGGGCAGCTTGTCGGCCTGCGCCTCCTCCACCATGCGGATGATCTGGGCTATCAGCGTATCTGCGCCGACCTTGGTGGCGCGGAAGGTGAAGGAGCCATTGCGGTTCACTGTGCCGCCGACCACCTCGGAACCCTCGGCTTTGGTAACCGGGACCGGCTCACCCGTGATCATCGATTCATCGACATAAGAGGAGCCACTCAGAACCAGACCATCGACCGGCACTTTCTCACCGGGGCGAACGACGATCACATCACCCGTTCGCACATCCTGTAAGGGTACATCGATGGTTTCGCCATCGCGCAGCACGCGGGCCGACTTGGCCTGCAGGCCGACGAGCCGCTTTATTGCCTCGCTGGTGCGGCCTTTGGCGCGCGCTTCAAGGAAACGACCAAGGAGGATGAGTGAGACGATGACCGCTGCTGCCTCATAATAGACATTGGCCGTGCCACTCGGCAGGATTTTGGGCATGAAAGTTGCGACGACCGAAAACCCCCAGGCGGCGGCGGTGCCAAGTACGACGAGCGAATTCATGTCCGGCGCAAACCGCAGAAGCGCGGGGATGCCTTTTTTGAAGAAGCGCAGGCCGGGACCGAACAGAACCAGCGTGGTCAGCACGAATTGCAGATACCAGCTTTCCCGCATGCCAACCGTTTCCATCACGAAATCATGGATGGCGGGCACCAGATGCGAGCCCATTTCCAGTACGAAGACCGGCAACGTCAGTGCAGCGGCGACGGCAAGGCTGATTTTGAGGCTCCGCAGTTCCGCCTCGCGCTTGTCCTGCTCTCCATCCGTGGCTTTGTCGGCGACAACCTCACTCGCCTTATAGCCCGCCCGTTTGATGGCATCCGAAAGGTTGGCCGCAGACACGGCGTTGCCGGCAACGCGGACGGTGGCGCGTTCCGTCGCCAGATTGACGCTTGCACCGGAAACACCGGAAACGGCCTTCAACGCCTTTTCGACACGTCCGACGCAGGAGGCGCAAGTCATGCCCTCAATATCGAGTTCGATGGTTTTTTCTTCGACGCCGTAACCGGCCTGCCGCACCGCCTCGATAACGGCCGGCACATCCGGCGACCCGGAAAAGGAAATGTCGGCACGTTCCGTTGCCAGATTGACCGAAGCTTTCAAAACGCCCGGCACCTTGGCAATCGCCTTTTCCACGCGGCCGACACAGGAGGCGCATGTCATGCCATCGATCGCAATCTGATGACTCGCCCGGAGCTCCATTTGTGACATGCGTATGACCCCTCTTTTCTTGTGTTGAAAAAAGATAGGGCTTCCCATCGTGGCAAGGTCAAGAGGTTCTTTTTGATGATTCCCGGAGAAAAATGCCGCCCTCGTAATCAAGCTCATTTTTTAGGCGCGCGCGGGCGTTCGCGCGATTTACACCCAAAAGCCGGGAATCCCCTTTAAATGCTCCGAAATCGCAGGAAAACGAAAAGAAAATTTTAATCAGGAGGATATGGTGCGGACGGCGGGACTTGAACCCGCAAGACCAATGGTCGGCAGATTTTAAGTCTGCTGCGTCTACCGATTTCGCCACGTCCGCATTGCCGCGCCACGAACCGTTCCGGCCGGGGCGTTACAAAAAATCGTCATGCTGCCGGCGCCCGGCGCTGGGGTCCGGTCCCGAAGATGACTGAGCCTCATCTACACAGGCCGAACCGTTTCGGTCAACGGGGCCTCCGAGCATTTCCAGGAAAAGTGGAACCCGGTTTTCCGTCCGGGAAGGCGGCGAACCAAGAGCGAGAGCGTTTTCGCGATTCGACAAAAAGCGAGAATGCTCTACCCACACCAGGACTGATTTTTTGCCGATGCCGGATGCGCGAGCCCTTCGCGCACGAGTTGATCGGCGAAGGATACGCCCGAACGCGAAAGCCGTTTGCGTTCCGTGGCTTGCCCGCCCGCAGCACCGCCGGACGCCACATCGAAGGCTCCGGCATTCAACATGTCACGAAGCCTGACCTTCGCAATGAAACCACGCTGGCGCTCTTCCATGCAGCGCGCCCGGTCGATCTGCGGCACTTCTATGCCGGCAAGCTGCATTTTCACGCCCTTCATCCAGAAGGTGTTGCCGTCGGCCACGCAATTGTTGAGGCCGGAACGACCGCAGAAAGCAAAAGTACCGCTTTTTTCACCGAGCGAAATTTTTTCGACCGAAGGACGGGTTTCCGGCAAGATAGCGGCGACCTGGCTCGGCTGCGAGGCGGACGGCATGGCGATCGAGCGCGGTGGCACCGGGCCGTTGCCGGGCAGAGCCGGCGATGCGGGGCGAATGGACGCCACTTTCTCCCGCGTGACGGAATCGCGCTTGGCCACCGTGGCAACTTTCGAAGAACTCGTGGTCGAAGATGTCGCCTTTGCAACATGCCGCTGCGGCAAAAGACTGTCGCGATGTTCGTAAGCCTGAATGCCGCCGGCGACGACGCCCAGCATCAGCACCCAGGGCCAAACGCTACCGCCGCTCGATTTCTTCGCCGTACGGCGTCGTGCTGTCGATTTTCGGTTGCTCACGATCGGACTCCTTTCAACGGAGCCGCATTATCGGCCAAAGGAGTTTCCGAAAGGTTGGCGTTGCTGGGCGTTTTCGCTTTTCACAGAAAAGGGGAAACGCCCTAACCCCTTGTTTTCTCGATTTCCCGAATGGAAAGCACGCAAATGAGCTGTGGATAAACCGTCAGCGGACCTGATCGAGAAGGCGCTTGCATTCGAGGAGGTCGAACAGGGCTTCCTGCAAAAGCGCCTGATCGTCCTTGCCGATACTCGACTTGCCGACCGATATTTCCGCATCGCCGCCACCGCCGAAGCCAAAAAAACGGCCGCTTGGCTTGGCCTTCGGACGGCCGACGACCTCGTCCCCATCGGTATCGACGACACGCGGTTCGGCGACTTCCTTTTCACCGCTCGCCGCCATGATGGCTTCCATGGTTGCGAGATCACCGGAGGCGATGGCCGCCACGAAGCGGTTACCATTGGCTTTCAGCAGCTTCTGTACGCCCTTAATGGTGTAGCCATGGTCATAAAGAAGGTGACGGATACCCTTCAGGAGATCGATATCGTCAGGGCGGTAATAACGGCGGCCCCCGCCCCGTTTCATCGGCTTGATCTGCGGAAAGCGTGTTTCCCAGAAACGCAGCACATGCTGCGGCAGGTTCAACTCATCCGCCACTTCACTGATCGTCCGAAACGCGTCGGGGCTTTTATCCAAATTTCCACTCCCATCCGAACCGGAGCGCCATGCATCCGGCCGGACACTGAACGAGAACGCTTTTCACACGCCGGTCAAACATCGCGCGACATCCGTTCTGAACCCGCGCAGACGCCATTGCGGCGAGATACAAATCACTAAAATTGATTATGATGTGAGTCGACCGGATTTCAACGGCTTGCACGTTGAAATTCAAGCATGTTCACAAGAAGAATGGGAAAAAGGCTTACGATACGACAAAAATGCGTGTCGCTTATAACTCTAGAGAAGGATTATGCTCCGGCCTTCTGGCCCTTCTGCTTGGCCTTGCGGGCCGTATGGGCCTTCAGAATGCGCTGCTTCAGCACATTCGAGGCCTTGAAGGTCATGACGCGACGTGGGGAGATCGGAACTTCCTCGCCCGTCTTGGGGTTGCGGCCGATACGCTCGTTCTTTTCCCGGATTTGAAACGTCGCGAAGGAAGAAAGCTTGACGACTTCGCCGCGGGTGATCGCGTTGCAAATTTCGTCAATGATCGTCTCGACCAGTTCAGCGGATTCGGTGCGGGACAGCCCGACTTTACGAAACACAGATTCTGCAAGATCTGCGCGTGTCACTGTCTTCCCGGCCATTTTTCCCCACAAACCGTGTCTGAACTCTTCTCTAGGAGCCGCCGAGATTATTTCCCTTGTGGCGACCGGTCAAGGGATTGTTCCAGATTCATTTGAGGCTTTCGGCAATCAGTGCAAGGGCTTAGGGCGAGTGATACGCTTTTGACACAGGCTCGGGCCGCTCCGGCGCGTCCGATCAAGGCGTGAGCGCGAAAATCACAACCGAATTCGCGCCATCGCCCCAGCAAACGCGAAAATCGCGCCTTTACCAGCGCAGCAGCACCGCGCCCCAGGTGAAGCCGCCGCCCATGGCCTCCAGCATCACCAGATCGCCCTTCTTGATGCGTCCATCACCGGCGGCAACGGCGAGCGCCAGCGGAATGGAGGCGGCCGAGGTGTTGCCGTGCTGATCGACGGTGATCACGACTTTTTCCGGGTCTATGTTAAGCTTCTTGGCTGAACCGTCGATGATGCGCTTGTTGGCCTGGTGCGGAACCAGCCAGTCGAGATCGTCGGCCGTTGTGCCGGTCGCCTCGAAGGCCTGCTCGATGACGTCGGTGATCATGCCAACGGCGTGCTTGAATACTTCCCGGCCTTCCATGCGCAGATGACCGACCGTGCCTGTGGTGGAAGGACCGCCATCGACATAGAGCTTTTCCTTGTGCGAGCCGTCGGAGCGCAGCTGTGCGGTCAGGATGCCGCGATCGGCGGAGGTGCCTTCACCCTCACCGGCCTCCAGAACCAGCGCGCCGGCGCCGTCACCGAAGAGGACGCAGGTCGTGCGGTCCTTCCAGTCGAGGATGCGCGAGAAGGTCTCAGAGCCGATCACCAGAACGCGCTTGGCCATGCCGCCGCGAATATAGAGATCGGCGGTCGATACGGCATAAACGAAACCGGAGCAGACGGCCTGCATGTCGAAGGCGAAACCGTGGGTCATGCCAAGACGGTTCTGGATGTTCACCGCCGTTGCCGGAAAGGTGTTATCCGGGGTCGAGGTGGCCAGAATGATGAGGTCGATATCGTCGGGCGTGAGGCCGGCATTGTCGAGGGCGGCACGCGCCGCCGCTTCGCCGAGAGACGCGGTGGTTTCACCTTCGCCGGCGATATAACGCTGACGGATGCCAGTGCGCTGCACGATCCATTCGTCTGACGTCTCGACGACACCTTCGATTTCACTGTTGGTCATGACACGCTTCGGAAGCGCTGCCCCGAAACCACGAACTATAGAGCGGATCATTCCCTTATTCCTCGTCAGCCACGAGAGCTTCGGGCGCCGGGGGCGGAAGCCGTCTTGCGTGGTAAATTTTCAAATCATTCTCAATCTTGGCCGTCAGGCCGTTATGAACCATGTCGTAGCCGACATCCACGGCGGAGGCAAAACCAACGGCATCCGTGCCGCCATGGCTCTTGATGACGATGCCGTTGAGGCCCAGAAACACGCCGCCATTGACCTTGCGCGGGTCCATCTTTTCCCTCAGCACATCGAAGGCACTTTTTGCGAGGATATAACCGATCTTGGCGAAGAAGCTGCGGGAGATCGCCTCGCGCAGAAGCGTGGTGATCTGGCGCGCGGTGCCTTCGGCGGCCTTGAGCGCGATATTGCCGGTGAAACCTTCGGTCACCACCACATCCACCGTGCCCTTGCCGATATCGTCGCCTTCGACAAACCCGCGATAATCGATGGTGGCGAGATCGGCCTCGCGGATCAGACGTCCGGCCTCACGCACCTCTTCCTGACCCTTGACCTCCTCGACGCCGACATTCAGCAGGCCGACGGTCGGACGGTCGATATCGAACAGCGCACGCGCCATGGCGCCGCCCATCAGGGCGAAATCGAGAAGCTGCTGGGAATCGGCGCCGATCGTGGCGCCGACATCAAGAACGATGCTTTCGCCTTTCAGCGTCGGCCAGATGCCGGCAATCGCCGGGCGCTCCACCCGCGCCATGGTGCGCAAACAGAATTTCGCCATGGCCATCAAGGCGCCGGTATTGCCGGCGGAAACGGCGACATCGGCTTCACCGAGCTTCACGGCTTCAATGGCGCGCCACATGCTGGAGACGTAGCGGCCGCGGCGCAGCGCCTGGCTCGGTTTCTCGTCCATGCTGACCGAGACTTCACAATCGTGAAAGACCGACTTTTCCCGAAGCGTGGGATATTGTGCCAGAATGGGGTCGCATTTGCTCTTCTGCCCGTAGAGCAGAAAAGTTACATCGTTGTGCCGTTCAAGCGCCTTGGCGGCACCGGGTATGGCAACATCTGGGCCGAAATCGCCACCCATGACGTCAATTGCAATTCTGATCACTCGTCCCTTATCCTTCTTGCCGCCAACCAAGCGGATTTCGCGCGAAAATACCTTTTCCGGCTCTTGTTACAATAAAATTATTTCAGCCCGGCTGGGCCATTCAGTCTTTTTTCCAATCTTTCAACACGGCAAAGGGCGATGGCGGCTTGTCATCGTCGGCCTCTTTTTCAGCCTTTTCGGCAAATTCCACATTCGGCTTGCGCGGATAAGGGTCGATGGCAAGGGCCGCAAATTCGGCAACCACGGCACCGACATCGATGCTGTCGCCGGTGAACTGGTCGGGAATGTCGGGACCATCGGGATCGAGTACGATCTCGCCTTCTTCGTTCGTCACCATCCGCGCCAGCTTCGATCCTTCCGGCACGAAAATATGCTCCACGGTCTCATCGATCTTGCTCGAAACCGGTTCCAGCGTCACGACGCAGGATTGAGTGACCGCCGCATGCACTTCGCCCTTGATCTTGATGCCATCCTTCTTCCAGCGGGTTACCTGCAGCTCCGCCTTCAGATATTCGACGGAGACCACATCCCAGAATTTCGCAAGCGCCTTCAACTCCTCGGCGCTGGCTTCGAGACCAATCCTGACCGGATTGGCGGAAATATGGCCTACCTTGACGGGATAGGAAAAAGGCAGATCATCATTTGCGGGGTGTCGCGCGTTCATCGTGAACCTCATTGTCCAGGCAGGGGCAGCGTCAGGCTTCCGGTTGCTATCGTTTCTTCGGACTGGGCGGCAAGCTCCGTGGATGCATCCATCATCCAGCCTGCCAGCCCTTCCATCTCGGGTGCCTTCTCATCTACCTGCGGATATATATTGCGCCGGAGCGCCGCGGCAAGGGCGACACGGTCGGAAGCATCCAGCGCCGCCGCATAGGATTCCAGCCGCCCATAGAACATGCCGGCGAATTTCTTCATGCGTTTCGGCACACCCTGATCGCCTATCCCCAATTCGCGGATGGAATGATCGAGGTCCTGAAAAAAGGCGTCGACGATCTCCTGGGCGATTTCCTGCCCGCTGACACCTGACGATTTGGTGCGGCGAAAATAGAGAATCATGATGACCGACAGCATCTCGAAGCGGCCCATGACCGTGTCGGGCACACCGAAGTCGAGATAAAACCCGGGCGCGCGGGCGGCAGCCGTCAAGGTCGCATATTGCCGGTCGACTATGGCGCGATTGTTGTTTTTCTGTCTGAACAGCCCGAATATCATCGTTTTTTTTCCGAAGGGGACGGGTGAATTCGCTTACCGCCCATCGCACTTGTTGCATGATCGTCAAAGCTGGTTTACCGAAGCATCCACGAATTGCAATGCTGTCACGGTCACGTTCGTCTTTGGGCTGAAACAGTCGAAGAGAACCGGAGGAGTTCCAGAAGGTCGGGAAAGCATTGAATTTGGGGGGTGATCGGGATTTTCCGTCCCCGGATTGACACAATCATGTGCACAGACACTGTGCACCACGCAATGCCGGAAGGTGCCATTCATGATCGCAGTCGGGGAAAAGCAGTTGAGCAAGCAGAAATCCGCAAGTCACGGCAAAATTCTGAGCAAGACCGCCATCGCAATCGTGCTCGCATCCGGCCTGCTTTCCGCCTGCACGAGCACGACAGACGTATTTCACAACGGCTACGTCATGGACGAGCAGGCCCTCCAGCTGATCCCCGAAGGTTCCAGCCGTGAGCAGGTTCTCCTGACCATGGGCACGCCTTCCACCACGGCGACTTTCGGCAACGAGGTGTTCTATTACATCTCGCAGAAGCGCGTACGCCGCGCGGCTTTCATGAAGCCGTCGCTGGTCGAGCAGAACATTCTCGCCATCTACTTCAACAAGGACGGCGTGATCGAGCGCAAGGCCAATTATACGCTGCAGGACGGCAAGGTATTCGACACGATTTCGCGCACCACGCCGACGGGCGGCAAGGACCTCACCTTCCTGCAGCAGCTGCTTTCCGGCGGCACCTCGGGCGCCAATATCGCCAAGAGCATTCTCGGTCAGGGTGGGAACACACCCTGATCGGAAGAAGGATAATAAATTCAAAGGCCCGGGGAGCGATCCCCGGGCCTTTTCATTTGGCGGAAACGTCAGCCTTCAGTGGGCAAGAACAGCCAGCAGCAGCAGCGCCACGATATTGGTGATCTTGATAGCCGGGTTGACGGCCGGACCCGCGGTATCCTTGTAGGGATCGCCGACCGTATCGCCCGTTACCGATGCCTTGTGCGCCTCGGAACCCTTGACGTGGCGCACGCCGTCCTTGTCGATGAAGCCATCTTCGAAGCTCTTCTTGGCGTTGTCCCAGGCGCCACCACCCGACGTCATGGAAATTGCCACGAACAGCCCGTTGATGATGACACCCAGCAGGGACGCACCCAGCGCGGCAAAGGCTGATGCCTTGGAGCCCGAGATCAGCAGAACGCCGAAATAAACCACGAGCGGCGCCAGAACCGGCAGAAGCGACGGAATGACCATTTCCCTGATCGCCGCCTTGGTCAAAAGGTCCACGGCCCTGCCGTAGTCCGGCTTTTCCGTGCCGGCCATGATGCCGGGTTTTTCGCGGAACTGGCGGCGGACCTCCTCAACGATGGCGCTTGCCGCCTTGCCCACCGCCGTCATGGCGATGCCGCCGAAGAGATAGGGAATGAGACCACCGAACAGCAGGCCGGCAACCACGTAAGGATTGGCGAGGCTGAAGGAAATCTCGCCTATATCCTTGAAGTAGGGATAGGTCTCGCCATTGGCGGCGAAATAGGAGAGGTCGTTGGCATAGGCCGCAAATAGCACCAATGCGCCGAGACCAGCCGAACCGATGGCGTAACCCTTGGTCACCGCCTTGGTGGTGTTGCCAACGGCGTCCAGCGCATCGGTCGCCTTGCGCACGTCGGGATCGAGACCGGCCATTTCAGCGATACCGCCCGCATTGTCCGTGACCGGGCCGAAGGCGTCGAGCGCGACGATCATGCCCGCCAACCCGAGCATGGCGGTGACGGCGATGCCGGTGCCGAACAGGCCGCCGAGCTGGTAGGTTCCGATGATGCCGCCGACGATGACGATGGCCGGCAGCGCCGTCGATTCCAGCGAGACCGCAAGGCCCTGGATGACGTTGGTGCCGTGGCCGGTAACCGATGCCTGGGCGATGGAGTTGACCGGTCGCTTGTTGGTGCCGGTGTAATATTCGGTAATGACGACGATCAGCGCCGTTACGACGAGGCCAACCAAGCCGCAGAAGAAGAGGTTGGTGCCGGTGATCTCCATGCCGGCCACCGTGCCGATCGCTCCCCAGCCGACCGTGGCATAGGTTGCCACGGCAAGGCCGACGACGGAGAAGATGCCGGTTGCGATGAGCCCCTTGTAGAGCGCGCCCATGATGGAATTGTTGGTGCCGAGCTTGACGAAGAATGTACCGGCAATCGAGGTCAGGATGCAGGCACCGCAGATCGCCAGCGGATAGACCATGGCGCTTTCCAGAATCGGCGTTCCCGCAAAGAAGATCGCGGCGAGAACCATGGTCGCGACCACGGAGACAGCATAGGTTTCGAACAGGTCGGCCGCCATACCGGCGCAATCACCGACGTTATCGCCGACATTGTCGGCAATGGTCGCCGGGTTGCGCGGATCGTCCTCGGGAATGCCCGCTTCCACCTTGCCGACGAGATCGCCGCCGACATCCGCACCCTTGGTGAATATGCCGCCGCCGAGACGGGCGAAGATGGAGATCAGCGAAGCGCCGAAACCGAGCGACACCAGCGCGTCGATAACAGCGCGCGAGCCGGGTGGATGGCCAAGGACGGACGTCAGAACGAAATAATAGATGGAAACGCCAAGCAGCGCGAGGCCGGCGACCAGCATGCCGGTAATGGCGCCCGACTTGAAGGCGATATCGAGGCCGGCACCAAGGCTATGAGATGCGGCCTGCGCGGTACGCAGATTGGCGCGCACGGAAACATGCATGCCGACGAAACCGGCGACGCCGGACAAGACTGCACCGATAACGAAACCGATAGCTGCGATGGCCGACAACAGATACCAGGCAAGAACGGCGACGATCAATCCGACGATGGCGATGGTGAGATATTGACGGGTGAGATAAGCCTGCGCACCTTCACGGATAAAACCTGCTATTTCACGCATACGCTCGTTGCCCTGATCGGCATCGAGAACGCTCTTGGTCGCCCATACCGCGTAAACCACGGACAGGACACCGCATAAAATTACGATGGGTATTACGGTCATGCGCACTTACCTCCCAAAAGGCCGGGTCTCACTCCCTCCCCGGCGTGGCGAAACCTTGTGCAGGGAGATGCGGACGGCCTGTCCCAAATCCCGTCTTGGGCATTTGTTCCCCTCCCAAGGAAAAATGTCCTCGCAGCGGAGATTGCGTTGGCGCGAGGTGTCGCGTCAAGCCCACAAATTTGCCTGAAACTTGAAAGGGGTAGAGCGTGGCGCGAGACTCAGGCCGCTTTTTTGCGACTTGTCAGGACGAGCGACAGGACAAGCAGAAGGCAAAGCCCGGCAACCGGCCAAATAACGAGGTTCATTACCGACCAGCCCCAGGCCGTAAACACCTTGCCGGAAGAGAAGGATGACAGGGCCACCGTGCCGAACAGCACGATATCGTGGAAGCCCTGCACCTTGTCCGCCTCATGCGGGCGATAGCTTGACGTGATGATTGCGGTTGCGCCGATGAAGCCGAAATTCCAACCGAGGCCGAGCAGGATGAGCGCCGCCCAGAAGTTCCACAACTCGATGCCCATATGCGCGACGATGGCGCAGGCCATCAGCACGATGAGGCCCGCCGCGACGATTTTTTCCGAACCGAATCGGGAAATCAGCATGCCGGTGAAGAAGCTCGGGCCGAACATGGCGAGAACGTGCCACTGGATGCCAAGCGTGGCGAGTTCCGTCGGGAAGCCGCAGCCGACTACCATGGCGAGCGGTGCGCCGGTCATCATGAAGGTCATCAAGGCGTAGGAGCCTATGCCGCAGATCATGCCCGTGATGAAACGCTGGGTTCGGACGATTTCCGACAGCGGCCTTGGCGCCTCAGCGTGCGTGGCGGCAGCCTTGGGATCGGGCAGTTTCAAGAACGCCAAAATGACAATGGATAAAAGCCCCAGCGGAACGAGCGCGATAAAGGCCCCCGCAAAGGTGACCGGCGCAAGCAGGTCCTTGCCGAAAATCGCGAGCTGTGGTCCGACGATGGCCGAGATGATGCCGCCAGCCAGAATCCAGGAGATCGCTTTGGGTTTGTAGAAGGATGGCGAGGCGTCAGCTGCGGCGAAGCGAATTTTTTGCGTAAAGCCGCCGGAAATGCCGATCAGCAGCAGACCGAGGGCAAACAGCCAGAAATCGGAGCGGAAGAGCGCGACCGCGGCAATGCCGCCGCCGACAGAGCACATCAGCGCCCCGACCATGAAGCCTGCCTTGCGGCCGAGGAAGCGGGATGCGGCCGCCACGCAGATCGCGCCGAGCGCAACGCCGATATTGAAGCCGGTGAGAGGCGCGGTCGCCAGCGACTTGTCCGTCCCGAGCAACTGATAGCCGGCAAGCGCGCCGACCGAAAAGCTTAAGGGCGCGGCCGATCCCATGATCGCCTGCGCCATGGTCAGGAGGAAGACATTGCGCTTCGCCTCGTCCAGTTGAACTTCAAGTCCGGGGACGGAAACCGCGCTCATCTCTTCCTCATTTGTTTTAGAGAATTTTCGCATTTCCGGACGGAAAAGCGGATTCCGTTTTTCCTCGAAATGCTCTCATTCAGCGTTTTGCCTCGCCGCGAACCTGTTTGGCAATGCGATCCAGAACCGCGTTCACCAGCTTGGGCTCGTCATGCTCGAAGAAAGCGCGGGCGATTTCGACATATTCCGTGACGATGACGGCAACCGGCACGTCCTTGCGCTCGAGAATCTCGAAGGTGCCGGCACGCAGTATGGCGCGCACGGTGGCATCGAGGCGCGACAGCGGCCAGTCTTCCAGAAGGGCGGAGCGCACCAAGGGATCGATCTTCGTCTGATCGCGGACGACGCCGGAAACAATCGAACGGAACCATGAAGGATCGGCCTTCAGGTAGGTATCGCCATCGACTTCCTGGCCGAGACGGTGCGCCTCATATTCGGCAACAACTTCCATCACACCGGTTCCGCCGACATCCATCTGGTACAGCGCCTGCACGGCCGCAAGGCGGGCCGCGCCGCGCTGGTTGGCGGGCTTTACCGAAGGCTGGCGCGGTTCGCCGCCGTTTTCAACATCCGACATGCGTTCAGCCACCCAGTTTCTTCTTCAGCTCAATCATCGTCAGAGCCGCACGGGCCGCGAAGCCGCCCTTGTCCTTGTCGGAGCGGCGCACGCGCGCCCAGGCCTGCTCGTCATTTTCGACGGTGAGGATGCCATTGCCGATCGGCAGCGATTCGCTGACGGCGAGATCCATCAGGGCGCGGGAGGATTCATTGGCGACGATATCGAAGTGATAGGTCTCACCACGAATGACCATGCCGAGCGCAACGAAACCGTCATACTCCGTGCCGTCATTGTCTGCGCCATCGAGCGCCATCGCGATGGCCGCGGGGATTTCCAGCGCGCCGGGAACGGTGATGACGTCATAGGTGGCGCCGGCTTCATCAAGCGCGAACTTCGCGCCTTCGAGAAGCGCATCCGCCATATCGTCGTAAAAACGTGCTTCCACGATAAGAAGATGGGGTTGGGACATGATATTTTCCTGAAAAGCTTGACGCCGGATCATACCGGCTTTTGCGGCGGTCAAACCACGGCTGGCCGTTTTTGGCAAGTAATTTCATGTGTCACCGGCGCGAGAGGCCGCGTTTGCGGGGCATTTGGCCGGGTTTCACGCCTTCCGGCGCGGCTCCGCGACAATCAGGTTTTCTGGAAGGCGAGATGGACGCCAAGCCCCATCAGCACCGTCCCGGCAGCGCGGCGGGCAAGCACCTGCACCGCGCTAGAACGCTTCAAACGTCCGACCATGGCGCCCGCCAGAAGGACACCGACGAGATCGGCCGAGGAAAAAATGAAATTGACGGCGATGCCGAGGATCAGGAACTGCAACCAGACCGGAAAGGCAGCCGCCGGATCGACAAATTGCGGCAGGAAGGCCAGAAAGAACAGCGCCGTCTTCGGATTGAGCACATCGACGATGATGCTGTCGATAAAGGCGCGGCGGGCCGATTTCGGCTCGATGGTCAGATTGACCGCCTCGCCCTCGAGCTTGCTGCGCAGCATCGAGAAACCGAGCCAGACGAGATAAAGCGCGCCGCAGAGCTTCACGGCGAGATAAAGCCAGGGAACGGCCTGAAACAGCACCGAAAGCCCTGCCGCAGAAGCGAAAATGTGGAAATAGCAGCCGACATGGATGCCAAGCACCGCCATCAGCCCGGCAAACCGGCCGCGCGCCATGGTTTGCGCCGCCGCATAAAGCATGGCGGGACCGGGGATATAGGCGAACAAGGCGGTGGTTATGAAAAAGGCTGTCAGCAGTTCGAAGGACGGCATGATGTATTTCCCCTACCCCGTTTGGAGCCCCAAAACGTCTTTATAACGTTTACGCTCCAATCGGAAGCAGGGTGTCGGACAAGAATTGATCTGCCGCGACGTCCGCTGACTCATCGTCCTCAGTTTAAGCCGGCGGAAATTCTGCAAGCCTTGCGGCGTAACGCGCCATGGTGTCGACTTCGAAATTCACGAAATCGCCCGGCTGGCGTTCGCCCCAGGTGGTGACGGCGAGCGTATGGCGGATCAACAGCACGTCGAAATCTGTGCCTTCGACGGCGTTGACGGTCAGCGAGGTGCCGTCGAGCGCCACGGAACCCTTGGGCGCCACGAATTTCGCCAGATGCTCCGGAGCGCGCAGGCGAATGCGCACCGCCTCGCCTTCGGGTTCCACCGAAAGTATTTCCGCCTTGCCATCGACATGGCCGGAAACGATGTGGCCGCCAAGCTCATCGCCGATCTTCAGCGCCCGTTCCAGATTGACATGGGTACCCTTTTGCCAGCCGGCAATCGTTGTCAGGCGCAGCGCCTCTTCCCAGGCCTCGACCTCGTACCAGCGCTCATTGCTGCCGTCCTCCGGCAGTCTCGTCACCGTCAGGCAGACGCCGCCATGGGAGATCGATGCGCCCATATCGATGGTCTTTGGATCGTAATTGGTCGCCACCCGCAGACGCACGCCTTCGGCCAGAGCTTCCAGCTCGGATACGGTTCCGACATCGGTGACAATTCCGGTAAACATCAAATCGGCCTTTCATAACAGAAGCAGCGATCCGGCCCATGGGCGGTCTCGCTGACCAGAGCATAGTCGCCCGTGATATCGGCACGGTTGAGCGGCGTTTCAATGCCGCCCTCACCGATCACGACCGGGCTTTCGAACAGCATGATACGGTCCACCAGCCCGGCTTCAAGGAATGATTTTGCTGCAAAAGCGCCGCCTTCGACCAGAAGTTCCGACATGCCGCTTTCGGCAAGGGTTTGGAGGAGGTTTTCGAGCGTTGGGGCTTCAAGAATCTGGACGCCGGCGTCGGTGAGAAGTTGGCGGCGGCGGTCGCGGCTACCCCCCTCTGCCCTGCCGGGCATCTCCCCCTCAAGGGGGGAGATCGATGGGGCGCTGCCTTGCCAGACCTTGAAGGTTGACGAATGAGAGGTGGAGTCGAAATTTGAGCGAGCGGCCAGCCCCTTGCCGATCTCCCCCCTTGAGGGGGAGATGCCCGGCAGGGCAGAGGGGGGTAACGCCGCAACGATCACCGGCACCTCCCGCGCTGTCTTCACCAGCTTCGATGTCAGCGGCAACTCAAACTGCCGATCCAGCACGATGCGAACCGGCGAACGATCCTCGAGACCAGCTATTCGGACCGTCAGTTCGGGATCATCCCCAATGGCCGTCCTGATACCAACGAGAATGCAGTCGCAGCGCGCCCGCAGCTCATGCACGGCATGGCGAGACTCGGGACCGGTGATCGCTACCTGCCCCTCGCCCTGCCTGCCGATCATGCCATCGGCAGAAATTGCAATCTTCAGAATCACATGCGGGCGTTTTTTCATCTGGCGCGTAAGGTAGCCTGCCAGCGCCCTTTTACCTTCGTCCCGCAACAGGCCGGTTTCCACGACAATACCGGCATCGCGCAATATCTGATAACCGCGGCCGGAAACGCGCTCATCGGGATCATCCACCGCCACCACGACACGGGCGACGCCGTATTCCACCAAGGCATTGGCGCAGGGCGGGGTTTTGCCCCAGTGGGAACAGGGTTCGAGCGTCACATAGGCGGTGGCGCCGCGCGCCGCCTCTCCGGCGATTGCCAGCGCCTGCCGTTCGGCATGCGGGCGGCCGCCAACGGCGGTCACGGCCTCGGCGATGATTTGCCCGTCTTTGACGAGAACACAGCCGACGGAGGGATTAGTGAGCGTTTGGCCCTGATGGCGAAGCGAAACCTCGATGGCGCGGGCCATGAACCGTTCGTCATCGGCACGGGTGGTCACGGCTAGACTCCGGCGTCCGTATCGCGGGCGATCTTGGCGTTGATTTCGGCGATAACGTTCTCGAAATCCTCGGCATGGCTGAAATCGCGATAGACCGAAGCGTAACGCACGAAGGCCACATCATCGAGGCTTTTCAGTGCTTCAAGAACCTGCAGGCCGATTTCTTCCGAGGGAATTTCCGTCTCGCCGGAGCTTTCGAGACGACGGGCGATGCCTGACACAGCCCGCTCGATCCGGTCGCGATCGACCGGGCGTTTGCGCAGCGCGATCTCGAAGGAACGCACCAGCTTTTCCCGGTCGAAGGGCAGCTTGCGGCCGCTTTTCTTGATGACCATCAACTCGCGCAGTTGCACGCGCTCATAGGTCGTGAAGCGGCCGCCGCAATCGGGGCAGATGCGCCGCCGGCGGATGGAGGTATTGTCCTCCGCCGGACGCGAGTCCTTGACCTGTGTGTCTTCGGAACCGCAAAATGGGCAGCGCATCGTCTTTTTTCCTTACATGTACGGGTACATCGGGAAACGGTCGGTCAGGCCGACGACCTTTTCACGCACCGCAGCCTCGACGGCGGCGTTGCCCTCGTCCGAATTGGCGACCTTCAGACCATCGAGAACCTCGACGATCAGCTTGCCGATTTCTCGGAATTCCGCTTCCTTGAAACCGCGCGTCGTGCCGGCCGGCGTGCCGAGACGGACACCCGAGGTGACGAAGGGCTTTTCCGGATCGAAAGGAATGCCGTTCTTGTTGCAGGTGATGTAAGCGCGGCCAAGAGCTGCTTCCGCGCGCTTGCCGGTGGCGTTCTTCTTGCGAAGGTCAACCAGCATCAGGTGGTTGTCCGTGCCGCCGGAAACGACATCCAGACCGCCTTCGATCAGGGTTTCGGCCAGCGCCTTGGCGTTCTTCACCACCTGTGCGGCATAATCCTTGAACTCCGGCTGCAAAGCTTCACCGAAGGCAACGGCCTTGGCGGCGATGACATGCATCAGCGGGCCGCCCTGCAGGCCGGGGAAGACGGCCGAGTTGAACTTCTTGGCCAGATCCTCGTCATTGGTGAGGATCATGCCGCCACGCGGGCCACGCAGAGACTTGTGCGTGGTGGTGGTGGCAACATGGCAATGCGGGAACGGCGACGGATGCTGGCCACCGGCAACGAGACCGGCGATGTGGGCCATGTCGACCATCAGATAAGCGCCGACTTCATCGGCGATCTCGCGGAAACGCTTCCAGTCCCAGACGCGCGAATAGGCGGTGCCACCGGCGAGGATGAGCTTCGGCCGGGTTTCCTTGGCCTTGCGCTCCACCTCGTCCATGTCGAGAAGATTGTCGCCTTCGCGCACGCCGTAGGACACGACGTTAAACCACTTGCCGGACATGTTGACCGGCGAACCATGCGTCAGGTGACCGCCCGAATTCAGGTCGAGGCCCATGAAGGTATCGCCCGGCTGCAGGAGTGCGAGGAACACGGCCTGGTTCATCTGCGAACCGGAGTTCGGCTGGACGTTGGCGAAGTTGACGCCGAACAGCTTCTTGGCGCGCTCGATGGCGAGCTCTTCAGCGATGTCTACGAACTGGCAGCCGCCGTAATAACGCTTGCCCGGATAACCTTCCGCATATTTGTTGGTCATGATCGAACCCTGCGCTTCGAGCACGGCGCGGGAAACGATATTTTCCGATGCGATCAGTTCGATCTCGTGGCGCTGGCGACCCAGTTCCTTCTCGATCGCGCCGAAAATATCCGGATCGGCTTCGGCAAGCGGGCGGGAGAAGAAAGCATCTGTGTTCGACATGATGAAGGCTCCTGAAACAGTAATGCGATGGCGTCTTAGCGCCCTGCCCGGACAAGAGCAATACGGGCAGCGAGATTTGCCCGTCAAACTGCGACGTTGGGGCGAAAAGTGACAGTTGTTTTCGCCATCGACAAAGAAAAAGCCGCACCAGGATGGCGCGGCTCTCTCTCTATCCGAAAATGAGGGATGACCCTCAATTGCGCGGCAGCAGATCGTCGTCCACGGCACCTGCCGGCTGCTCCATGCCCGCGGTGGTGTTGAGCGCCAGTTCGGCATTGCCGTCCTTGCCGTAGATATCGTCGCGGAACTGAACCACGCCGTCCTTTGCCGACCATGCGGTGATATAGACGAAATAAACGGGAACTTCCTGAGCGAGCTTTATCGGCGTGTTGACGCGGGTGGCGATGACGCGTTCCATCTCCTGGCGCGACCAGCCGGGCGTGTCGCGCAGCAGCCAGCTCGTCAGGTCGCGCACGTTCTGCACGCGCACACAGCCGGAGGATTCGAAACGCATCAGCTTGTTGAACAGGCCCTGCTGCGGCGTGTCGTGCATATATTCGTTATTGGGATTGTGGAAGTTGATCTTCGTGGACGACATGGCGTTGATCTTGCCGGGGTCCTGACGGAACATCAGGTTCGGAGCCTTCGGCGCGAACCAGTCGACTGCGGTTGGCGACACTTCCTGTCCCTTACCGTCGATGAGGCGGATATTGTTCCGCTCCAGATAGGTCGGGTCCTTCTGCATCAACGGCACGATGTCCTTTTCGACGATCGAGCGCGGTGCGGTCCAGTAAGGGTTCAGGATGACTTCGTAAATCTTGGAGTTGATCACATGGGTCGGACGGCTGGCGCGACCGACGACGGCCGTGTTGCGCAACACGACGCGTTCATTCTCCACTGCCTCGATGGCGGCGGCCGGGATATTCACCATCAGGTGACGCTGGCCGAGATCGCCCGACATGGACTGGATGCGAACAAGGTTGGTCTGTAGCTGCGCCAGACGAATCTGCGCGGAAACATTGAGCGCCTTCGTGGTGTATTCGCCGATGACGCCATCTGCCGGAAGACCGTGACGGGCCTGAAAACGCTTCAGCGCGCCATCGACATAGGAATCGAAGGCGCTGGAGATGCCGGCTTCGCGCGGCAGGTCGCCGGACACCATCAGTCGCTGACGCAGCGCCTGCACGGAAGGATCGGAGACGCCTATCTGGAGACGCTGCTGCGACGCGGGCACTTCCGGCCAGCCGCCATTCTGCACTATCTGCTGATATTGCATGATCGCCTGCTGCATATAGACAGGCGCTTCGCGTCCAAGAACCGGATTGTTGGAAACGACACCCACGGCCGAACGCGAGGAATTGGCATCGAACTGGTCATCCCAATTGCCACGGCGCGACGAGCCCATGAGATCGTTCAGCGCGTTCTGCGCAAGAGCCGGCGCAGCGAGTGCTGCAACACCAACGGAAACGGCCGAACGCAGAAGCGTGCGGCGCGATACGGATTCGGAAACGGTTTTTTTTGTCATTCTACCTACCAGCCACTCTCTTCGGCATTATCAACAATGCCTAAATCAATATGATTAACAAACACGTACAGCGTGTCTGCCGGCTGGTAGTACTCACCACCCATCTGTTGGGCGCTATTGTCTGGCAGAACAGTCGGCACTTGCCGCAACAGCAGGAGAAACAGCCGGCTCCTTCACCTTTGCCGGTCCCATATCAATATGGCCGATTCGTGTCACGGGCCTCACCTCACGAAGCTTTGTTCGCCTGAAAAACAGCGCGAAGGCCCGAACAAGGGTTATGCGTGACAGAGAAAACCGCGGAACGCGGAATCCGCAAGCCAGAAGCCGGAAGCAAAATAATGCTCCCGGCTTAAACAGTGGAACCGTCTTGCGGTTACAGGCGGTAAGCGATCGAGTCGTTCCAGAAGCGATCGAGGCGCTGCAGCAGCTTGTTCATCTCGGAGAACTCGCCGGTGCCGATGCCGCCGACCTTTTCGATCGAGCCGACGTGGCGTTCATAAAGGCGGGCGACCGTTTCGGCGATTTCCTGGCCCTTTTCGGTCAGGCTGATGCGGACCGAGCGGCGGTCGACGCGCGAACGCTGGTGGTTGATGAGACCGAGATCGACCAGCTTCTTGACGTTATAGGAGACATTCGAGCCGAGGTAATAACCACGCGAACGAAGCTCGCCAGCCGTCAGTTCGGAATTGCCGATGTTGAACAGCAGCAGGGCCTGAACGGCGTTGACGTCATCGCGACCCTGACGGTCGAACTCGTCCTTGATGACATCGAGGAGGCGGCGGTGGAGGCGTTCCACCAGGTGCAGCGACTCCATGTAGAGCGAGCGGATGGTATCTTCATGTGCATCGGCAACAACGGCCTGCGGCTTAACTTTGCTATTGATCATGACTGCCTCACTGTTTTGTTTGGCGGTGTGTTTGTTTGTCTCCCGCCTTGAGTGAGAACCTAATCAATGCGCATAAAATTCTACTTAAAAGCTACGATTAACAAATGCTTACCTGCATTTTCCCCGGAGGGCCAAACTTGTGGCGAAGCGGGAACGCCCTGAGCGTGAACATTATAAATCAATGACTTAACGGGAAAAATTGGCGTGAAAACGGACCGAATTGCTTTATTCTTATGGTAAATCAATTCTTGCGCGTTCTTCATTCTGGCGGTGATCCAGCCAGAAAGCGACCAGGAATAGTATATAAATGGTTGCCACGAGACCGTGCATGACGGGCACCAGCGTGTTGGCACCGAAGATATGCGGCCATACCTTATACATGGCGATCTGCGCACCCGCGCCCATGACCCACATGACCGCGCCCCAGGAGGCTCCGAGCCATAGACCGAGTGCTGCGACGGGGAAAATAACGGCCAGCGCGCTGCCAGCCACGCGCCAGGGCAGGTTCAGCATATCGAACCGCCCATGGCCGCCAAGCGAATAACCTGTCAGCATCGCCCAATATTGCAGGCCGAACCAGAAACAGGAAACCGCAACCAGCCTCATGAAGACCAGAAAGAGGATTTCCGCGAGCGGGCGTTTCGGCAGAGGTTGAGAATCAGGTTCCATGGCCGGAAGATACGGTCTCGACGAACGGGCGACCAGCCCATATTGAATCTCGCCGCCCACCTTGTCAAAGCATCATCGTCGTCGCAGGACGCTGATGAGGGAAGATTGTCGCATTCGCATGGGCCACGCTTCATGATATGCAGCTTTCGAAATTTGATCGAAGGACATTCTGACATGCAGGACAAAACGCATCTGGTCGACGAGATCACCGGCCATCGCCGCATGCGGCGCAATCGCAAGGCGGATTGGACGCGCCGTCTGGTGCAGGAAAATCGCCTGACCGTTGACGATCTCATCTGGCCGGTCTTCATCGTGCCGGGCAGCAATATTGTCGAACCCATCCCCGCCATGCCCGGTGTCAACCGCATGAGCGTCGACCGGCTGGTGGAAGCAGCGAAGGAAGCCGCCGATCTCGGCATTCCCGCCATCGCCACCTTCCCGAATATCGAGATGGAGCTGCGCGACGAGACCGGCTCCAATGCCCTCGAGGCCAACAATCTCATCAATCAGGCAACGATCGCAGTTAAAAAAGCCGTTCCCAACATCGGCATGATCACCGATGTCGCGCTCGACCCTTTTACCAGCCACGGCCATGACGGTATTTTGCGTGGCGACGAGATCGTCAACGACGAGACTGTGGATCAGGTCGTCAGGGCGGCCATCCTTCAGGCGGAGGCAGGCTCGGACATTATCTCCCCTTCCGAGATGATGGATGGCCGCATCGGCGCCATTCGCCGTGGTCTCGACGCCGCCGGGCACCAGAATGTCGGCATCATGGCCTATGCGACGAAATTCTCGTCGGGCTATTACGGCCCCTATCGCGAGGCAATCTCGACGGCGGGCCTGCTGAAGGGCGACAAGAACAGCTATTACATCAGCCCCGCCAATGGCATGGAGGCTATCCGCGACGCAGCACTCGACGTGGAGGAAGGCGCCGATATGCTGATGGTCAAGCCCGGCCTGCCCTATCTCGATATCTGCTGGCGGCTGAAGGAGAATTTCGGCCTGCCGACATTCGCCTATCAGGTGTCCGGCGAATATACCCAGATCAAGGCGGCCGCCATGAACGGCTGGATCGACGGCGAGCGGGTGATGATGGAAACACTTCTCTGTTTCAAGCGTGCGGGCTGCGATGGCGTACTCACCTATTTCGCCATTGAGGCCGCACGCAAACTGGCAAAGGGCTAAAGCCCACGCTTATTGTATTCGGTCGTTTTCTTCCCATATTGTCTGCTGACACGGCACTCATGCCGCGCTGTCATGCCCTCTCAGGAGAAAACGACCGATGAGCCTCGACCAGAACCCCACCTATGCCGCACCGGATGACTGGCGCGCCTATAGCGGCGTCCTGAGCCGGCGGGTCTTCGCGTTTCTGATCGATTACGCGATCGTGCTCCTCTTGTGTATCCCGGCTGCCGTGATCGTCTTCTTCCTCGGCATTATCACGCTGGGTCTCGGCTTCTTCCTTTATCCGGCGCTGTTCGTGATCGTTGCGGTGCTCTATTTCGGCATGACACTCGGCGGCCCGTCGCAGGCCACCCCGGGGATGCGGGCGATGGGGATTGCGATGGCGCGCATGGACGGACGGCGAATCGATTTCCTGCTGTCGACCGTTCACATCGTGCTTTTCTGGGTCATTAACTCGGTTTTGACGCCGCTGATCCTGCTTGCAGGCCTGTTTACCGAGCGCTCGCGCCTCGTTCACGACTTCCTGCTTGGCACCGTTATCGTCAGAACGCGCTAATATGGCGGAAAGCCGCGTAAACGCGGCTTTCAGCCCTTACAATACCTCATCCCGCAGTTGACGTTTTCCGTCATTTTGCCATTCTGTGGCATTATGCATGTCGCTTGAAGCGCCGCCGCCGGCCCCGTGAAATCGCGGCGCGCTTTCATAACAGACGCAGGAGGCGATCACGGTTCGATGAACACGCAGGCGACGCCCTCTCCCCAATTCTATCTTACGGCGCCGGCCACCTGCCCCTATCTGCCGAACCAGATGGAGCGGAAGGTCTTCACCCATCTGGTCGGCCCGCGCGCCGCGGAAATGAACGACCTTTTGACCCAGGGCGGTTTCAGGCGCTCGCAGAACATCGCCTATCGCCCGGCCTGCGAAACCTGTCGCGCCTGCGTGTCCGTGCGTATCCTCTCCGAGCAGTTCCAGCCGACCAAATCGATGCGACGCGCTCTTGCCGCCAACAGCGATGTCGTCGCAACAGTTCATGCCGCCGAACCCTCCACAGAACAATTCGCCCTCTTCCGCCGCTACCTCGACCACCGGCACCAGTCCGGCGGCATGTCCGACATGTCGGCGCTGGACTATGCGATCATGGTGGAAGACACGCATGTGAACACCCGCATCATCGAATACCGCGTGAGAGAACCCGGTTCCGGCATCGATTCCAGCAAGCGCGGCGAACTGCTGGCCGTGGCACTCAGCGACGTGATGAGCGACGGCCTGTCGATGGTCTATTCGTTCTTCAATCCGGAGCTGGAAAAACGCTCGCTCGGCACCTTCATGATCATCGATCACATCACCCGCACCCGCGCACTCGGCCTGCCGCATGTCTATCTTGGCTACTGGGTCGATGGTTCGGAAAAGATGGGCTACAAGACCCGCTACCATCCGCAGGAGCATCTGACGCCGCGCGGGTGGGAGGTTTATACGCCCGAAGAAAAGTAACCGGCATTTGGAATTGTCACATCCAACCTCCGGAAATCGTACATTGTGTGCGAAGCTTAGCCCTGTTATAACACCGTTATAACAGGAGCTATCGTCATGAACATAACGATCCGCAAAATCGGCAATTCCGAAGGCATCATCATTCCGAAGGAAGTTCTGGATCGCATGGGTCTCAAGGCCGGCGACGCGCTGGAACTCAGAGAAACTGCCGGCAATATCGAACTCGTTCCCGAGCATGCGGAACTGAGAGAACAGCTTGAAGCCGCCCGGCGTGGTATGAAAAAATACCATACAGCTCTGAGAGAACTCGCCAAGTGAGCAATATAAAGTGGCTCTCCCGTGTCGCCATCGAAGTTATACATCAAGAGCAATTAGCCGAACACGGTGGCTTGCCGGGCCTCAAGGATGAAAACGCACTCGAGGCAGCTTTGGCGCGTCCATTGCACAAAGCTGCCTATAGAGAAGAGGAACCACTGAAACTCGCCGCCGCTTATCTTTACGGTATAGCGCGCAACCATCCCTTTTCCGACGGTAACAAACGCACGGCTTTTCTTGCCGCCTACACTTTCCTTTTTATCAACGGACTTGAAGTCGTTGCCGAGCAAGCGGACATCGTGGCTTTTGTTCTCGATGTCGCTGCAGGTGAGATCGATGAGGACGGCGCATACCGTTTTCTCAAAGATCACACTATACCGCTCCATTGAACAGAAACGCCGCATATCGTTTCGATACGCGGCGCTTCATCGATAACCTGTCAATACCAGACGGCTTTACCCGCCAAACTTCCCGCTACGTGGAAAGCCCTTCGGCACAGTGCGGCCCGCCGTCGCGCGGTCGGCCAGCCATTCGCGCAGCTCTTCACCGACCTTGTTGAAGAGACGCCCGGCCGTGTCGGACCAGCTGAGGCCCTCGGCAAGCGCGAAACATTTCACGTCGACAACGCCGCCATCCTTGTAGCGCTGGAGGCGCACGCCCTTGCCACGCGACATTTCCGGTATCTGCGCCAGCGGGAAGGCCAGGAGTTTGCGGTTTTCGCCGACGACAGCGACGTGGTCGCCGGTAACGGGAACCGCGAGCTTGGCTTCGTCAGGCATGGATACGTTCATGATCTGCTTGCCCTTGCGGGTATTCGCGACCATTTCGCTTTCCGCAACGATGAAGCCGTTGCCGGCGGTGGAGACGAGCAGCAGTTTGCGTGATGGATCATGTACGAAGGCGGTCAGGATATCCTGATCGTTCTCCATGTCGACCATGATGCGGATCGGCTCGCCATGTCCGCGGCCGCCCGGCAGCTTGTCGGCGCCGAGCGTATAGGCCTTGCCGCCCGTCGTCAGCAGCAGCAGCTTGTCGGTCGTCTGCGCCGGGAAAGCGAGCTTCGGGCCATCACCCTCCTTGAAGGTGAGCGACGAGGTATCGGACATGTGCCCCTTCAGCGCCCGGATCCAGCCCTTCTGCGAGATGACGATGGTGACCGGTTCTTTCTCGATCATCGCCTGCTGGATGGCCTCGATATCGGCATCCGGCGCATCCGCGAACTGCGTGCGGCGGCGGCCAATCTCGGTCGCCTTGGCGTATTTCTTTTTGACCTCGCCGATTTCCCAGGCGACCGTCTGCCACTGCTTGTCGTCGGAGGCAATCAGCGCTTCGATTTCGGCCTTCTCATTGCTGAGGTCGTCGAACTCCTTGCGGATTTCGAATTCCTCGAGCTTGCGCAGATTGCGCAGCCGCATGTTGAGGATGGATTCGGCCTGCAGGTCCGTCAGCGACCATTTCGCCATCATCACCTGTTTCGGCTCATCCTCCTCGCGGATGATGCGGATGACTTCATCGATATTCAGGTAGGCGACAAGCAGGCCGCCCAGAATTTCCAGCCTGCGGTCGATGGCCGCCAGGCGGTGGCGGGAACGGCGGACAAGAACGTCCTTGCGGTGCGCCAGCCACTCGCTCAGCACCTCGTTCAGCGCCATCACCTTCGGCACCTTGCCGAGCGATAGCACATTCATGTTGAGCGGCAGTCGGCTTTCGAGATCAGACAGGCGGAACAGCGATTCCATCAAGAGCGTCGCATCGACCGTTCGGCTCTTCGGCACCAGCACGATTCGCACGTCTTCGGCGGATTCGTCGCGTATATCCTCAAGAAGCGGCAGCTTGCGGGCAATCAGCAGCTCGGCGATCTTCTCGATCAGGCGCGATTTCTGCACCTGGAAGGGTATTTCGGTGATGACGATCTGGTAACCGCCGCGGCCGAGATCTTCCGTCTCCCATTTGGCGCGCACGCGGAAACCGCCACGACCGGTCTTATAGGCATCGAGAATATTCTCGCGGCTTTCGACAATCACGCCGCCCGTCGGAAGATCGGGGCCGGGAATGAATTCCACCAGCTTCTCCACCGACGCATCGGGATGCTTGATAAGATAAAGCGCCGCATCGCATAATTCATGAGCATTGTGCGGCGGGATTGACGTGGCCATGCCGACAGCGATGCCGGATGCTCCGTTCGCCAGCAGGTTCGGGAACGCGCCCGGCAGAACAACCGGCTCTGAATTTGACTCGTCATAGGTGTCGCGGAAATCAACTGCATCCTCGCCGATACCCTCGAGCAGAAGCTCGGCCACCGCCGTCATCTTACTTTCGGTGTAACGCATGGCGGCGGGGCTATCGCCATCGATATTGCCGAAATTACCCTGGCCGTCCACCAACGGATAACGCAGCGAGAAATCCTGCGCCAGACGCGCCAGCGCATCATAGATCGCCTGATCGCCATGGGGGTGGTAGTTACCCATCACCTCGCCGACAATCTTCGCGCATTTGCGGAAGGCGGAATTGGGCCGCAGACCCATTTCGCTCATGGCGTAGACAATACGCCGGTGAACCGGCTTCAGGCCGTCGCGCACATCCGGCAGCGCACGATGCATGATCGTGGACAAGGCGTAAGCGAGGTAGCGCTCTTCAAGCGCTGCCTTCAAATCGACCGGATGGATGTTATCGTCTCCGCCGGACGGAGGTACAAGATTTTTTCCCATGGTGCTTGACTAGCGGAAATGCCGATTCCCGGCAAGAAATTCAGGGGTCGCAGCTGTGGATGAACGCAACCCTTTCATGCGATTTTTTGTTAACCGCGTTGCAAATGCCGCAATGCCGCCGTCATGGGAATCGATCTAAATCCTATAGACCTTTGAATAATCGCGAATATAAGTATCAGCATTCGAATTCGAACACGGTGCACAGCCGTACGTTGAGGGAAGAAACATCATGAGACTGAAATCCACCCGGCAGGTTCTTTTCGCGAGCGCCGCGCTTCTTACGCTTTCGGCGCCCGCTTTCGCGCTGGATGGCGGGGATGTTCTGAAGAAGATCAATGCGGCCTATGCCGCACAGGGCGGCGAGATCGCTGCCGGCTCCGTCGCCGTTAACGGCTCGACGGTGACCCTGAACAGCGTGACCTTCAACCCGGTCGCCGATCCGGCCACGAAAATCCCGGTTGGCAATATCACGCTCGAAGGCGTCGAGGAAAACAACGGCGGCTACAAGATCGAGAACGCTCGTTTTGACGATATCGACTACCGGCAGGACAAGGTTGAGATCAAGGCGAGCGACATCTACATCTCCGGTCTCGTCATTCCCGCAGACTCCACCACCGGCACCGTCGATGCGCTGATGTTTTATGACGAAGCGCATAGCGGCCCGATCTCCGTTTCTGTCGACGGCAAACAGGCTTTCTCGCTTGAGGAAACCAGCGCGACGATGTCGGTCAGCGATGACAAGAACTCCATTGGCTTCGACCTTGACGCTTCCGGTTTCAAGGCCGATCTCAGCGAAGTCACTGATCCCGCGACCAAGGACGCGATCGAAAAGCTGAAGCTGCAGGCGCTCTCCGGCGACATGACCATGAGCGGCAGCTGGGAAGTGGCCTCCGGTACCATCGATGTTGAAGAATACGCCATCGACCTCGATGATGTCGGCCGTCTCAACATGTCGTTCGGCTTCTCCGGCTACACGCTCGCCTTCATCAAGTCGATGCAGGAGACGGTGAAGGCGCAGGCCGCCAATCCGAACAAGGAACAGGCGGATCAGGCGGCGAGCCTCGCCATGCTGGGCCTGATGCAGCAGTTGTCCTTCATCAACGCGGAGATCAGCTTCGAAGACGCCAGCATCACCAAGCGCGCCATCGACTATGCCGCAAGCCAGCAGGGCATGACGGGCGATCAGCTTGCCCAGACCATCAAGGGCATGGCCCCGATCATGATGGCTTCGCTCAATGTTCCGGAATTGCAGAACATGGTGTCGGCAGCAATTAACACCTACATCGACAATCCGAAAAACTTCTCGATTACGGCGGAACCGGAAAAGCCGGTTCCCTTTCCGATGATCATGGGCGCTGCGATGGGCGCGCCGAACACCCTGCCCAAAATGCTCGGCGTGACGGTGACGGCAAACGAATAGGACGACAAAGCCCCGGTTCAAAACCGGGGCTTTTCATTTTCACTCAATGCAGCGGTGCGGCAGCGGCTTCCTGCTTGTCGTGCAGGGCGAAGCGGTCGATCATATGGGCGCTCGCCTTATTGACGCCGATCACCTCGACCCGCTTGCCGCCTCTGCGGAACTTCAGGACCACCTTGTCCAGCGCGCCGACCGCCGAAATATCCCACAGATGCGCCTCCGTGACATCAATCGTCACCGCCTCCACCTCTTCGGCAAAATCGAAGGCGGCGATAAAGCTTTCCGTCGAAGCGAAGAAAATCTGGCCGTCGACGCGATAGATCCGCTCTCGGCCATCGGCTGAAAGCTCCGGCCGGACATGGAAGAGTTTTGAAACCTTGCCCGCAAAAAACACGCCGGAGAGAAGGACGCCGGCCAGCACGCCCTTTGCAAGGTCATGCGTTGCGAGCACCGTGCCGACCGTCACCAGCATGACGATGCTGGAGGATGGCGGATTGCGGCGCAGATCAAGAATGGAGCGCCACGAGAATGTGCCGATGGAGACCATGATCATGACAGCTACCAGCGCGGCCATGGGAATGATGCGCACGAGATCATCCAGCACCAGGATGAGGAACAGCAGGAACGCGCCCGCGACGAAAGTGGACAAACGGCCCCTGCCGCCGGAACTGACATTGATGACGGACTGGCCGATCATGGCGCAGCCGCCCATGCCACCGATGAGGGCAGACGCTATGTTGCTCGTCCCCTGCCCGATACATTCCTGGCTTTTGTTGCTGCCCGTATCCGTCATGTCGTCGACGATCTGGGCCGTCAGCAGCGATTCCAGCAGGCCGACAGCGGCGAGCGCGACGGAATAGGGAAAGATGATCTGTAGCGTCTCGAAGGTCAGCGGCACCTGCGGCAGGGCCAATATCGGCAGCGTCGAGGGCAACTCGCCGAGATCGCCGACCGTGCGGATATCCATGCCGGAGAAAACCGCAACGCAGGTCAGGGCGACGATGGCGACCAGCGGTGACGGGATGATCTTCGTGACCAGCGGAAAGAGATAAATGATCGCAAGGCCAGCCGCGATCATGACATAGGTTTCGACCGGCACGCCGATCAGTTCCGGCAATTGCGCCATAAAGATCAGGATCGCCAGCGCGTTGACGAAACCAGTCATGACTGAACGCGATACGAAACGCATCACCCGACCGAGCTTTGCAAAGCCCGCCGCGATTTGCAGTACGCCCATGAGGATGGTGGCCGCGAAGAGATATTGCAGCCCGTGTTCCTTGACAAGCGTGACCATCAGGACGGCGGTGGCGGCGGTTGCCGCCGAGATCATACCCGGTCTGCCGCCGGTGAAGGCGGAAACGCAGGCGATGGCGAAGGAGGCGAACAATCCCACCTTCGGATCGACGCCGGCGATGACGGAAAAGCCGATGGCTTCGGGAATGAGGGCGAGTGCCACGACGATGCCGGAAAGGAGATCGCCGCGAATATTGGAAAACCACTCACGTCTGTAAGTATGAAATCTGTTCATTTAATTTTTTTCGCAAAGAATGACGCACCGGCCGGAGCCATGTCCGGTAGATTAAGAAGGACTGTCGGTGCTTTGCGTTGTCTGGCGGATCGGCGGCCAGAAGAGCCACCCGGAATTTCACCGGGTCCGTGGTGAATGCCCCATCTATAAACGGCAAAAAAGCGGGCCGCAAGTTGTGACCCGCTTTTAAGATCAAGCTATCCTACCTCAGGTGGCGTTGGTCCGTGTGCTGTTTGCGACGTCGATCGAAACAGCCGCTCCAGACCAGTCCACTTTGCGTGTTGCAAACATGGTCGCCGCGATGGCGATGAACGATATGACCGCGCCGGCAAGCAACGCATACTCGTCCTCATTCAAGACCAGATACATCACGCCATAGGCCACCGCCAGAACGCTGAAAAGCGCAAGACCGTTGCTGCGACTACGGGTGGCACTGCCAAGATAAAAGGCAATCAGGGCCGCTGTGGAGAAGGAGGCCGCCGCATAGGCAACGGTGAAACCCGTATGTTCGGCGAGCGCGAGCAGCAGCACGTAGAAGACGATGAGTGCCAGACCCGTCAGCACATATTGTATCCAGTGCACAACGCTGCCGCCCTTGAGTTCCACAATGAAGACGGCGAGGAAGACAAGCGAGATGAAGCCGATGGAATATTTCAGTGTCCGGGCGATGACCTGATAGAACTTCACCGGCTCAACGAGATTGATCGTCATCAGGCTGTTGGAGAGCGGCAGCCGCGAACCCTCGACAACACGGTCTATGCCTCTTGCGAGATAGGGAATAGTCCAGCTGGCGTTGAAATCCGAAGCCGTGACCGTTTTGATTTCCGGCAGGAACAGGCCTTCGAAACCCGGATGCGGCCAATCGGCTTTTGCCGTAAAGCCCGTCGTCTGGCCGGCGGGTGCGACGGCGAAACTGCCCGACCCATTCAGCGAGAATGCGATATCGAAATCAAAGCCGCTCTCGATCAGGTTTCTGTCGATCGGCCTGTGCACGCCCGCATCTGATCTTATGGAGCTGTTTTCACCGGCGCGGCTTGAGATGACAGAAATATCGCGCATACCGGGATCGAAGGGCAAAACTGCGCCGCCGTTTATCCGAACCCCGGCGCTCGACCTTATACCGGTAATATCCTCTATGCTGAGGACGAGAATGGCGTTGTCGAGGCGCGGTGTGCCGGCAAAACGGGCGAGATCTGTCAGGACTCCCTGCCCGAAGCGCCCCTTCAGCACGAGATCACCGTTATAGACGGGCAAGCTGTAGATCGAGAGCTTCTTTTCCTCGGTTTTGAGGTCCGCTGTCACCTGCAGCGTTTCCGGCATGACCAGCGCCCACTCCGTCACGCGATCCACGATGGTTCGGCCATCAACCTCGCGGCGGCGCTCCACGTCGAAGGGCACGGCAAGATAAGGGCCATTCACAACCTGATCGCCGCCCCACCCGTTCGCGATCCGTCCGGAAACCTCCCTCGCCCGGGAGGCGCGCTCTTCCGTCAGCCCCCAGACGAGCATGAGTGGAACCAGCAGGATCATCGAGATGAGACCGATCATCAGAAACTTCGCGCCGGGTGAACGCAGGCTGGCGGCAAAATTGCCGCGCGGCATGGCTGGAGGAATTGGCCCGACCGGCGGTGGCGGCTCTTTGTTCGTCTCGTGTACCATTCTGAAATCCTCATAAATATGATCGCGCCAGAACCGGAAAAATTTCGGCTGGCGCCGTCCCAGTTTTAAAATCAAGTGGCTTGCATCCCCGAATTGGATACAGCCCCATACTGGGGTTGGATTTCGGCCGTTTATTCGCGGAATTCGGTAAATCTCGCGGAAAAATTGTGGCGACGCCGGGATTGGTGTGCCAGCAATAGTTCACATCGCGAGTGGTAGCTGGCTTTGGGGCGAAAGTGATGAGCGCAAGCGGAGCTAGAGCTTCAGCCGCTCGCGAAAGAAGACGAGCGCTACGGCCACACCGGTCGCGACGCCCACAATAACATCGACAAAACGGACAAGCCCGGCAACCTGCGGCCCCATCAGGAGCACCAGCATGGCTGAAGCGCCAGCCTGTATCGGCACGACCGGCGGGAGGCCGAACATGGAGGCGAGGATCATGGCGATGAAGGTCGCCGAGGCCAGCCGGATTTCAGCGAAATCATGTGGGACAAGGAGCGCGACCTCCCCGACGAGAATGCCGATGGTGACACCGACCATCAGCCCAAGGCCCTGACGGACATGGCTTGGAATTCCCGGAGCAAGGCAGATCAACGCGCTGATCGCAGCAAAGACGGGTTGTGGATGGCCAAGCCACCGATGCGCCACCCAGAACGCAAAAGCGGCCGCAAGTGCGGCCGCCAATGCACGGGTGAAGGCTGCGCGAACCCGGTCGAGCAGCGTCTTCAACACGATCAGTCTTTCTTGGACGGAACGACGCGCAGCGCCAGTTCGCGAAGCTGCGTCGGCGTTGCCGGCGACGGCGCGTTCATCAGGAGATCCTGCGCCTGCTGGTTCATCGGGAACAGCGTGATTTCGCGCAGGTTCTTCGCGCCGACCAGCAGCATGACGACACGGTCGATGCCGAATGCGCAACCGCCATGCGGAGGCGCGCCGTACTGGAACGCGCGGTAGAGGCCGCCGAAGCGCTCTTCCACGTCGCTCTGCGACAGGCCGACCTTTTCGAAGGCCTTGACCATCAGCTCGGGCGACTGGTTACGGATCGAACCGGAAGCGATTTCGAAGCCGTTGCAGACCGCATCATACTGGAAGGCCTTGATGGAGAGCGGATCCTGCCCTTCCAGCGCTTCCATGCCACCCTGCGGCATGGAGAAGGGGTTGTGGGCGAAATCGATCTTCTTTTCTTCTTCGTTATATTCGAAGAAGGGGAAGTCGACGATCCAGCACATTTCGAAACGGTCGCGGTCGATCAGGTTCAGTTCGTCGGCGGCGCGGGTGCGCGCTTCACCGGCGAACTTGTAGAACTTGGCGGGATCACCGGCGACGAAGAAGCAGGCGTCGCCCGCCTCAAGGCCGAGCTGCTGGCGAAGCGCCTCGGTGCGTTCCTCGCCAATGTTCTTGGCGAGCGGGCCGGAGCCGCCGACCTTGCCGTCTTCTTCCTTCCAGAAGATGTAACCGAGGCCGGGCTGGCCCTGGGACTGCGCCCAGGCGTTCATGCGGTCGCAGAATGCGCGCGAACCGCCGGTCTTGACCGGAATTGCCCAGACCTGAACCTTCGGGTTGGAGGCGATCATGTTCGCGAAGACCTTGAAACCCGAACCATCGAAGTGCTCGGTCACGGCCTGCATGACGATGGGGTTGCGCAGGTCCGGCTTGTCGGAGCCGTATTTGCGGATCGCTTCATCATAAGGAATGCGCGGCCATTCTTTGGTGACAGGCTTGCCTTCGGCGAATTTCTCGAAGACGGCCGTCATCATCGGCTCCATCGTGGTCCAGACATCTTCCTGGGTCACGAAGCTCATTTCGACGTCGAGCTGGTAGAATTCGCCCGGCAGGCGGTCGGCGCGCGGGTCTTCGTCGCGGAAGCACGGCGCGATCTGGAAGTAGCGGTCGAAACCCGCCACCATCAGAAGCTGCTTGTACTGCTGCGGCGCCTGCGGCAGAGCGAAGAACTTGCCTTCATGAATACGCGACGGCACGAGGAAGTCGCGCGCGCCTTCCGGCGACGAGGCCGTGAGGATCGGCGTCGTATATTCAGCAAAGCCGGCATCCGCCATGCCTGTGCGCATGGCGGAGATGATCTGCGTGCGCTTGACGATGTTCTTGTGCAGCGTTTCGCGGCGCAGGTCGAGGAAGCGGTATTTCAGGCGAACGTCTTCGGGGTAGTCAGGCTCGCCGAAGACCGGCAGCGGCAATTCCTTGGCCACGCCGAGAACCTCGATCTCCTGGGCGTAAAGCTCGATCTCGCCGGTCGCCATGCCCTTGTTGACGGTGTCTTCCGAACGCGCCTTGACGAGGCCGTCGATGCGGATGACCCATTCGCCGCGCACGGTTTCGGCAACCTTGAAGGCCGGGCTGTCAGGATCGGCAACCACCTGGGTAATGCCGTAATGGTCGCGAAGGTCGATGAAGAGAACGCCGCCATGATCTCGCACGCGGTGAACCCAACCGGAAAGGCGAACGGTTTCGCCGACGTCGGACTTGCGGAGAGCGGCACAGGTGTGGCTGCGGTAACGATGCATTTTTATATCCTGGAACGTGTCGTGCGCCCGTTGGAGGCCAGATGGGCGGCACTGTCGAAATTTGCCGGAAAAGCGCATGGCCAGCCTGATTTGTCAAGGCAAAGCGCAACAATGTCGCCTTCAGCCTGTCCTTTCCTCTGCCTTCGCTTTAGATAGGACTAATCCAGCCCGCCAAACCGAGTCGGCCCGCAATGAGCCAGATCAGACCTCTTATCCCGCTTCTCGTGACTGCCGGTATCCTCATCGGCGGCAACGGCCTGCAGGGAACCTATATAGCGCTGCGCGGTCTCTCCGAAGGTTTTTCCGCCAGCACCATCGGCCTCATCAGCGCCGCCTATAGCATCGGATTTGCACTCGGCTGTATTTCCGTAACGCGGCTTTTGCGCAAGATCGGGCATATCCGAACCTTTGCGACCATGGCCGCGGTCGCCTCCGCCGCTTCCATCGCCATGCCGCTCATCATCCACCCGCTATTCTGGATGCTGATGCGTTTCGTCATCGGCATTGCGGTCGCCTGTCTTTTTGCGGCTATCGAAAGCTGGATCAACGCGCAGGTCACGAATTCAAATCGGGCGCGCACGCTCTCCATCTATCGTTTCGTCGATCTCGGCTCCGTGACGCTGGCGCAATATGTCATTGCCGTGATGGGTGTCGAAGGTCCGGTGGTGTTTTCGTTAATTGCGATAGCGCTGGTGTTGTCTCTGGTGCCGATCTCGCTTGCCGACAAGTCCAACCCTGCCCCGCCGAAACAGATTCCCTTCGATCTTTTCGCCGTCTGGCGCATTTCCCCGCTTGCGGTCGTCGGTTGCGTGGCGGTTGGCCTCAGCATGGCAGCCTTCCGCAATATCGGGCCTATCTATGCCGAGCAGATCGGCTTTTCCGTTACCGCCATTGCCACCTTCATGAGTGCGGGCATTATCGGCGGGGTCGTGCTGCAATATCCGCTCGGCGTTTATTCCGACCGTTACGACCGGCGCATCATCATTCTCGCCACAACGGCGGGCTCGGTCATCGTCGGCCTGTTTCTCGCATTCTTCGCCGGCACGAATGAATGGAGCAACATCATCGGAGTCTTCATCTTCGGCGCTTTCGCCCTGCCGCTTTATTCATTGAGTTCCGCCCACGGCAACGACCACGCCAAGGAAGGCGAACATGCGATGATGTCGGCTGGACTGTTGTTTTTCTGGTCTGTCGGAGCGACGGTCGGGCCGCTTCTTGCCTCCGTCCTGATCGATCATTTCGGCCCGAAGGCGCTGTTCAGCTATACGGCCGCAATACAGATTGTTTTCATCGCTTACACGATTTACCGGCTGCAGGTGCGCGAAGGCGTACCACTTGAGGAACGGAACTGGCGGTTCAGCTCGCTGTTGCGCACCTCGGCCTATTTCCAGAAGCTCGCCGCCCCCAACCCACCCAAAAAGGATGGGCCGGAGCCCAATCCGCCTGAGAAAAACGATCCATGAGCCTTGAAAAGCGGGCTTTGTATTGACATGCGCGCGGCAAAGGGAAAGTAAGACGGATAATTTTCACGAGTGGCCATTTGCAATGATTGAAACGACTGCCGCCCTCGCCGAGGCCTGCACGGAACTGGCGAAATCGGAATTCATTACCATCGACACCGAATTTTTGCGGGAAACGACCTTCTGGCCCGAGCTTTGTCTCGTCCAGATGGCGAGCCCTACCCTTGAGGTGCTGGTCGACCCACTCGCCAAGGGCATTGACCTTACGCCGTTGTTCGAACTGATGGCCAATCCAAACGTCGTGAAGGTTTTCCATGCGGCGCGTCAGGATATCGAAATCATCTATCATCTGGGCGGGCTGATACCGCATCCGATCTTCGATACGCAGGTCGCCGCCATGGTCTGCGGTTTCGGCGATTCGATTTCCTACGATCAGCTGGTCCAGAGAATCAAGAATGTGCAGATTGACAAATCCTCGCGCTTTACCGACTGGAGCCGTCGTCCGCTGACCGAAAAGCAGCTGGATTATGCGCTGGCCGACGTGACCCATCTGCGCGATGTCTATCTGGCGCTGAAAGCCCAGCTGGAGCGCGAAGGCCGCTCGCTGTGGCTGACCGAAGAGATGGATATTCTGGAATCGCGCGACACCTATGACATGCACCCCGACGATGCATGGCTGCGGTTGAAATCGCGTCTGCGAAAGCCGACGGAACTTGCGATCCTCAAATTCATCGCCGCCTGGCGCGAGCGTGAGGCGCGCTCCCGCAACGTGCCGCGGTCGCGCGTCCTCAAGGACGATGCGATCTTCGAAATCGCCCAGCAGCAGCCGAAGGACGCCGAGGCGCTGTCGCGGCTTCGCACCATTCCCAAGGGTTGGGAACGGTCCGCCTCCGGCACCGCCATCATCGAAACGGTGAATGCGGCGCTGGCACTGCCGAAAGAAGAGATGCCGAAGGCGCCGCGTCACAGCCACGCACCGGAAGGTTCCGGTGCTGCCGTGGAGCTTTTGAAGGTTCTGCTGAAGCTGACGGCAGACAAGCACGGCGTCGCCGCCAAGGTTATCGCCAACAGCGACGATCTGGACAAGATCGCCGCTGAGGGCGAAAAAGCGACCGTGGCGGCGCTGACCGGCTGGCGGCGGGAACTCTTCGGCGATGTGGCCCTGAAGCTCATCAATGGCGAAGTCGCGCTGCGCTTTGCCGGCAAGAAGGTCGAGGCGGTGGAGGTTGCGGCAAGCGAGCCATAACGGCCCGCCGCTTTCCACCCCGACGACGACCTCCTCGACCGCTATAATCGCGGCCCGAAAGGCATGGGCAGCGGCTGGAGAGGCTGGAAGGAGAACGTCCCTTCACCATTGACTGCGCCACCTGCACCCGCACGGGAGAACGCTGTTCGACCGGGCCTGGATCGACGGCGACCGGCTGCGTTTCGCCGCCTTCCCCGTCAAATGGTCGAAACGCTCGCCGGATGACTGGCCGCAATCCCCGCTTGAAACCGCCTATCACAGAACATTCTATCAGGCGTATAAGAGCGGCAACGCCGATTTTGCGGCAACGGCGCAACAGCCTTACCAATCCTTCATGCAACCTTACCGATTGCTCACTTTTTGCGGCGCTTTTTCCACATTAATGTCGCATATGACCTCAACAGAAGCTTCGCACGAAGGGAGCGGCCTGCCCTTCTTTCCCAAGACCAAAGCCTTCCCTTCCCGAGACCCAAGAACCGACATGAGAAAATTGCTGCCCATTCTGGATTACGTGGTGCTCTTCGTTGCCGTGGCCGGCAGCGGCGTGGCATACGCCTTTCTGGAATATGGCGGCGGTGCATTGATCGGCGCGACCTATGCGCTGTTTGCCTGCGCACCCATCCTCGCTTTCGAGCGCGGTTACATCATGCCTGGCCTGTCGCGGCAGGTGAGCGCCCTGCCGACGCCGGCCTATATCGCCGTCGGCCTCGTCATTTATGCCATCCTCGTCTTTTGCGGCTTCGGGCTTGGCGGCACGATCCTGTGGTTGAGCGGGATATTTCCAGGTACCTGGAAACGCGCCGTCCATGCCGAGCTGCAGACGCTGATCTTCACCCTCATTGTCTGCGGCATCATCGTCTTCATCATGAGGGTGCGCGAGCTTCTCGGCCGCGATATCTTCATCGACCTCATCCTGGGGCGTTATCGCCGGCCGGTCAGCGAAGACCGCGTCTTCATCTTCATCGATCTCGTCGGCTCCACCTCCTTCGCAGAGACCCATGGGGACCTGAAGGCCCAGGAATTTCTCGGGGAAATCTTTGCAAGCTATGCCGCACCTGTCAGAAAACACGGCGGCGTCATCGACGACTATATCGGCGACGCCGCCATCATCACCTGGCCCTATCACATGGCGATAAGGCGGGCGGCCTGCGTGCGCTGCGTCTTCGATATTCAGGCGACCATTGAAAATTCCCGCGACGTGTGGCTTTCCCGCTTCGGCGAGGTGCCGCGCCTGCGCTTCGCCATTCATGGCGGGCCGGTCATTACAGCGGAAATCGGCGTCGACCATCACAAGATCACCTATTTCGGCGATACGGTGAACACGACCTCGCGGCTCGAATCGCTGAGCAAGATGCTCGGCCATCCGGTGCTGATTTCCGCCGACCTCGCCCATCAACTGGTGCTTCCCAAGGGCGTGCGCAGCGAATATCTCGGCGAACATGCGGTGAAAGGCCGTGGCCAGACGCTGGGCGTTTGCACGCTCAGCCAATATCAGGCGCCCGCCGTATAATTTCATCAAAGCTTCAAACGGCAATCACCCGCCTGTCATGTGGCGACCCTATCGCGTCAATCCTGTCTTCAACAGGTATTGAGAGGGGTCTCCATCATGAAGCACATTCTTTTTGCGTCCTGCGCCATCCTTGCACTCGCCTCCATCTCGCAAGCCGCCGAACAGGAGTTCCCGGCAAAGCTGGTCTCTCACGCCATCCTGCCGGCAAACACCATCATCCCGGCGCCCACGGACGCGCCTGAGCACCTCAAGACCTCCGCCAAGTTCACCACCGCCGACCGCAAGCGCGCGGAAGGTCTCGGCACCGTACCCGGCAAGGACGGCGTGCGCCTGACCGGCCTTTCCATGCCGTTCAACGGCCAGCCGATGCAGGGTTTTTCCGGCATCAAGGCGATGCCGGACGGCAGCTTCTGGAGCCTTTCCGACAACGGTTTCGGTTCCAAGTTGAATTCCAGCGACGCCATGCTGATGCTTCACCATCTGAAGTTCGATTGGGACGCCGGAAAGGTCAATGCGCTTGAAACCGTGTTCCTTTCCGATCCTGACATGAAGGCGCCCTTTCCCATCGTTCTGGAAGGCTCGAGTACGCGTTACCTGACGGGCGCGGATTTCGACGTTGAATCCATTCAGCCGGTTGCCGATGGTTTCTGGGTCGGCGAGGAATTCGGTCCCTACATCCTGAAATTCACCCGCGACGGTAAGCTGACCGACGTCATCTCCACCAAGGCCGGCGACATCGAGGTGAAGTCTCCAGATCATCCCGCCCTTGCCCTGCCCGGCAACCCGACGCAGAAAATGCCCGCTTTCAACCTGAAGCGTTCAGGCGGTTATGAGGGCATGGCGCTCTCCAAGGACGGCTCGAAGCTCTACGGCCTGCTGGAAGGCCCGCTTTACACAGCCGACGGCCAGGTGGAAAAAACCGACGACGGCGCGACCGCGCTGCGCATCGTCGAACTCGACACCGCCAAGAAGGAATGGACCGGCCGCAGCTGGCTTTATCCCCTGGCGGAAGGCGGCGAGGCAATCGGCGACTTCAACATGCTGGATGACGCGACCGCCCTCGTCATCGAGCGCGACAACGGCGCCGGCACCGCCGACAAGGCCTGCGCCGACCCCAAGGCTCCAGCTGCAGACTGCTTCGCCCGCCCTGCCAAGCTGAAGCGCATCTACAAGATCGAATTCAACGACGCCAATGTCGGCAAGTCCGCCCGCAAGATCGGCTATATAGACCTGATGAAGATCTCCGACCCGGACAACAAGAAGCGTCAGGGCGGCGGCAACGGCTATTACGACATGCCTTTCGTCACCATCGAGAATGTCGACCGTGTCGATGCCAACCATATCATCGTCGGCAACGACAACAACCTGCCCTTCTCGGCCGGTCGGGCTCTGGACAAGGCTGACGACAACGAATTCGTCCTGCTGGAGGTCAAGGACCTGCTGGACGCAAAGTAAGACGAAGGCTGCTGTCACTTGCTTTGACGGCTGCGAATGATCCCGACGGAGCGCCCGGCAGACACAAATGTCTGCTTGGTGCTCCGTTGCTATTTTCCAGAGCTAAAGCAACTCCGGTGAACGCCGGCTCACCTCCATGGCTCTAACTCTTTGTTTTTGCGCATTTTCAGACGTAAACCGAGCACACTTCTGCTGAAAATGCTTTAACCGAAACATACGTGTGGAAAAGAAGACGTTTCATGCAGGACCATGCAGAAAGACTTTATTACGCCCTGAAGAAAAGTTGGTCGGGCGAGACGAGCGGCCTCTGGTCGCGGGAAAACCCCGCCAAGGGCCAAGGCAGCGTCACCGCGCTGGTGGTGCAGGATATTCTTGGCGGCGAACTCGCCAAAACCGCCGTCAGCGGCACCGAGCATTTTTACAATATCGTTGAAGGCACGCGCTGGGATTTCACGTTTAGCCAGTTCGATGTTCCGGTCGGCTATCAGGACAGGCTTGCCAGCCGCACCGAAGCCATGGCGACAATAACGCCGTTGCAATATGCCTATCTCAGCGCCTGCATCCGCAAGGCGCTCGGGCACGGGTAAACCCCTGATCACATGATATTTTAAGGGGTGAAACAGTCGCGCCATGTTTCAGGGGTCTCTAACTGCAAACAGCTCTGACGCATCCCTTGTCGAGAACAAAAAATCCATCTTGAGGAACCTCGAGTTCAAGCATTTCCGGTATTGAGATATCAAGATATACACCCCGCAAAATTCTCCCGAAAAGACCGTGAGAGACTGCAATCGTCGGCGTGCGCACCGTTGCCAGCCATGCCCTTGCCCGATTGCAGACTTGATCGAGTTTCTCTCCGTCCGGTGATTTGAAGTACCAGTCGTAAGCAGTCGATCCGCAGAGCGCTCCCGGAAATTCATGTTCGATCTCAAATTTCGTCAAGCCGTCCCACGAACCCACCGAAACCTCCATCAGCCGTTCGTCGTCATTTTTATGGAGCGGTAAGATCGACTGTAAAATAGCGGCCGTCTGCTGCGTTCTGCCGAGCGGGCTGACACAAAATTCTAAGGATTGTTCGCTGCCGGCAATCTCGCGTTTGAGCAACGTCGCGACGATATTCGCCTGCCTTACGCCATGGGAGGTCAGGGGTGAATCCTTGATCCCCTGATACCGACCGAGCGTATTCCACACGGTCTCACCGTGACGCACCAAATAGATCATGACGATCCGCTGCCGTTTCTTAGCGCTTTAATCATTCGTCGGGGCGACGAAAGCCACAATAAGCTTGCCGTACCGCTTTCTCGGTTCACTCGAACACGAAGGCCAGCCGCTTGCCCGTCAGCTTCGCCAATTGCTGCAGGCGGCCATCCAGTCGCTCGCCGGCGAAATCGCAATAATCGTGCGGCACGACGAATTCCAGATCGAGATCGGGGTTGCCGGATTTGCGAAATTTCAGGTGGTCGACGACGCCCGGCATCGAGGCCGAGAAGAGGTAAACGACGCGGAGCAGGCCGCCCAGCAGCTTGCCGAGTTCCTGCAACCGGTCTCCCGCCATGGCGGCAAGCGGCTGCGTGGTGCCGTTGTCGTTCAGACCTTCGAAGCGATAATAATTGGCGAGCGCAATATAGGCGCGGCCGGGATGGGTGATCGCCACGAAGGAGGAATGGGCGATGATGTTGAGCGCCTGCAACCCGCGATAATCCGGATGGGCGCGCCAGCTGATATCGGCCAGCAGGCAGGCCGCCTGCCGGTAGCGGCTTTCTTCTTCCGTCTCGTCAACACCGAAGACAGGAAAGGTGCGACCGCTCCAATCCGCCAGTTCGCGCGCATGTTCGGGAGAACGGGCACGCAAAATGGCAAGCTCATCCGCCGCGACAAGCAGCGGATCAGAATTCCGCTCTTCTTCCGTCAGCAGCGAATAAAGATACCCTTCACGCACGCCCTGCGCGGAGAAGGCGATCTTGGCCGGCTTCATCGCTCTCAGAACTTCCCGCATGGCGATGGCACCAAAGGGAAGAAGCGAGCGGCGGTTCTTGGAAACCGCCTGCCAGGCCGGATCCTTGCTATCCCGGGAGACGATGACTTCTTCCAGAAAATTCAGCATTTCCGCCAGCGGCAATTCATATCCCTGCATCATGTGCAGCGGATAGCCCGATATCTCCATGTGCAGCTTGGCGATGTTTCGCCATGTGCCGCCCACCGCGTAAAAGGTGCGCCCCTCACCCGCCGCCAGAAGTTTGGCGAAGGATTTGACGTGTTTTCTGGCAATCGTCGCCGCTTTTTCCAACGAACCGTCCGACTGCTCCGACAGCCGCAGACCGCCGAGCGGCAGGGTGATGCCCTCGCCGCAGTTCTTACCCTTGATGTCGATGAGTTCGAGCGAACCGCCGCCGAGGTCGCCGGCGATACCGTCTGGATCATGGAAACCGCTGATCACGCCATAGGCGGAATAAAGCGCTTCCTTTTCACCCGACAGGACCTCAATCTCGCAGCCGAGGATGGCTTCAGCCTCACGGATAAAATCTGGACCATTTTCCGCCTCACGCGCGGCCGCCGTCGCCAGCACATAAAGCTGTTGCGCCTGAGCCTGCTCGGAAAGCGCATGGAAGCGCCTCAGCGCCATCAAAGCGCGGGTGACGCCCTCCTCATGCATGCGCCCCGTCAGCGCCAGTCCTTTGCCAAGGCCGCACAGGACCTTTTCGTTGAACAGCACGGCGGGCGCGCGGGAAAGACCTTCATATACGACGAGACGAACGGAGTTCGAACCAATATCTATGACGGAAACGGGGGCGAGGCCGGTCAGCCGCCCCTGTGCTTCTGATCGAGTCATTCAGCCTGTTTCTTGCGGGACGAAATCAACCCGGCAATCAATTTGGGCGCACTGGATTTCAAGGCTTCACCACGTCCGGAAAGGCTGGGATTGGTCATGAAATAGTGCTGCGCGTTGAACGGTTCTTCGCCTTTACGCACCTCGATGCGCCTCGACGTTCCGTCCGCAAGTATCTCGTAGCTCTGCTGGTTGTCAATGAGATTGCCCAGCATAATCTGTGAAAGAACCTGCTCATGCACGGTGGGATTGGTGAGCGGGACCAGCGTTTCCACACGCCGATCAAGGTTGCGCGGCATCATGTCGGCCGAGCCGATATAGACCAGCGCCTTGTCGGACGGCAGGCCAAAACCATTGCCGAAGCAGAAAATGCGGCTGTGCTCGAGGAAGCGGCCGACGATGGATTTGACGCGGATATTGTCCGACAGGCCCGACACCTGCGGGCGCAGGCAGCAGATGCCGCGCACGACGAGGTCGATCTCCACGCCAGCCGCGCTGGCGCGGTAAAGCGCATCGATGATTTCAGGATCGACCAGCGAATTCATCTTCATCCAGATCGCCGCCGGCGCGCCGCTCTTGGCATGCTCGATCTCTTCGTTGATGTGCTTCACGATGCGGGCGCGCAGCGTATAGGGCGAAACGGCCAGCTTCATGCCCTCTTCCGGTTCGCCGTAACCCGTGATGAAGTTGAAGATGTTCGCCATGTCATGGGCGATCTTCGGGTTGCATGTGAAGAAGGACAGGTCGGTGTAGATCTTGGCGGTGATCGGGTGATAATTGCCGGTGCCGAGATGGCAATACGTTCTCAGCTTGCCATCCTCGCGGCGCACAACCATCGACATCTTGGCATGGGTCTTGAGTTCGATGAAACCGAACACCACCTGCACGCCAGCGCGCTCCAGGTCGCGCGCCCAGCGGATATTTGCTTCTTCGTCGAAACGCGCCTTCAGCTCGACCAGCGCCGTGACAGATTTGCCGGCTTCGGCCGCGTCGATCAGCGCGCGAACGATCGGGCTGTCGTTGGAGGTGCGGTAGAGCGTCTGCTTGATGGCAAGCACTTCGGGGTCGCGCGCCGCTTGCAGCAGAAACTGGACGACGACGTCGAAGCTCTCATAGGGATGGTGAACCACCATGTCCTTTTCGCGGATGGCGGCAAGGCAATCGCCGGCATGTTCGCGCACGCGCTCCGGGAAACGCGCGTTGTAAGGTTCGAATTTCAGGTCGTCGCGCGGCGCGCGCACGATTTCCGAAATGGTGTTGAGCGCCAGAAGACCCGGCAGAACGGCGACGCGGTTATCCGGCACGCCAAGCTCATGCACCACGAACTGGCGCAGCGACTGCGGCATTTCGCTATCGGTCTCGATGCGGATGACCGAACCGCGGCGGCGGCGCTTCAGCGCGCTTTCGAAAAAGCGGACCAGATCTTCCGCCTCTTCCTCCACCTCGATATCGCTGTCACGGATGATACGGAACGTGCCAAAGCCCCGGACGCTATAGCCGGGATAAAGCCGGTGGATGAACAGGCCGACCACATCTTCAAGCGTGATGTAGCGGATGGCGTTCTTGTCGTCCGGCAGGCGCACGAAACGGTCGAGCGCGGGCGGCAGACGCAGGAGCGCCGTCATCGGCTCGCGGCCGTTGACGCTGTCGAGCTGCAGGCCCATGGAAAAGCCGAGATTGGGAATGAAGGGGAACGGGTGCGCCGGGTCGATGGAGAGCGGCGTCAGAACGGGGAACATGCGTTCCTCGAACTCCGTTTCCAGCCAGATGCGGTCGGCGTCCGAAAGTGCGGCGGGGCGCACGATGAAAATTTCTTCTTTGGCGAGATATTGCTGCAAAACAGCGAGCGATGCCTGCTGCTCCATCTGCAGATTATCGATTTCCTTCAGAATATCTTCGAGCTGCTCAGCCGGCGTCTTGCCGTCAGGCGTCCTGACGGTGATCTTCTGGCGTACCTGCCCTTCAAGGCCGGCGACGCGGACCATGAAAAATTCATCGAGGTTGGCGGCCGAGATGGACAGGAAGCGCAGCCGCTCAAGCAGCGGATGATCCGTGTTCAGCGTTTCCTCGAGAACGCGGCGATTGAACTGGAGCCAGGAGAATTCGCGGTTGATGAAACGCGCCGGGCTGTCCCAGAGGTTCTCGCCCTCAGCCACAGGCTGAACCTTGTTGAAGTCTTCCTGCGCGATAGCGTCCATGCCCTGTTCCGTCCCCTGACCGATTTCCGTCCCGTGATCTTGCTGCATCGCGCGATCGTCCTTCTTGCCCGTATAACAGTTTGACGACGGAACTGTGACAGTCAATCGACGTCCAGTCCGCTGCCCGCCGTTGCGTTGTCCATCGCATTGAGGACCTCCGCCACCAGCGGACGGGTAATTCTCGTTCCACGCGCGAGCGCCAGACGGTCGATCCGATCCACGATCGTCTGCGCCGTATCGAGCGAACGCTCCATTCTATTGACGATGTAACCTATGAGTTTGTCATCCATGTAAAGCTGTCGGTCGGCGAAGAGTTTTACCAGCACCTGCGCCAGCAGCCCTTCGTCCGGCTCGCCGGTTTCCACCACCGTTACCGCTTTGAGGCGCGAGCGCAGATCCGGCAGCGTCACCGGCCATGCGGCGGGCCATTGCCGGCTGGTCATCAAAAGCGTCGTGCCGTGCTGGCGAACGCTGTTGATGACATGGAAAAGTTCGGTCTCGTTAAAACCGCGCCGGTCGGCGTCCTCGAAAAGAACCGGTCCCGTTTCGGCAGCACGCGCGGCATCAGAGCCAGCTTCAGGGTGAATGTCGCGCGCGTCGCTGATATTTTTCCAGATATTGGCAAGATGGGATTTGCCCGAACCCGGCGGCCCGGCCAGCACCACGACGGGCGAGCGCCAGTTCGGCCATTCATCAATAAGGCTGACGGCAGCCGCGAGCGAGGCGGAGACGAGGAGATCATCCCTGCCGGAGGCGGACTGGTGCGAGAATGCGAGCGGCAGCTGCTCGGCCTTCGACCGGGCGTTGTCGGTTTTGATTTGGTCAGTCATCGTCAGCTCTGAGAGTCAACCTTGCCGGAGGACGTTTCCCCTTCTTCAAGGGCGGGGTTTGTGTCCCAGGGAAGGTTGGCGGCATGCCCGTGGTAAAGATCGCTTTCAAGATACCGCGACAAGGCGAAGCGGACAAGCACACCGACCGCCGCCGCCGCCGGCACCGCCACGAGAAGCCCGACGAAACCGAAAAGCGCGCCGAAGGCGAAAAGGGCGAACATGAGCCAGACCGGATGCAGGCCAACGCTTTTGCCGACGAGCTTCGGCTGCAGGATATTGCCTTCGATAAACTGCCCGGAAAAGAACACGACGAGCGTCAGAAACACATAGATGTAATCGGGCCAGAACTGCACGATGGCGACGCCGACGGCGAGGATGAGGCCGACCATGGAGCCGATATAGGGAATGAAGCTGATGAGGCCGGAGAAAAGGCCGATGAGCAGGCCGAAATTCAGGCCCACCAATGACAGGCCGACGGCATAATAGACCCCGAGGATAAGGCAGAGCGACCCCTGCCCACGCACGAAACCGGCAATGGTCTTATCCATGTCGCGGGCGATTTGGCGGACGGTATGGACATAATCGCGCGGTATCCAGCTGTCGACCTTGTCGATCATCCGGTCCCAGTCGAGCAGCAGATAGAAGGCGACCACGGGCGTGACGACCAGAAGCGACACGACATCGACCAGCGATTTGCCGGAATTCCATATCTGCGTCAAAAGCGTGCCGATGAAACCCGCGCCTTCGGTCAAAAGCTTTGAAAAATTCTCCTTCACGGCGTCAATCTGGCTGCTCACCCAGTCCGGCAGGAGATTGGTGTCGGCGCCGGCGATCAGTTGCTGCAGCGAGGAGATATATTGCGGGATGCGCGTGATGAATTCCGAGGCCTGGGCGGCGATCAGGGGAATGATGATGATGAGCGACAGCGCGAAGATCAGCACGAAGGAGACGAGAATGACGACGGTGGCCATCAGCCGGCTCAAGCCGCGCCGCTCCAGCCAGTCGGCAACCGGGTCGAGGAAATAGGCGAGCGCCATGCCCGCCACGAAAGGCAGGAGAATGGAGCTGAAGACCATCAGGAAAAGAATAAAGACGGCAAGCACGCCGATCCAGAAAAACACCTGCCGGCGCAGGCTCGTCCCGCTTACATGTGGTTGCATCCGTTCATCCTTTATCGCCGCACCGTCACCGCCCATGATGGAGATAGGATGCGCATATGCACATGGTCAAGACGGCGCTTTCACGCGCCGACAGAAGGAGACTGCCCGTACAGCAGCAAAATCCCTCATTTCCGGCCATCCCTCGCAACGGCAGGTTGACCGGCGGTAAATATTAGACAACTATCAAATATTGCCGGGAGAGCCAGCGGCGCTCTTTCGTATCCGGCGACCGGGGGCACGATGCAGAACAGCAGCGAAAATGGCATCGCGGAATATAATGCCGGTCTCTTCGATAATCCCGAAGTTGCCGAATGGTATGACAACCAGCAGCTTTACCCGGCCGAACGCATCATTCTCGATCAGTTCCGCCATGCCTATGCGGGCAAGCGGCTGCTTGACCTCGGCGTCGGCACCGGACGAACGACGAAGCCGCTTCTGCCGCTGGTGGAAGATTATATCGGCATTGACCGTTCGCAGCCGATGCTTGCGCTGGCGCGGCGCAATTTTCCCGCCGCCACGTTTCTCGACATGGATGTGCGGGCGATCGGCCAGTTCGGCGCGGAGCGTTTCGATTGCGTGCTCGGCGCGCTCGCAATTTTAAGCGCCTTCGATCATTAGGAGCGGCTTGCCATCATCCATGCCGTGCGAAGCATTCTCGCACCCGGCGGATATTTCATCTTTTCGTTTCACAATCGCGAATGGAAGCGGGCCGGCGGCATGCCGCTGCACCAACGTTCCTGGCACCCGCGCGAGGTGGTGAATTCGCTGCATCCGCAAAGCTGGATCAACTATCTGCGCCTGCAACCTTCGACACGGCGAACACCAGAATACGCCATTCTCGCGGATCAGGCGCACCGCTGGAGCGGCTTGTTTTATTTCATCGACCTTGCCGCCCAGACCCGCCAGTTGCAGGATGCGGGCTTCGAGGTGGTCGCCCGTTATGGCGAGAACGGACGACAGATCGAGAAAAATTCCGATACGTCCAATGACGGCCTGCTCAATCTCGTCTGTCGCGTCGCGCCGCAGCCATCGTGAGCACCCAATCCGGCTAGCACCGCCAAAGCCGTTAAAAACCGGAGCTTTTGCCACTGAAACCCTTGCATCAGGCCCCGTCCCGTGCGAATGGCGACGCCAAAGGAACCAGCGGAGACGAGAGCCATGAGCCAGTCGGGCAAGAACGGTCTTACCTATAGCGATGCGGGTGTGGATATCGACGCCGGCAACCTGATGGTCGAGAAGATCAAACCGGCGGTGCGCTCCACGCGGCGTCCCGGTGCGGATGGCGAAATCGGCGGCTTCGGCGGCCTGTTCGATCTGAAAGCCGCGGGTTTCACCGATCCGGTTCTGGTGGCCGCCAATGACGGCGTCGGCACCAAGCTGAAGATCGCCATCGATGCTGACTACCACGACACCGTCGGTATCGACCTCGTCGCCATGTGCGTCAACGATCTCGTCGTTCAGGGCGCGGAGCCGCTGTTCTTCCTCGATTATTTCGCCACCGGCAAACTCGACCCTGACCAGGGTGCGGCCATCGTTTCCGGCATTGCCGCGGGCTGCCGCGAATCCGGCTGCGCGCTGATCGGCGGCGAAACCGCTGAAATGCCCGGCATGTATTCCGATGGCGACTACGACCTTGCTGGCTTTGCCGTGGGTGCGGCCGAACGCGGCCAGCTTCTGCCGGCCGGCGACATTTCCGAAGGCGACGTCATTCTCGGCCTCTCCTCTTCCGGCGTTCACTCCAACGGCTTTTCGCTGGTGCGCAAGATCGTATCGATCTCCGGTCTCGACTGGAGCGCTCCCGCTCCCTTTGCCGACGGCAAGAAGCTTGGCGAAGCGCTGCTGACACCGACCCGCATATATGTGAAGCCGCTTTTGAAGGCGATCCGCGAAACCGGCGCACTGAAGGCGCTGGCGCACATTACCGGCGGCGGTTTTCCGGAGAATATTCCGCGCGTTCTGCCAAAGCATCTCGCCGCCGAAATCGATCTCGGCGCGATCAAGCTTCCCGCTGTCTTCTCCTGGCTCGCGAAAACCGGCGGTGTTGAAGCCAATGAAATGCTGCGCACCTTCAATTGCGGCGTCGGCATGATCGTCGTCGTTTCGGCTGAAAATGCCGAAAAGGTCACAGAGGTTCTGACCGCCGAAGGCGAAACCGTCTTCCCGCTCGGCCGCATGGTCGCCCGCGAAGAAGGCGCGCATGGCACCATCTACAAGGGCGCTCTCGGCCTATGATGAGCGCCGCCTTCCCGTCCGGCCGCAAACGCGTCGTCGTTTTCATTTCCGGCAGCGGCTCCAATATGGTGTCGTTGGCCAAGGCCTGTCAGGCGGCGGATTTTCCGGCGGAAATCGTCTGCGTGATCTCGGACAAGGCGTCTGCGGGCGGGCTGCAAAAGGCACGCGATCTCGGTATTCCGACGCTGGTCTTCGAGCGCAAGACTTATCCCAGCAAGGCCGAGCACGAAGGCGCCATTCTGGCGGCACTTGGCGAGATTGCGCCTGATATCATCTGCCTTGCCGGTTACATGCGGCTGATATCTGGGGATTTCATTGCCCCCTATGAAGGCCGCATCATCAATATCCACCCTTCCCTGCTGCCGCTTTTCCCCGGCCTGCACACCCATCAGCGTGCCATCGACAGCGGTATGAAAATTTCCGGCTGCACCGTGCATTTCGTCACCGAAGGCATGGATGAAGGCCCGACCATCGCGCAAGGCGCGGTGCCGGTGCTTTCCGACGATACGGCCGATACGCTTGCGGCACGCATTCTAACCGTCGAGCACCAGCTCTACCCACTGGCGTTGAAGCGGCTTGCCGAAGGCAAGGTTCGAATGGAAGACAGCAAGACTATATTCGCTGACGACGAGATTAAATCCGAACCTCAAAGCCTGATATCCGTCTTTTAACTTATTTATTACTAAATTACAAAATTCTTAATATTGTAATTTATGCCGAATAAACCGATTATTTACCATAATCATCTTTAATGGCATCAACGGCCTTTCATTTCAGGCTCTCCGGTCATTCAGGAGCGATTATGCCATTTTCGAGATTTTCACTGCCGCTCTCGGCCGCCTTGGCCATCAGCACGACCGTGCCAGCAATGGCGGAACCGGGCGGCATTACCGCCTCGCTAGATGCAGGCGTTCTTAACATCAAGGCCACCGAGACTCTCTACAGCGGAAGCCATAAAAACAGTCAACTCGACTGGAAAACGACGAATGCTATGGCCCTGCGCGGATCGCTCGGCCTGGAGCTCTCGCCCGACTGGCGGATCAAGACGGAAGGGCGAATCGGCTTTGCCGGTGACGGCTACATGACCGATTATGACTGGCTGTATCCTTATTATAAAGATACGTCCAAGGAAGGATGGAGCCACCGCTCGCAGCATGGTGACACCCGACTTGATCACTACCTGACCGGAAGCATCGAACTGAACAGAACTCTCCTGGAGGACCCGCTGCAACATCTCAGCGCAGGTATAGGCTTTCGTTACACAGACGTACAATGGTCGTCATATGGCGGGAGTTACATCTATAGCTCGCGCGGCTTTCGAAATTACGTCGGGGATTTTGGCAACGGTGAAAAGGCGATTACCTACCGGCAGCAAATCCCCGTATTTTACGGCAACCTGACCGGCGGACGCAAATTCGGCAACTGGTCGCTGAACGCCGGAGTGGAAGGGGGTGCAATGGTCTATGCCAAGGCAACCGACGACCATTGGATGCGCTCCATCCGCTTCACCGATAAATTCGATATTGGCGGCATGTTCGGGGCAAAAGCTGGCATCGCTTATAACCTGACCGAGAATGCCTCCATCTATCTGGATGGCGCTTACGAATATACGAGCTTCGGCAGGGGTGACAAAACCGCGACATCCTTCGGAAGCGGCAGCGGTACGGTTTACAGCAATGCCGGCGGCGGCGACATGCAGTCGCTTTTCGTGGGAATGGGCGTCAAGGGACGGTTCTAGCATGCGGTAACTTTGAGACGGAAGCGCAGCATAGAGCGCTCGCTGATGGTCAGCGGACATCACCGCATATTGGTGAGACGCACACCGTATCGTCGCTCCCATGAAAAGCCGCGTTCGGGCGATGATTGACTTCTTATTTTCATCGGCGTTACTTTATAGTTGTTAAGCAATCTGTTTCAGAAATTATTATTCAAGTTATTCTCACTAAAAAAATTTGGATATTTATGATGAAATCAATTTGTATTGTTTCCGCTTTTTACGTGACAGCATTCTCCATCTCCTCCGCGATGCTGGCTCCGGTATTTGCAGCCGAGAAATTTGCGACCAAGGCTGAATTCATCACAGCCACCGCCGGAAAGACGCTCACAACGAAGACCAAGAAAGGTGATACTTTTACTGCTACTTATGACGCCAATGGCAAGGGCAAGTTTTCCATCGAAGGCAAAACCTCGGGCGACCTCAGTTGGACGTTCAAGAACGATACCTTGTGTTCCGAATTCAAGTCGATGAAATTCAAGGAATGCAACAAAGTCGTCGTGGGCAGTGGAACGGAACTGAAATTTCTGGACGCGAAGACCGGTAGCCTCAACAATACTTACAGCGTTAAATAGGCTAACTTGTCCGCATCTTTAAGGGTCGGCGCCGATCAGCTCTTGTTAAGGAGGCCGCGATTTAACATCGCCCATTGCAGCAGAATGATCGTCTTGGAGTCGGTGATTTCGCCCGAGGCGATCATTCCGAAGGCCTCGTCTAGACCATAGGTCAGAACCTCCAGATCCTCGCCTTCGTCCTCCAGCCCGCCGCCGTTGCCGGCCTGCACGTCGAGGTCGATGCGCGCGACGAAGAGGCTGACCTTCTCCGTCAGCGTGCCGGGGCTGGCATACATATCAAACAGATAATCGACCTTTTCGACAGCGTAGCCGGATTCCTCCATCGCCTCGCGGCGAATGGCGTCCGCCGCGTCGTCATCATCGAGAAGCCCTGCCGGCACCTCGATCATGAAGCTCGGATCGCCGTTCACGAAAGCGGCAGGGCGGAACTGGCGCACCATCACCACGCTGTCGCGCTTCGGGTCATAAAGGAGAATGGCAGCCGCGCTGCCGTGGTCGTGGACTTCCCGGACGATGCGGATGGTTTTGCCATCCGGCATGCGCTGGTCGAAAACGAGCTTCTGCATGTGCACAAAGCCCTTCCAGACGGTTTCCTTTTCCACCAGCCGGATTCTGCCGGCATCCGCGTCTGCCGGAATGTTTTTCGCCTGCGTCTGTGTCACCGGATATGTCCTTGCCTGTCGTGAGAGTTCAGCCTGCCCGTGTTGCGGCGCAATATCAAGCCTCGCGGCTCTCATCGTCGCGGTGGAGCCAAACCTTGTTGTCGTGGAATGCCGCGCCGCCATAAGGTGCAACGGCATCGGCGCCGGTCAGAACATTGATGCCCTCGCCGTCCAGATGCGCCTTGTTCGGCCACAGCCCTTCGGCAATCAGCACACCCGGCCTTGCGCCCTCCACGATCTTCGCATGGAGGCGGACCTCGCCGCGTGTATTGCCGATGCGGACGATATCGCCATCCGCAATATCGTTGCGGGCTGCATCCTCGGGACAGACCATCAATTCCGGACGACCTTCCTTCTGCACGGAAGTTTTGGTTTCCGCGAAAGTGGAATTCAGGAAGTTGCGCGCCGGTGACGTCGCCAGCCGGAAGGGATAGTCCGCATCCGCAACCTCGATGACATCGACCTGATCCGGAAATTTCGGAAACTCGGACACCGGTCCCATGACACCGATGTTTTTCGGGGGCTTGTTGGGAGAAGGCCCCGTTGCCCAGTCGGGACTGAAACGGAATTTGCCGTCGCCATAACCAAAGCCCTCCAAATAATGCGCGACCTCGAAAGGCGGCTGCGCATCGATCCACTTCTCTTCGGCCAAAGTTTCGAAATCGCCCCAGCCGCTGATTTTCAGCATACGGTCCACATGGTCGCGAGCCGAAAGGCCGAAGCCCGGCATATGGTCGACACCGAGGCGTTTTGCCAGTTCTTCGATGACGAAGAGATTGGTGCGCACCGTTTCCGGCGGCTCCACCAGCTTCGGGCCGAGTAGGATATGGTTCTGGCCGCCAGCGCGGTAGATGTCGTCATGCTCGAGAAACATGGTGGCGGGAAGCACGATATCGGCCAGATCGGCCGTCTCCGTCATGAACTGCTCGTGCACGGCAACGAAGAGATCGTCACGCAGAAAGCCCTGCTTCACCAGCCGCTGCTCGGGCGCGACATTGACGGGATTGGTGTTCTGGATGAGCAGCGCCGTCACCGGGCCGCCATGGCGCAGAGCTTCTGCGTCCCCTGTCAGCACGCGGCCGATTTGCGACTGGTCGAGCTGGCGCACATCGGGGTCGGCATAGGCCGTTCCCATCAGCTCCGCCTTGTTGAGACGGAAGATGTCACCATTATTGTGGAACGCACCGCCGCCCTCATATTGCCAGGAGCCGAGAACCGTGGCGATGGAAAGCGCCGCATGCATGGCGACCGCACCGTTGCGCTGGCGGGCAAAACCGTACCCCAGCCGGAAGAAGGTCTTTTTCGTCGTACCGACGAGCCGCGCGAAAGCCTCGATCTCTTCAACAGAAAGACCGGTGATGTCGGACGCCCATTGCGGCGTCTTTGACTTCAGATGCGCTTCGAGCCCCGCCGGGTCGTCGGCGAAACGCGCCATGTAATCGCGGTCGGCATAACCGTCGCGGAAGGCGATGTGCATGACGGCGCAGGCAAGAGCTGCATCCGTGCCAGGGCGAACGACCAGGCGCATATCCGCCTGTTTCATGGTCGGATTGTCATAGATATCGACAACGACGATCTTTGCGCCACGTTCCTTGCGGGCTTTCACCGCATGGGTCATGACATTGACCTGGGTGGCCACCGCATTGGTGCCCCAGATGACGACGACATCGGCCTTGGCGATTTCTCGCGGATCGGGGCCGCGCAAGGCGCCGGTGCCCATCACGTAACCGGTCCAGGCCATGTTGGTGCAGATCGAACCGAAAAAGCCGGAATATTTCTTGGCGTGGCGCAGGCGTTCGATGGAATCGCGCTGCACCTGCCCCATCGTGCCAGCGTAAAAATAGGGCCAGATGGCCTCGGCACCGTGCCGGGCTTCGGCTTTGACGAAAGCGTCGGCCACCTCGTCCAGCGCCGCTTCCCAGGAAATTTCCTGCCAGTCGCCCGTCCCCTTTGCGCCCTTACGGCGCTTCGGCGTCAGCAACCGGTCGGGATGGTAGATGCGCTCGGAATAGCGTGCCACCTTGGCGCAGATGACGCCGGCGGTATATGTATTGGCATTGGCGCCGCGCACACGGCCGATGCGGCCATCGGCATTGATATCGACCTCCAGCGCGCAGGCGCTCGGACAGTCATGCGGGCAGACCGTGTGTCCGATACGGACTTCGGCCTTCGGGGCGGCTTTTTCAGCGGAAATCGGGGTCGCAACGTTCATGTCTTTTGTATATTGCATCAACGATGCGGCAAAAAGGCCGAAGTGACGTCCATCAAGAATATTCATCCTGGCCATCCGTCCGGGTAAACGGCAAGCGAGACACATCCATGAACTACCGCCACATCTATCACGCCGGCAATTTCGCGGATGTCCTCAAACATGCCGTTCTTGCCCGCCTCGTGCGTTATCTCCAGAACAAGGACAAGGCGTTTCGGGTGCTGGACACCCATGCCGGCATCGGCCTTTACGACCTCACCTCCGAAGAGGCACAAAAAACCGGCGAATGGCAGACCGGCATCGGCAAGCTGATGGAAGCCGACCTGCCCGCACCCATCGCCGAATTGCTGGAACCCTATCTTGCCGCCGTGAAGGAATTGAACCCGGAAGGCGGCGTGAAATTTTATCCCGGTTCGCCGAAACTCGCACGTATTCTGTTTCGCCCGCAGGACCGGCTTTCGGCCATGGAACTGCACCCGGATGACAGCCGGGCGCTCGCGCGTCTTTTCGAGGGGGACTATCAGGTGCGTGTCACCGAGCTGGACGGCTGGCTGTCGCTCGGCGCGCATCTGCCGCCGAAGGAAAAGCGAGGCCTGATCCTCGTCGATCCGCCCTTCGAGCTTGAGAATGAATATCAGCGTCTAGCCGACGGTTTGAACAAGGCCTATCGGCGTTTTTCCACCGGCACCTATTGCCTGTGGTATCCCTTAAAGAAAGGCGCGCCGATCAAGGATTTCCACGAGCGGCTGCAATCCTTCGATATTCCCAAGATGCTGTGCGCGGAACTTTCCGTCAAAAGCGACCGGCTGGATGGCCTCAGCGGCTCCGGCCTCATCATCGTCAACCCGCCCTATACGCTGAAGGAAGAGCTGCACACGTTGCTGCCCTACCTGAAGACGACGCTGGCGCAGGACAGGTTCGCTTCGCAGCGCGCCTTCTGGCTGCGCGGCGAAGAAAAAGCGGAAGATAATTGAGAGGGCTACCTCAGCCCTTCCCGCTTCTGCGCCTGCGCAAGCTGTGACCGTTCGAAGAACAGGATCACAAACAGGGCCATGATGAAGGGAATAATGAGGTAGAACAGGCGGAAGACCAGAAGCGCCGCGATGACGTCCGCGGGGTTCATGTCCGGCAGGCCGGTGACGAAGACCAGTTCCAGCACCCCCAGTCCGCCCGGGGCGTGCGAGATGAGCGCCGCCGAGAAGGAAACCAGAAATATGCCGAGAATAACCATATAACCGGGATTTCCGGCTTCCGGCAGCGCGAAATAGATGATGCCGGCCGCGCCGATCAGTTCGATCGGGCCAATGACGAGCTGCTGCGCAACAAGCTTCGGTGCGGGGTAAGGCAGCACGAAGGAGCCGATTTTAAGAGGCTTCAGCCTGAGCAGGCTGCCGAGAACATAAAGGCTGACGAATAGCAGCAGCACGACGCCTGTCGTGGTGGAGGCTTCGACCGGCAAAATGCCGGTGAACCGTTCGGTGATGTCAGGCTCGTAAAGCAGCACCAGCCCGATCAGCATGATCGTGCCGATGAGAAAGGTGAACGAGCAGAGGCCGACGAGCACGCCCACTTCCGCCACACTCAGCCCCTTGGACGTATAGGCCCGATATCGCACCACGGCACCCGAGAATACCGAGGCCCCGACATTGTGGGAAAGCGCATAGGTGGTGAAAGAGGTAAGCGTGATGAAGAACCAGTTCACCTTGCGGCCAAGATGCTGCAACGCGATACGGTCGTAACCGGCGAGCGCGGCATAGGCCAGCAGGGTTGCAAGGCCCGAACACAGCCAGTCCCGCACGCGAATGGCTTTCAGGCTGTCCCAGAGATCATCGAGCGACAGCCCGCGCAGTTCGTGAAAAAGCAACCATGCGGAAAAACCGATCGTCGCAAAGCCAACGACGGGCCAGATATATTTCTTGAATTTCATGCGGTCATGCCCGCCAATTTCCCCCAGCTTCACCCCGCCCCGTTCCGTCTTTTGCGGAAGATTCGTTTGACTTTATTCGTTATGCGGCAAAGCTTTCAACCTTTTCATCAAAGATTGGCGGTTTGCCCCGTTCACAAGTTGATGTAAGACCGGATCGTCGCCCGCCGGCGATGTGAGGTCGTCCACTTTCCGGAGAACGTACACGGAATGAAGCGTTATGCCGGTTTCATCGCCCTGGGCCTTCTATCGCTCGCCGCGTTATGGTTCGCGCGGGGAAATCCGGTGCCGACCAGCCCCGCCAGCAACCGGCAGACACAATCCCAATCGCAAACCGCCGGCAATTCCCGGCCGGACGCTCCAGGACGCGAAGTTTTCCAACAGGCGACAGGTAAAAACCCTGCGCCCCGCGGAGACGGGTTCGATTTTTACGTGCTGTCACTCTCCTGGTCACCGGCATTCTGCGCCAGCTCCGAAGGCTCGGGCAACCGCCAGCAATGCGGCAGCGACAGGCGTTACGGTTTCGTGGTGCATGGGCTGTGGCCACAGAACGAAAACGGCTACCCTGAATTCTGTCGAAGCGGCGAACCCGACCGTGTTCCGGACGCGATCGGCCGCCCCCTGTTCGACATCATGCCATCCATGGGCCTGATCGGCCACCAGTGGCGCAAGCACGGCTCCTGCTCCGGCCTGTCGCAGCGAGACTATTTTTCGGCGACACGAGCCGCCTTCGAAGCCATCCGACTGCCGGAAAAGATCGCCTCGGGCGCCGAGGCCACCACTCTCTCCGCCGACGCCATAGAAACCGCCTTCACCGACGCCAATCCCGGCCTGTCGAAACGCGGCATCTCCATCAGTTGCGACGGCAGGCGCCTTGAGGAAGTGCGCATCTGCCTTAACAGAGACATGACATTCCGCGACTGCCCCGAGCTTGACCGCAAGGGCTGCCGCGCCAACACCACGGAAATCATCCCCATTCGCTAGCGCGCATCGGATATTCCCTGTTGCGTTCTTCTACATACTTTCCAGACATAAAACCGCTATGCAGTCTTATAGACTAATCCAGTCCACAGACGACAACCCACAGGACCCGACCATGGAACTGCTCTACTCGCCCGCCTCCCCCTACTCCGCCAAGGTACGTATGGCCGCGCGCCACCTTGGCATCGACATTACCTCCGTGCGTGTCGATACCAGTGCCGAGCCGGCAACGCTGATGGACAACAATCCGCTCGGCAAGATTCCGGTCCTGCTTCTGGATGAAGGCGGCTCGGTCTATGACAGTGTGGCGATCATGCATTATCTCGACCGTCTTTCGGGCGGCAAGCTCTACCCGAAAAAGAACGGCAAGCGTACGGATGTGGAAATTCTAGAAGCGCTGTGCGACGGCATCATGGATTGCCTGCTGGCCATCGTTTATGAGCGTCGTTTTCGCCCGGAAGATAAGATCCACCAGCCATGGATCGACAAGCAGTGGAGCAAGGTGGCTCGCGGACTTGATTATCTCAATGCAAACCTGCCGAAAACCGGCAAGAAGCTACATGGCGGCCATTTCGCCCTTGCCGCGATGATCGGTTATCTCGACCTGCGTTTCGCCGGGGAATGGGCCGAAGGGCGCGATGCTCTGGCGGCTTGGCCTGAAACCTTCGGCAAGCGTTTCGAGGCCTATGCGGAAATGAAGGCCGCCGCTTGAGGCTTTGACTCGAACAACGCCCGGCCTGATCGCCGGACGTTATTCTGGCCCTATGCCAAAAAACAAAAAAGCCGGGGCGTAAACCCCGGCTCAGACTGCTGACAAACCCCTGGCGTGAGCTGGGGGTTTATGATTCATTGGGACATGTTGAAGAAACCTGCTCCTGAACAGACCGCTCTCGAGATGGTGA
>NZ_JAQKGP010000138.1:0-354 GCF_027956525.1 Agrobacterium sp. ST15.13.013
AGTTAAGACCGCGCACCGAGGAGATAAACTGTTTCAGTTCGCTGGTCTGCGGGCTGGCGAACAGCGTTTTGCTGTCGCCCTGCTCCCAGACGCGTCCCTGATGCATAAACACCACGCGGTCGCCCACTTCGCGGGCAAAATTCATTTCATGGGTGACGAGGATCAGCGTCATACCTTCCGCCGCCAGTTGCTCCAGCACCTTCAGCACTTCACCCACCAGTTCCGGGTCGAGCGCCGAGGTGATTTCGTCACAGAGTAAAACTTTCGGCGACATGGCCAGCGCCCGGGCAATGGCCACGCGCTGCTGTTGGCCGCCGGAGAGGTTGGCCGGGTAGTAATCCAGACGGTCGCCGA
>NZ_JAQKGP010000139.1:0-352 GCF_027956525.1 Agrobacterium sp. ST15.13.013
AGCCTGCACCGTGAATGGGTGCGCGCGACCTGGCGGCGTCTTTTCTCGCATAAAACAATCGGAGCATAAAATGAAATTAAAACTGATCGTGCTGGCGCTGGCGATGAGCGTGGTTACCGCGCAGGCGGCGGACCGCATCGCCTTTATTCCTAAGCTGGTCGGCGTCGGCTTCTTTACCAGCGGCGGCAACGGCGCGAAAGAGGCGGGGGAAGCGCTGGGCGTGGGGGTCACCTATGACGGCCCAAACCAGCCCACGAGACTTAGGCGAAAATCGTATTGCGGCTTCTGGTTGAAAAAAAAAAAACATCTGGTATCATCAGCATTTACTTCCGCATCGGGAGCACGCCCGTGG
>NZ_JAQKGP010000140.1:0-346 GCF_027956525.1 Agrobacterium sp. ST15.13.013
CGCACTTCCTTTGGAAGTGCTGGCGCTGCGATGGCGCGGCGGACGCCCGCCGACGGCCTATCGGCCTGTACTGGTGCCTTGCTCGATCTTGAGTTTGGCAGCCATACAGCGCGGTAGCGCGTCGGCCACGTTTGGCCGCGACAGCGTGAAGACAAAAGAAAACCCGGCGATGCCGGGTTCGAGGGTTCAGCGAAAGAGGTTTCTAGATATCGCAATGAGGTATCTGCACCTGAATACATAGGGTGTAAGAAGCGAACGCAGGGAACTGAAACATCTAAGTACCTGCAGGAAAGGACATCAACCGAGACTCCGCAAGTAGTGGCGAGCGAACGCGGACCAGGCCAGT
>NZ_JAQKGP010000141.1:0-296 GCF_027956525.1 Agrobacterium sp. ST15.13.013
GCGGTTCTTTCGATGGCGGCCACCAGTTTTGCGCTGGTTTCGGCCGAGTTCCTGCCAGCGGGATTGTTGACGCCCATGGCGCGCGATCTCGGCATTACCGAGGGTACAGCCGGACAGGTTGTGACGGCGACAGCTTCCGTGGGCGCCGTGACGGCTTTGCTGAGCAATGTTCTCATCGGCAAACTGAACCGCAAGACCGTGCTTGTCGGTCTTAGTGCGCTGGCGATCGGCTCCAACATTCTCGCATCGGTTGCTGCCGATTTCTGGCTATTGTTGCTGGGCCGGGCCGGGCTGGG
>NZ_JAQKGP010000142.1:0-272 GCF_027956525.1 Agrobacterium sp. ST15.13.013
CTTCGACTGATTGCCACCCTCTATCCAGAAACAATTCATCTGGTCGCCCGGAAAGATGCCGGGATCAAATCGGTGGCGGACCTTAAGGGCAAGCGGGTTTCTGTTGATGAGCCCGGTTCCGGCACGATCGTCGACGCCCGGATTGTTCTGGGGGCTTACGGTTTGAAGGAAAGCGACATCAAAGCCGAATACCTGAAGCCTGGCCCCGCTGGCGACCGCTTGCGGGACGGTGGACTGGACGCCTATTTCTTTGTCGGTGGCTATCCGACCGG
>NZ_JAQKGP010000143.1:0-267 GCF_027956525.1 Agrobacterium sp. ST15.13.013
AGACGCTCGAGCGCCTTGCAAACGGCTGGCCTAGCAGCGAAATCCATACCCTTATGCCGTGGAGCTACAAGGCCTGAACGGCCTCAGCTTGCCGCTTACTGTTTTCATCAGTCCAGAAACGCAAAAAAGCCCTTGCGTGGCAAGGGCTTGGCGCAATCACAGGGATCGTTGGTTGCGGGGGCAGGATTTGAACCTGCGGCCTTCAGGTTATGAGCCTGACGAGCTACCGGGCTGCTCCACCCCGCGTTACCCGCGCATTCGGCGAAG
>NZ_JAQKGP010000017.1:0-120739 GCF_027956525.1 Agrobacterium sp. ST15.13.013
TAACCGAAGTCTCTCTCCACGGCATCAACACCTCCCGCAAAGCGAAAAGTGTTACCCATGTCTCCGGTACAAAACGTCACCTATCTCTCAAGTCGGACATTTGACGATTGCGGCTCAGCCAGCCGAGGGAATCCAGATCGCGGAGCTGTCGTCGCCGTAAGGTATCGCATCGCCCTCCAGCGCGCAGATGCCGATCCAGGCGCACACCACGGCATCCATCATGTCTTCGAAGGCCTTCATCTCCCAGGCGCGAGCATTCGCCTGCGGAACGATCAATGTATCGGCGACGCCCGCGATACGCTCATCGAGATGAGCGACAATGAAACGCCATACGTCGATGAGTTTGGCGCGCCGGACAGGAATGGGATCTGATCGCCAGTAGTTACCAATTTTCGAGTGTTTATAGGGAAGCCGCTTCTCGGATTTCGTTAATTCGACCAGTGCCGGGTGTGGATAGACCTCGAGCAGTCCCCGCCCGGAAATTTCCCTAGTCAACAATGGATAACCCGCGCTTTCAAATGCGAGCTTGAGATCGTCGCTGATCTTGCCCGGCCTCAGTGCATTCGGGGTGTGGGTGCTGCAATAACGCGCGCCGTAAGCCGATGACACACGATTATCCGACACTCTGCGGGCCCTGATCGGGGCATTGGAGAGCGGCATATCAATCGCGATGAGACTGACGTTGCATCCGGCAAGCGATTCCGCAACATTCAGAAGCGCTGTCGCCTGCGCAACCGAACCCCGGGGACGATCAGTGCGGGCGGATGTTTCCAGTAGAAGTGCGAGAAAATGATCATAGGACGAGGCGGCAGCCCGCAGGCGCCAGTGAAGGCCGTCCTTGACGACCAGCGCCACGCCGCTCGGCTCGGTCGCCGTCCATGCGGCGTCAATCCCCAATATGGCGCTCACACCATCGCCCCCCAGCGTACCCGCCGCAAGCAGCCGAGCCCTACCCCTGCCCCATCAGCGTGAAATACCCCCAAGCCGCCACAAAAAACGCGATGACAGCCACAATCGTCAGCGCCCTCTTCGCTTTCGGCCCAAGCGGTTCGCGCGGTTTTTTCGGCGGCACCGGTTTGCGGAACTTCACCACGTTGTCGTTCATTTCATCATCGTCCTGAATGTCGCTGCTGAAACCTCTGCCCTAAAGATGGCATCGGCTTTTCCAATACCTATCTCTAGCAGACCAGAACTATCATAAATATTACCAAGTTTTCACTTCACCCTTAGGGCAAGCTATGTCACTTCCCACAATCAGAGGAATACAACGGCGACAGATGGACAGACAAATCGCGGAGCGGAAACAACCCTCTGTGGCATTTTGAATTTTGCGGGTGACGAGAATGAATGACGCCAACGGCAGTGGCCGCGATACACCAGACACCCAGCCCGATCTGCGGGAGATTCTGGGAACGAACAGAAACGGCCGAAAGAAGAAATCGCGCCGGTTTCTTTATATCGCGGCGGCCATCGTGCTGATTGGCGGCGGTCTTGGTTATTATTACCAGTCGCGCGCGGCGGGTGTTGCCTACAACTACACCACGGAACCTGCGCGTCAGGGCGATCTGTCCGTCATCGTCACCTCCACCGGCTCGGTTCAGCCGACGGATCAGGTCGATATATCGAGTGAATTGTCGGGCACGGTGCGCAAGGTCAATGTCACCTATAATAGCCCGGTAAAGGCAGGAGACGTTCTGGCGGAGCTGGATACCAACAAGCTGGAGGCCGATGTTCAGAGCGCCCGCGCCAAGCTGGCCTCCGCCAAGGCCAATGTGCTGAAGGCGCGCGCCGATCTCGGCTCGGCCAAGACATCCATGGAGCGCCTGCGGTCGCTGGTGCAGAACCGGGTGTCCAGCCAGCAGGATCTGGATGCCGCACAATTCACCCACGATGCCGCCGCTGCCACGCTGGAGGTGAACGAGGCAACCGTGCTTTCGGCGGAAGCCGATCTGCGGCTCGCCGAGGTCAATCTCGGCAAGGCCAAGATCGTCTCGCCCATCGATGGCGTGATCCTCACCCGCAGTGTCGATCCCGGCGCCACCGTCGCCTCCTCGCTCAACGCCCCTGTGCTCTTCACCATCGCCGGCGATCTGCGTCATATGGAATTGCAGGTTTCGGTGGATGAGGCCGATGTCGGCAAGGTGGAGACCGGGCAGAAAGCCACCTTCAATGTCGATGCCTATCCCGACCGCAGCTTCCCGGCCGAGATCGAGACCGTCCGCTTCGCCTCTGAAACCGTTTCCAACGTGGTGACATACAAGGGCATATTGACGGTCGATAATGAAGAACTGCTGCTGCGCCCGGGCATGACGGCGACCGCCAATATCGTCGTCGAAGAGATCAAGGATGCGCTGCTGGTGCCGAATTCAGCGCTGCGTTATACCCCGCCGCGCGAATCCGCCTCCCGTGGCGGTGGGTTGATGGGCCTGTTCCGCCCGCCCCGCATGGGCCGTTCGCAGAACCGCGACGCCGGCCAGGCCGCAACAGGCAAAAGAACCGTCTGGGTGCTGCGCAACAACGCGCCCGTCTCCGTCGCCATTGAAACCGGCTCCACCGATGGCCAGCATACGGTTGTAAAATCGGGTGAGCTGAAAGCCGATGACCAGGTGATTACCGACGCTACGGCCCGCAACGCCGGCTGACGGGGAGAACCGCATGCAACAGCCGCCACTCATCGAATTCCGTGATGTCGTCAAGCAATATGGCCGGGGCGAAGCGACCATCCGCGCGCTCGATGGCGTCAGCCTGTCCATTCGTGAAAAGGAATTCGTCGCCATCATGGGGCCGTCAGGGTCGGGCAAATCCACCTCGATGAACATCATCGGCTGTCTGGATGTGCCCACGGCTGGCGAATATCTGTTTCAGGGCGTGCCGACCAGCGGCTTCGACAATGAACATCTGACACTGCTGCGTCGGCACATGCTGGGTTTCGTGTTTCAGGGCTTCAATCTTCTCTCCCGCACCTCGGCGGTGGAAAATGTCGAGCTGCCGCTGGTTTATCGCGGCATGAAGGCCTCAGAGCGGCGCGCCCGCGCCATGGAGGCGCTGGCGCAGGTGGGTCTTAAGGGTCGCGAGGATCACACCACGCAGGAGCTTTCCGGCGGCCAGCAGCAGCGTGTGGCCATTGCGCGCGCCATCGTCACCCGCCCTGCCCTGCTTCTGGCAGACGAACCGACAGGTAACCTCGACACGAAGACCAGCAACGAGATCATGGAGCTGATCACCGCGCTCAATCGCGACAGGGGTATCACGGTCGTCATGGTCACCCACGAAGAGGACATCGCCGCCCACGCCGGACGCCTGCTGCGCTTCGTTGATGGCCACCTCGCCTCCGACAGCGCGGTCGACAACAAGGAGACCGCCGATGTTCTTTGAAACGTCGCGTCTTGCGCTGCGCGCCATCAGCCGCAACCTGCTGCGCTCCTTCCTCACCGTGCTCGGCGTCGTCATCGGTGTCGCCGCCGTCATCGCCATGGTCACCATCGGCAACGGCACGACGGAACAGGTGAAATCGGAACTGTCGCGGCTCGGCACCAACATGCTGTTCGTCCGCCCTGGCCAGTTCGGCCCCGGCCGCGCCAGCACCGAGGCCAAGCGCTTCGATGACCGCGATGTCGAGGCCATCCGCAATCAGATATCGGGCATCCGCGCCGTTGCCCCGCAGAACCGCAGTTCCGCCGCAACTGTCATTTTCGGCGGCAAGAACCACCAGACGAGCGTCATCGGCACCACCAATGACTATCTGATCGCGCAGGACTGGACCATCGCGCTCGGCCGCGACTTCCAGCCGGCCGAAGATCGAGGCGGCCAGATCGGCTGCATCATCGGCGAAACGGTGCGTCAGGAACTCTTCGGCGCGGAAAACCCTGTCGGGCAGACGATCCGCGTCAGCAACATCTCCTGCCCCGTCATCGGTGTTCTCGCCCGAAAAGGCCAGTCCGGCCTCGGAGACGATCAGGACGACACCATCATCATGCCGCTGAAAATCCATCAGCGGCGCATCGGCGGCACGACCACCATTTCCTCGATCATGGTTTCGGCGCAGGATGGCGTTTCCACGGCCAAGGTTCAGAGCGACCTGCAGAACCTGCTGCGAGAGCGCCGCCGCATCGGCATCGGCCGCGAAGATGATTTCACCGTCAACGACATGACGCAGATCGCGTCTGCCATGACCGGCACGACGACGCTGCTGACCGGGCTTCTCGGCGCAGTCGCCGCCGTCAGCCTGCTGGTCGGCGGCATCGGCATCATGAACATCATGCTGGTGTCGGTAACCGAGCGCACCCGCGAGATCGGCATTCGTCTCGCCATCGGCGCGCTGGAAAAACAGGTGCTGACGCAGTTTCTGGTGGAAGCCGTCATGCTCTCGGCCTTCGGCGGCCTTGTCGGAATTCTCACGGGTCTCGGCCTTGCTTATGGCGTCGTCAGCTTCCTCAACGTGCCCTTCGTTACCAGCCCGTCGATCATCTTCCTCGCCTTCGCTTTTTCGGCGGCCATCGGGGTGATTTTCGGCTATTTCCCGGCGCGGCGGGCAGCGAGTTTGAGCCCGATAGAGGCGCTGCGGCACGAGTGAAAATGTAATCAGCTTCGCACCACGTAGCGGCATATTTCTTCTCCCCGCCGGGGAGAAGGTGGCCCGAAGGGTCGGATGAGGGGGCAACGTTGCCGTATCCCACCACCCTCGCCCCCTCATCCCGCTGCCGCGACCTTCTCCCCGGCGGGGAGAAGAAACAAGCGGCAACCGCTCGCTCTATAAGCACGGTAAAGGTGATAACATATGGAGGGTTTTACAAGGCGTTGAGAGCCAAAGGTCTTTTGGTCGCGCCCGAAAATGACGCGCAGCCGCATCAAATCAAACGCTGGCTTCAGCCTCGCGCTGCTTCGCCAGCGCCGCGAGATCCGCGGGCTTCAGTTCCACCGATTCGCCGCAGCCGCAGGCGGATGTCTGGTTCGGGTTGTTGAAGGTGAAGCCGGAGCGCATCTTGGTCACTTCAAAATCCATCTGGGTGCCGAGCAGATAAAGCACGGCGGAAGGCTGAACCCAGACCTTTGCCCCGTCGAATTCAACCAGATCGTCCTTCGCATCCGCTTCGGTCACGAGGTCGATGGTATATTCCATGCCTGCGCAGCCGCCCTTCTTGATGCCGACTCGCACGCCCTTGGCGTCCGGGCCGGAATTCTCGACGATTGCTTTAACGCGCGAGGCGGCAGCCCCGGTCATGGTCATAATTGCGAAGCCCATGGGCCCATTCTCCTTCGACAATCGAGTTCAAGGCTCGATGCTTATGGAATTCAATTTAAGTTCGCCTGACGATGTCATCAAGGGATGACTTCAGTCAAAATCAAATCAGTACCAACCGACAGCAACCTGCGCTTCTTCCGACATCCGGTCCGGCGTCCACGGCGGGTCAAAGGTCATTTCGACCGTAACGCCGGAAACACCCTCGACGGCGCCGACCGCGTTTTCCACCCAACCGGGCATTTCGCCCGCCACCGGGCAACCGGGTGCCGTCAGCGTCATGACGATCTTGACCATCCGGTCGTCCTCGATGTCGATCTTGTAGATCAGGCCGAGTTCGAAAATATCGGCTGGAATTTCCGGGTCGTAGACGGTTTTCAACGCCGAGATCACGTCGTCGCTGAGACGCGCCAGTTCGTCAGGCGGAATGGAAGACGGCTTTGCCGCTTCTTCGGTCGCATCGGATGTCTTTGCAGTGGCTTCCGCAGTCATGGTCTGATCCTCAATCCTGATCTCATTCATGCCGATATCAGGCGAAAAATTTGCGCGCATATTCCAGCGCCTCAACAAGAGAGTCTACTTCGGCGCGGGTATTGTAAAGGCCGAACGACGCCCGGCATGTGGAGGTGACGCCGAAGCGTTTCAAGAGCGGCATGGCGCAATGGGTGCCCGCACGTACCGCAACGCCGCGCCGGTCGATCACCATCGAGACGTCATGGGCGTGAATGCCCTCAAGCTCAAAAGAGAAGATACCGCCCTTGTCAGGCGCATTGCCGATGATGCGCAGCGAATTGATCTCGCGCAACCGCTCGGCGGCATAAGCGGCAAGATCGGCCTCGTGTGCCGCAATCGCGGCGCGGCCGAGATTGTCCATATAATCGAGCGCATAACCGAGCCCGATCGCCTGCACGATGGGCGGCGTGCCGGCTTCGAAACGATGCGGCGGCTCGTTATAGGTGACATTTTCTTCGGAAACGTCGAGGATCATCTCGCCGCCGCCCTGGAACGGCCGCATCTCGCGCAAGCGGTCGGCCTTGCCATAAAGCACACCGATGCCTGAGGGACCGTAGAGCTTGTGGCCGGTCATCACATACCAGTCGCAATCGATGTCACGAACATCGACCGGCATGTGAACGGCACCCTGCGAACCATCGATCAACACCGGAATGCCGCGCTCATGGGCGATGCGGCAGATTTCCTTGACCGGCACGATGGTGCCGAGCGCATTTGACATATGCGTGATAGCGACGAGCTTGGTGCGCTCCGTCAGGCTTTTTTCGAAAGCCTCGATATGAAACGCGCCATCATCGTCAACAGGCACCCACACGAGCTTGGCGCCTTGCCGCTCGCGAATGAAGTGCCACGGCACGATATTGGAGTGGTGCTCCATGATCGAGATGACGATCTCGTCGCCCTCGCCGATCTTGGGCATGCCGTAGCCATAGGCAACCGTATTGATCGCCTCGGTGGAGGATTTGGTGAAGACGATCTCGTCCACCGAACCGGCATTGAGGAACCGGCGCACCTTTTCGCGCGCCGCCTCATAGGCGTCGGTTGCGGCATTGGAGAGAAAATGCAGGCCGCGATGCACATTGGCGTATTCGTTCGCATAAGCATGCGAAACGGCGTCGATCACCACCTGCGGTTTTTGAGCGGACGCGCCGTTGTCGAGATAGGTGAGCGGCTTGCCATAGACCTCGCGCGACAGGATCGGGAAATCCTTCCGCACGGCTTCGATGTCATAAGGGGCCGCCAATGCGGCGCGTTCGCTCTCAGGCATGATGTTCCAGCCAGCCGGAGATGATCGTCTCCAGCGCCTCTACCAGATTTTCTTCTTCCAGTTCCTCGACGATCTCGGCAACGAAGGCGTTGACGAGCATCGCCCGTGCCTTCGCCCGCGGGACGCCGCGCGCCATCAGGTAATAGAGATGATTGTCGCTGATATCGGCAACCGTCGCGCCATGGCCGCACTGAACGTCATCGGCAAAGATTTCCAGTTCCGGCTTTGCCGAGAACTCGCCATCGTCGGACATCAGCAGCGTATTGCAGGCCATCTTCGCGTCGGTCTTCTGGGCATCGGGCGCCACCCGGATCATGCCCTGGAAAATGCCCTTGGCACGGTCGAACACCACGTTGCGGAATACTTCCGTCGAGGTCGTGTTCGGCACGTTGTGGCCGAGAACCATCGTCACGTCGGTATGGGTTTCGCCGCCTAGGAGGTTGACGCCGCGAACGATGAGGTCAGTGCCCTCGCCTTCCACATCGATGCGCAGTTCCTGGCGCACCAGCTTGCCGCCGGCATTGACAATGAACAGGCGAATCTTGGCGTCCGCGCCGATTTTCATGCGCAGCTGGCCAAGATGGATATCGGCCGCCCCCTGTTGCTGCAGGATGATCCAGGTCACTTCCGCGCCATCCTCGACAACGATATCGCTGACCGAGGACACGAGGGCCGCATCAGAAGTCACCGAAAGGTGACGCTCGATGACGGTTGCCTTGGAACCCTTGCCGAAACGGACCGGGAAGCGGCTGTGAACCTGGCCTGCGCCATGGACCGCCTGCAATTCGATCGGCTTCTCGATATCGGCATCGGCCGGTATATCGAGCACCAGGCCATCGCGCACGAAGCTGCCATTGATGCGGCCAATCGCGTCATCCTTGCTGGCTTCAGCAAGGCCGGCGGCGGCGGAACCATCGAGCAGGCTTTCGGCAAATCGCGACACGCGAACATCTTCAATCTTGCCGATATCGGCCGTGCCATGCTGCAGATAGGCAACCAGCGAGCCGGCAACCGTCGGCGCCAGCTTCTCGATAACAGGCGCCGGCTGGTCTTCCGGAACGGCGCGCAGCAGGCTCTTCAGATCGGTATAGTGCCACGCCTCGATGCGGCGGGTCGGAAGACCGCCGGTTTTGAGATCATCGAACAGCACGTCACGCGCGGCAACAACAGCGCCGTCGCCCGGCAATTCGCTGAACTTGGCGGTGTAGGCGTCGACCAGCGCGGTTTCCGCTGGCGTCAGCCGGTTGGTAGCTTGAATGTTCATGGACATCACCTCCTGGCCTTCGATCAGGCCGCTTCACCGATGATGTCGGCGTAACCGTTGTTTTCCAGCTCCAGCGCCAGCGCCTTGTCACCCGAGCGGATGATCTTGCCCTTGTAGAGAACGTGAACGCTGTCAGGCACGATGTAATCGAGCAGGCGCTGGTAGTGGGTGATGACGACGGTGGCGCGATCCGGCGACTTCAGCGCGTTGACGCCATCAGCCACGATCTTCAGCGCGTCGATGTCGAGACCGCTATCGGTTTCGTCGAGAACGCAGAGTTTCGGCTCAAGCAGCGCCATCTGCAGGATTTCAGCGCGCTTCTTTTCACCGCCGGAGAAACCGACGTTCAGCGGACGCTTCAGCATCTCCATGTCGATCTTCAGGTCGCCGGCGGCTTCCTTGACGCGGCGGATGAAGTCCGGCGTCGTCAGCTCGGACTCGCCACGCGCCTTGCGCTGCTCGTTCATCGCAACCTTCAGGAACTGCATGGTGGCGACGCCGGGAATTTCGACCGGATACTGGAAGGCAAGGAAAATGCCCTTGGCAGCGCGCTCGGCGGCGTCCAGTTCCAGAATGCTTTCGCCGTTATAGAGAATGTCACCGGAGGTGACTTCGTAGTCCTCACGGCCCGACAGGATGTAGGAGAGCGTCGATTTGCCGGAACCGTTCGGCCCCATGATGGCGGCAACTTCACCAGCGGCAACCTTCAGGTTGAGACCCTTGATGATCTCGGTTTCGGTATCGGCGATCTTTGCGTGCAGGTCGATGATTTCAAGCATGTTTTAGTTCCTATCCGTATTGCGGTTTCAAGGACCGCCTCGTAAGCCCTGTTACGGGCCTGCCTCAACTTTTGCATCCGTCATCCTCGGGCTTGTCCCGAGGATCTAATCACGTCAATTATAGTCGCCCCACTTCCGCGTATTTTCATGCGGCCGATAGGCGTTGCCGATTTCGTTTATGCGCTCGTAAAGGTCCAACCAGGTCGGATTTAATTCTTCGATCAACCGAATTTTCCACTCGCGCATGTAACGCTTCAATGATTTCTCCCGCTGGATTGCCAGCACGATATTGGGGTGGGTTTCAAACCAGACGAGGTTCTTTGCCCTGTATTTCTCGGTGTAACCCTTATGCAACGTGGTGCGGTGTTCATAAACCCTTCCCGGCAGGTCGCTGGTGACGCCAGTATAGATCACACCGCGCGGTTTATCGGACATCATGTAAACGACACCGCTCATCTCCGCATCCCGCGACAGCAGATCCTCGGGACAAGCCCGAGGATGACGAGGAAAACTTATCCCACGGACCCTTCCAGCGAAATGCCGATCAGCTTCTGCGCTTCCACGGCAAATTCCATCGGCAGTTCCTGAATGACTTCCTTCACGAAGCCGTTGACGATCAGCGCGATGGCCGCTTCCTCAGGAATGCCGCGCTGCAGGCAATAGAACAGCTGGTCTTCGGAAATCTTCGACGTCGTCGCCTCGTGCTCGAAATGCGCAGACGAGTTCTTCGCCTCGATGTAAGGCACGGTGTGTGCGCCGCACTTGTCGCCGATCAAAAGCGAGTCGCACTGCGTGAAGTTGCGCGTGTTGGTCGCCTTGCGGTGGGCAGAGACCTGACCGCGATAGACGTTTTCCGAAAAACCGGCGGCAATGCCCTTGGCGATAATGCGGCTCGACGTGTTCTTGCCGAGATGGATCATCTTGGTGCCACTGTCGATCTGCTGATGGCCGTTGGAAACCGCAATCGAATAGAATTCGCCACGGCTGTCGTCGCCGCGCAAAATGCAGGACGGGTATTTCCAGGTGATGGCAGAACCGGTTTCAACCTGCGTCCACGAAATCTTCGAACGGTTGCCACGGCAATCGCCGCGCTTGGTCACGAAGTTGTAGATGCCGCCCTTGCCATCCTTGTCGCCCGGATACCAGTTCTGGACGGTGGAATATTTGATTTCGGCATCGTCAAGCGCCACCAGTTCGACAACGGCGGCGTGAAGCTGATTCTCGTCGCGCTGGGGAGCCGTGCAGCCTTCCAGATAGGAGACGTAAGCCCCCTCTTCAGCGATGATCAGCGTGCGCTCGAACTGGCCGGTGTTCTTTTCGTTGATGCGGAAATAGGTGGAAAGCTCCATCGGGCAACGAACGCCCTTCGGCACGAACACGAATGAACCGTCGGTGAAGACAGCCGAGTTCAGCGTGGCGTAGAAATTGTCCGTCGTCGGCACGACCGAGCCGAGATATTTCTTCACCAGCTCCGGATGCTCGCGCACGGCCTCGGAAATCGACATGAAGATCACGCCGGCCTTCGCCAGTTCCGCCTTGAAGGTGGTGACGACGGAGACACTGTCGAACACGGCATCCACGGCAACCTGACGCTTTTCGACGCCAGCGAGGATTTCCTGTTCTTTCAGCGGAATACCGAGCTTTTCATAGACCTTCAGCAGCTCCGGGTCGACTTCATCGAGCGACTTCGGGCCGGGGGTGCTTTTCGGCGCAGCATAATAATAGAGATCGTTGAAGTCGATCTTGGGGTAGCTGACGCGCGCCCAGGTCGGCTCTTCCATCGTCAGCCAGCGCTTGTAAGTCTCAAGACGCCATTCCAGCATCCATTCCGGCTCCTGCTTCTTGGCCGAGATGAAACGGATCACCTCTTCCGAAAGGCCCTTCGGGGCCTTGTCGACTTCGATTTCGGTTTCGAAGCCGTATTTATACTGGTCCACATCGATCTGGCGGACCTGATCGATCGTTTCCTGAACCGCTGCCATGTCGTTCTCCAATCTCGCCGGAGCCAAGGTCCGGTGGCTTGTCAACGTATCAAGGCGGAAAGCCGCCTTATTCATCTTCGGGCAAATCGTTCCGAGCCGTTAAACGGGGCGGAGCTTATACCCATGTAAGTGCGGGATGGCGCTTTTCACACATCCCGGCAAGCGGAAAATTGCTATTCCGCAATTCTTTGCCGCATTTTAAGCGGCCTGACCGGAAAGCCTGCGCCGCCCGGCAATTTTCGTGAACGCCGCAAGCGTTCTGTCTATATCCGCCTCGTCCGTCGCGTGACCGAGGGAAATCCTGAGCGCGCCGAGCTTGGGATCGTGCCCCATCGCCGTCAGCACATGGCTTTCGCCCACCTTGCCGGAAGAGCAGGCCGAACCGGCCGAGAGCGCGATGCCTTCTATGTCGAAGGCGATTTGTCCGGTTTCGGCTTTCAGGCCCGGCAGGGTGAAAAAGGTCGTATTGCCCACACGGGCAACATCCGCACCATGGATGATGACATCGGGCGCATTCACCCGCATGCCGTGCTCCAGCTTCGCCCGCAGCGCGCCAAGACGCGCCGCTTCGTCCGCCAGCTTCTCGGCAGCCACGACGGCCGCTGCACCAAAACCGATGACCGACAGGGTATTTTCCGTACCCGAGCGATGGCCCTTCTCCTGACCGCCGCCATGGATCAGCGGTTTCGGCATCATCACCTCGCCGCGCGAAATGAGAGCGCCGGCACCCTTCGGGCCACCGAGCTTGTGAGACGAGAGAACGAGGAAATCCGCATCGAGAGCATTGATATCGAGCGGAATGCGGCCCGCAGCCTGCACGGCATCGACCACCATCAATCCGCCTGCCGCATGCACAAGCCGCGCGGCTTCCGCCACAGGCTGGAGAATGCCGGTCTCATTATTGACCAGCATGCAGGCGACCATCGGCAGACCAGTGGACTTGTCATGCGACGACAGCAGCACCTCAAGCGCCGCGAGATCGATGACACCCGCTGACGTAACGGGAATTTCCGTAACGTCAGCCTTGCCGAACCGGCCGCCTTCCCGGAAAGCGGGATGCTCGATGGCAGACGCGTAAAGGCGGCCATAACGCACAGGCGCGCGCCCCATTTTGAAATCCGGCGTCAAAACCAGATTGGCCGCTTCTGTCGCACCGCTGGTGAAGGTGACATGCGACGCCTGCGCGCCGGCAAGGGCGGCAACATCGCGACGGGCAGCCTCCACGGCGGCGCGGGCAGCGCGCCCTTCCCGATGCACGGAAGACGGATTGCCGGCAAGATCGAGCGCGGACACAAGGACATCGCGCACGGCAGGCAAAAGCGGCGCCGTGGCGTTCCAGTCCATATATGTGCGCGTTAAACCCGTCATAGCGGAAAAGCTTCGCTCAATCTTATATGCGCCAAAACGCATTTTTCTTGAAATTACAGTTGCGCTTGCCTTATGACACGACCCGAGTGCTTAAGCACACGCAAAGTTTCGAATTATTCTAAACTGCGTTCTAGAAAAGATGACACAGTTCGTCAAGTCTTCTCATCGGAAGAATGCGGTTGGAGAATGAAAAAACACGACCGGAGTACCAATGCCCGAAGTCATTTTTAACGGCCCTGCGGGTCGCCTCGAAGGCCGTTATCAACCATCCAAGGAAAAAAGCGCGCCGATTGCGATCATCCTTCATCCGCACCCGCAGTTTGGCGGCACGATGAACAACCAGATCGTCTATCAGCTCTTCTATCTTTTCCAGAAGCGCGGCTTCACGACGCTCCGGTTCAACTTCCGTTCCATCGGTCGCAGCCAGGGCGAATTCGACCACGGTGCCGGCGAGCTGTCTGACGCCGCCTCGGCGCTCGACTGGGTGCAGAGCCTGCATCCCGATTCCAAGAGTTGCTGGGTTGCCGGTTATTCCTTCGGCGCCTGGATCGGCATGCAGCTTCTGATGCGCCGCCCGGAAATCGAAGGCTTCATGTCGATTGCGCCGCAGCCCAATACCTACGACTTCTCCTTCCTCGCCCCCTGCCCGTCTTCGGGCCTCATCATCAATGGCGACGCCGACAAGGTCGCGCCTGAGAAGGATGTGAACGGCCTGGTCGAAAAACTGAAGACCCAGAAGGGCATCCTCATCACCCACCGCACGCTTCCCGGAGCCAACCACTTCTTCAACGGCAAGGTGGATGAGCTGATGGGCGAATGCGAGGACTATCTTGATCGTCGCCTCAACGGCGAACTTGTGCCGGAGCCGGCGGCCAAGCGTATTCGGTGATTGGCGGCGCATTTCTAGCGCACGTCTTGATTTATCGCTAATGATCGACGGTGGGTGTGGCTCACCCCCCTCTGCCCTGCCGGGCATCTCCCCCTCAAGGGGGGAGATCAGCCAGACGCCTGCTCCTCGCCCAAGCTTATACGTTAAATATGGCCGGAAGGTCGCCACGATTCGATCTCCCCCCTTGAGGGGGAGATGCCCGGCAGGGCAGAGGGGGGTAAGCCACACCCGCCGTCGATCACTACGCCCGCACCAAAACCCCACCCGTCACCGGCTCGCTCACCCCCGTAGTCCCGGGATATGTCAGCGGCAAACCCTTGAGCGAACGCACGGCCAGATAGGCCCAGGCCTCCGCCTCCATCGCCCCGCCATCGAACCCCGCCTCCTCCGCCGCGATCACCCGCGCACCCGACTTTGCTGCAAGCTCGGCAAATTCTCCCATGATCACCGGGTTGAGCCGCCCACCACCGCAAACCACATAGGTTTTCGCCGCCTCCGGCAGATAGCTCGCCGATTTCAGAATGGCAGCACCTGTCAGATGCGCCAGCGTCCGTGCCCCATCCGCCAAGGAGACCTCCCCCTTTTGCGGCGGCACAAAATCACCGCGATCAAGCGAACGACGGATATTGGCCGAAAAAAACGGGCTTTCCATATAACGCGCCACCAACGAGCCAACGACGCTGCCACCCGCCGCCGTCCTGCCGCCCTTGTCGAACGCCTTGCCGGTATGCGCCTCGATCCACTGGTCGATCAGCATATTGCCGGGACCGCTGTCGAAAGCCGCAAGCCGCCCTCCCTCGCCGATATAGGTGAGATTGGATATGCCGCCGATATTGACGAAGACGGCGGGCGTTTCGAAGCCTTCAGGCAGGTTGGCGGAAAGTGCCATATGATAGGCGGGGATCAGCGGCGCACCCTGCCCGCCATGCACCATGTCGTTGGCACGCATGTCATAAACCACATCGATACCGGTTTCCTCAGCCAGAAGCGCGCCGTCGCCGATCTGCACGGTCAGCGCCTCATCCGGCCGGTGCAGCACCGTCTGGCCATGAAAACCGATGACATCGATATCACCGGGCTGGAGCCGGTGACGATGGAGAAAGGATTTCACCGCCGCCGCATGGGCAAGCGTCAGCTTGCGCTCAGCCTCCGCCAGATCGCCGGGGCGTTCGCGCCGCTCGCGAATGGATTTGGCCGTCGTGAGCGCCTTCTGCCAGATGGCACGCAGACCCGGATCATAGGGAAAATAACCGCTCGGCCCATGCCGTACCACGCTCTCGCCATCCGTGCACAAAAGGGCGATATCGATGCCGTCCATCGATGTGCCGCTCATCAGCCCGATTGCCGTTTTGACCTCGCCCACCTGCCGCTCCCCTGCAATCTCGAATCATGCTTACCTTGAATCCCGATATTCATGGCCGAAACGGGTGCACATTTCAAAAAACAATGATAAAGCCGCGACGTTCATTGGTTCTCGATGACGGCAAAGATCAAACCAGAAAGTCAAAGGTTATGTCCAGGTTCAAGTCCGATTTCCTCCGCACGCTCGATGAGCGCGGCTTCATTCACCAGATCTCCGATGAGGCAGGTCTCGACGAACTGTTCGCCAAGGAAACCGTGACCGCCTATATCGGCTATGACCCGACGGCCTCCAGTTTGCATGTCGGCCACCTCACCCAGATCATGATGCTGCACTGGATGCAGAAGACCGGCCACCAGCCGATTTCCCTGATGGGCGGCGGCACCGGCATGGTGGGTGACCCCTCCTTCAAGGAAGAAGCCCGCAAGCTGATGACGATCGACATGATCGAGGACAACATCACCTCGCTCAAGCATGTCTTCGCCAATTACCTCGACTACGACCGCGCCAACAATCCGGCGCTGATGATCAACAATGCCGACTGGCTGCGTGGTCTGAACTATCTCGAATTCCTGCGCGATGTCGGCCGCCATTTCTCGGTCAACCGCATGCTGTCCTTCGACAGCGTGAAGACCCGCCTCGACCGCGAGCAGTCGCTGTCCTTCCTCGAATTCAACTACATGATCCTGCAGGCCTACGACTTTGTGGAGCTGAACCAGCGCACCGGCTGCCGCCTGCAGATGGGCGGCTCTGACCAGTGGGGCAACATTATCAACGGCATCGACCTCGGTCACCGCATGGGGACACCGCAGCTTTACGCGCTGACCTCGCCGCTGCTCACCACCTCTTCGGGTGCCAAGATGGGCAAGTCGGCCTCGGGCGCCGTGTGGCTGAACAAGGACCTGCTGCCGGTCTATGATTTCTGGCAATACTGGCGCAACACGGAAGATGCGGATGTCGTGCGCTTCGCCAAGCTCTTCACCACCCTGCCGATGGACGAAATCGCTCGCATCGCGGCGCTTGGCGGATCGGAGATCAACGAAGCGAAGAAGATCCTCGCAACCGAAGTGACGGCGATCCTGCATGGCCGCGCCGCTGCGGAAGAAGCGGCCGAAACGGCGCGCAAGACCTTCGAGGAAGGCGCGCTCGCCGAAAACCTGCCCTCCATCGAGGTTCCGGCATCCGAACTCGAAGCCGGCGTTGGCGTCCTCTCCCTCATCGTCCGTGCCGGCCTTGCCGGCTCGAATGGCGAAGCTCGCCGCCACGTTCAGGGCGGTGCGGTGAAGATCAACGATCAGGGCATTTCCGACGAGCGTCAGATGGTCGGCACCGGCGAAGTGACCGGCGACGGCGTCATCAAGCTATCGGTTGGCAAGAAAAAGCACGTTCTGGTTCGCCCAGCGTAAGCCAGCACCAAACCCGCATCAAGGGCCGCGAAAGCGGCCCTTTTTATTGGAACTCGAAGATTTGCCGGAAGACGCCCGGTGCAATCAGCGACAGCGGATTGATCGTCAGCTTCGGCTGGTCCGTCTGGCCGGAAAGCTTGAAGGTGATGCCGAGCAGGCCGCGGTCGCGGCCGTTGCCGAGGAAGATGCCGATGAAGGGCAACTCGCCGAACAGCCGGTTCAGCCCATAGGCGGGCATGAAGGTGCCGGTCATCTCCATGCGGCCATTCTGATCCTTCAGCAACCCCTGGAAGGTTGCGCCGATCTGCTCGCCGCGCACGACGCCGTTTTCCACCGCCACCGAACCGTTGACATAAACGAGCCGGGCAAACCCGCGCTGGAACTTTTCCGAGCTCACGTCGATATTGCGGCGCACCGCATTGTTGAGGCTCCTGCCGTCCTCGCCCGTCGGCGTGGCGACGATGTCCTGAAGCTTGGCTTCGTTGACGACGGCAAAATTGCGCAGGTCGAGCGATCCGCTCCAGTCGCTGCCATTGGAGGTCGTCAGCGCAAGGTTGAGAAGGCCGCCGCGAATGCGGCTGTAGATATTGGCGAAACGGGCGAGCGACCCCGCGTCGCTGCTGGTCAGCGTCACGGTTCCCGTCGCCCCGCGATTGACGGTCTGCGCCACGACCGCCTGGCCGTTGCCCGTGACGCCACGGAAATCGATGGAGCGGACCTTGCCGTCCCGCACGCTGACATCGGAACTGACATTGGCAAGAATTTCGTCGTTGAACCCGTAGACCTTGTCGAATTGCGTCTTGATGGCAAGGGATGGCTGCGCATGTGACGTTCCGTCGCCGCCACCGGAAGAGCTGCGAAGCTTCGAGAGGAAAGGCCTGAGATCGGCGGATTTTCCCGAGGCATTGATGATATAGCCGTTCTTCGAAGCGGCGACCGAAACGGCGTAATTATCCGAGGGCGAGAGCTGCACGCGGCTGAGATCGGCCGAAATCAGCCCGTTCTTGCTAAAGGCGATATCGCCGGCGGCGCCGAAGCCGTCGCCATCGAGCGAGAAGTCGCTGATCGTTGTGCGCCCGTCTCCCGTTTCCATGGTGAAGGCGGCGCTGGCGGGAATGCCGATGCCCTTGCTCCAGCCGAGCCCGGGCAGAATGATCGACGCCTTGGTCAGATCGAGCCGGATATCCTGGCGTTTCGGGTCGGCGCCGTCGATTTCAATTGCCGTTGTGCCGCCAAGAACCGTGGAGAGTTCCGGAGCGAGCTTGGCAACCTGCGTTTCGTTCAGGCTAGCCTTCAACGACAGCGTCGGCGCGATATCGCTGTTCTTGCGCACCGGCTCCGTCATCACGATGTCCATCGGCACATCGTCCACCCGACCCTTGCCCTCCAGTTTGAGCTGGTGGTCGTTCAGCGACATGAAACCATCAAGCGCGGTCACCTTGTGGCCGGCGAAGGGCTTGGTCAGCGCCAGGTTCTTCAGGTCGAGATCGGCCGTCCACACCGGCGGGGGCGGGTTCTGGCTGGAGAGCATGCCAACGGTCAGCTTCGCACTGACCTTGACGTCGCCGGTGAAATCCTCTGGCTTGAACTGCGTATCCTTGAGCGCATTGATGGGCTTGAGCGTCGCAAGCTCCGCCACGGCATCGGCCGCACCGGACACGTTCAGTTCAAGATTTCCGAGCAGCGGCTTCTCATACACATCTGAAATGAGAAAGCGGCTGTTCTCCAGCGAAAGCGTCCGGTTGGAGGGGAAATAGGATGTACCCTCCTTGATATCGACGACCATCTTGCCGCCGACGAGGTCGAAATGCGCATCGACATCCCGCAGCGGTGGAATGTCGCCCGTCGTGTTGAGGCGCGTCTCGTCGATGTCGAAGCGGATTTGCATTTCGCTTTCGCCAAGCACCAGCGGGCAGCCGGGGCCGCACATCCGTCCCTGCGGGATGAAGATTGCGATTGACCCATTGGTGACGGTGCCGCCGTAAAGATTGGAGACCACCCAGTCGCGCGGCTTGTGCGCCATCCAGAACGGCCAAAGCTGCTTGACGGCCGTCGCCTCCATCTTCGGAATCTGGCCGCCAAAGCTGATTTCCGGCGACCCCTCGCCAAACCGGATTTTCAGCGACCCCGCCATATCTCCGAGCGGGCCGCTGACGTAAAGCGAGGGAACGTCGAGCTGCTTCGCGGCCGTTGTAAAATGACCGTCCGCTTTCAGGTTGAAAGAAACGGGTGCTTCACCCGAGGCTTCGGAGGAAGCGACGCCGTTGTCTACTCTCAGTGAAAGGCCGAAACCCTCTTCCGTATCGCTGATTTCACCGCTGACGGGAATAATCGTCCGCCCGAGTTCCAACCGCGAATTGTCGATGACCACGCTGTTTTTTGCAAAATCATAACGCGCATGCACGGTTCCAGTTGTGAAGGGCTGCGCCTCGCCGCCAATCATCAACGTTCCATTGCCGAGACCGACCGAAACCTCCAGCCGCGGCTCCTGCGCTGCCATCGCGCGCCGGGCAACAATATTCACGCCGGTCTTGACGTTCAGGCCCTCATGGAGATTTCCTTCCGGATCGAATTTTTCCAGGAACGGGCCGATGTCGAAACCATCGATGCGGGCGTCAAAACCGTCGATCACGCCGCCAGCGCCGGAGGTTCTGAGCGACACGCTGGCGATTTCCCCGTTAAACAGGGTTTCTCCATCAAGCGTATATCCGCCCTGCTGATCCGGTGTCAGCGACAGTTCCCGCACCTCGATGGTGCGCGGCTTGCCCTGTTCGCTGGGCGGCAGGTGAACCGAAACGCTGGAAATATCGATTTCCTCGGTGCCGCTGCTGAGAAACGCCTGGGCAAGCTTGTCGAGTTGCCCGAACGCCATCTGCAATTGTTGCGGCACGGCGTCGAGCTTGATGCTGGCGAGATCGAAACCGTTGCCTTTCGGCAAAAGCGCCGTATCGAGTTCCATCCCGTCGGCCTCGAGGCTCTGCACCGACACATGGCCCGCCAGAAGCGCAAGCGGGTCGAGCGCCATGCCAATCGCCCGCGCCCGGCTCAGATGCTGGCCGGATTCCTTCTCGATGATATCCACGTCCTCGGCCACCAGCGCCAGCCTCAGCCCGGTGGAAAACCGGATCGCCGAGGAGCCGATCCGCGCGCTGTAATGGGGACCGAGTGCCTTTTCCAGCGCCTGCTGCGCCTGGCTCGAAAGCGTCTTATCGATGGAACCGGTCTCGACCGACAGGATGATGCCGCCGATGGACAGGAAAGCCAGCACGAAAAGGGCCGCAAAAATCTTGCAGAAAGCGCGCGCCATGGAGCGCGGCGGCGGGCAATGCACGATGATCGGGTCCTCGGCCTGAGCCGAAGGAAGCTCGTGCAGCGCAACCATATCGCGCTTGCCGAACGTAACCTTTTCACCCCTTATTTCAGCCATACGCCCGTGTTTGCCTCTAAGTAGCTTTTGTTTCGCCGCAACACTGGACGACGCGCGGTTTCGCTATATATCGAATGTGACGACTTTCCCTCAACATCCCGGCGAAAGAAAGGTAGAATATGACAGACTTGACGATTGGCAGCCCCGCCCCCGACTTCACCTTGCCCCGTAACGGTGAAGGGACGGTGACATTGTCGAAACTGCAAGGCAAGGCGGTCATTCTTTATTTCTACCCGAAGGACGATACTTCCGGCTGCACCGCAGAAGCCATCGACTTCAGCGCGCTGGGCGGCGAATTCGAGGCCGCCAACGCCGTCGTTATCGGCATTTCGCCCGACAGCGTCAAAAGCCATGACAAGTTCGCGGCAAAACATTCCCTTTCCGTCATGCTCGCTTCCGACGAGGAGAGGAAGGTTCTGGAGGCCTACGGCGTCTGGAAGGAAAAAAGCATGTATGGGAAAAAATACATGGGTGTCGAACGCACCACCTTCCTTGTGGCTCCGGATGGAAAAATCGCGGAAATCTGGAACAAGGTGAAGGTCGCGGGCCATGCACAGGCCGTTCTCGAGGCTGCAAAAAAGCTCTGAGGGATCACTTCATCGTGACGCCCCCCTTCAAAATCATCTCGCTGCGAGGCGGCGCGACGGATGCGATCGCGAGCGCCGATCTCGACCGAAAAACCGAACTCGCGCAGGAAACGGCAACGCGCTGGTTCGAGCGCCGGCTGTCATTGCGCTCCCCGCTCGATCCGCCCTTGCCCGAGCGACCGGGAAGGCCTGCGAAGCCGGAACTCGTTCCACCGACCGCGGTGGAGCGCCGTTCGCTGCACAGCGTCAAGGGTCGCATCGCCCTCTTGCACGCCATCGCCCATATCGAACTCAATGCCGTCGATCTCGCGCTCGATATCGTCGCCCGTTATGCCGGCGAGCCGGTGCCGCACTCCTTTTTCGACGGCTGGATGCAGGTCGCCTTCGAGGAAGCAAAGCACTTCCGGCTGGTTCGGGACCGGTTACGAAGCCTCGGGGCCGATTATGGTGACTTGCCCGCCCATGACGGGCTGTGGCAGGCTGCGCATTCCACCCGCAACGATCTGACCGCGCGGCTTGCGGTCGTGCCGCTCATCCTGGAGGCGCGTGGGCTTGATGTCACCCCTTCCCTGCAGGCCAAGATGCGCGAGACCGGCGATCTAGAAAGCGCTGCGGTTCTTGACGTGATCTATAATGACGAGAAGGGCCACGTCGCCATCGGCGCGAAATGGTTTCGTTTCCTGTGCGCGCGTGAAAAGAAGGACCCGGCGGCAACCTTCAGGCAACTGGTCCGCGCCAATTTCCGCGGCCCCCTGAAACCGCCTTTCAACGACCTCGCCCGCGCCGAGGCCGGCCTGACGCCATCCTTTTACCGCTCGCTGACATCCGTCAGCCGATAGCTGACACGGCTAAAACCTCTCCGGCAAAACTTCGTTAACCTTAACGAATTATGATTTCCGTTAAGAAATCGGCCAGTCCGGAGAGAGATTGTGACTGATACGGCGGAAAACCGGGTATTCGGCAAAAAGCGTGAGCCCCACGTGCTCATTCTCGCGCGCGGCGAAAGCGTGCGGCACATGACCATTCGGCCGTGGATGGCGGCGCTTGCCGGCTGCGCGATCGGGCTTTTTTCGCTCGGATATCTCGGCGCCACAGGCTATCTCATTTTGCGTGACGACCTGATCGGCGCGACCATGGCGCGCCAGACCCGCATGCAGAACGACTATGAAGACCGCATCGCGGCGCTCAGAGCCCAGGTGGACCGTGTCACCTCCCGGCAATTGCTCGATCAGCAGGTTGTTGAAAAGAAAGTGGAAAAGCTGCTGGAGCAGCAGGCGGCGCTGGCCTCGCGGCACGGTCGCATGAGCGAATTGCTTGAGCGCGCCGAAAATTCCGGCATTGCCGCCTCCCCTATCGCGCCCTCGTCTCTTTCGAACGCCATGGCGCCGGAAAAACGCGCCGACCTCTCCGGCGGCCTCTCGGCCATCGAAAAGCTGATGACCCCACGCAGGCCGCAGGCGGAAAAGCCGGCCACATCCGACAGACACGCCGCCTATGTGCCGGAAGCCGGCGAAACGCCATCCGACCGGGCCGACCGGGTGTTTTCCAAGGTGACGCTGTCGCTGAAGGATATCGAACACCAGCAGATATCGCGCATCGCCAGACTGACCAGCGACGCCGAGGACAAGGCGAATGCGATGCAGGACATCATCCGGCAGGCAGGCCTGAAAATCGAAGAAAACGGCAACGACGACATTGGCGGCCCCTATGCGGATCCCGAGCGCGGCGAAACCGATCCTTTCAATCTGTCGCTTACCAATCTCGACAATGCGCTGAACCGGCTCGACATCGTCAAGGAAACCGCGACCAACCTGCCCTTCGGCAACCCGGCCCCCGGCCGGGCGATCACCAGCCGATTCGGCAACAGGATGGATCCGTTTCTCGGCCGCCCGGCCCTTCATACCGGCATCGATTTTCGTGCAGAAACCGGCGCTGACGTCAAATCCACCGGCGCGGGCAAGGTGACGGTGGCGGAAAATTCCGGCGGCTATGGTAATATGGTCGAGATCGATCACGGCCAGGGCGTCTCGACGCGATTCGGCCATCTTTCCGCAATTCTGGTGAAAGTCGGCGACAGGGTCGAAACCGGCGATATCATCGGCCGCGCCGGCAGCACCGGCCGCTCCACCGGCCCGCATGTACATTATGAGGTACGCCGCAACGATGTGCCCGTTGATCCCATGCGGTTCCTGATCGCGGGAACGGAACTCAAAACCTACCTGAAATAGCAGCCCGATTTTAACGCTTCTTTTGCTATTTTAACGATAAACCGCACAAATATGCGCCCAAGGCTTAAAAGCCCAGCCCGAGGCATCACGTTTCGCGTGCTTTTCCCGTTGTTTCCTTGACTTTCCGGCAATTTGGGCCTATCCCCGCGCCAAGTCTTTGCAAGTGCCAGAGCGCACGCAGGTATATCGTACCGAACCAGAACGGAAAAAGTTCTTCCTTTGACAACATTCTCTGATCTTGGCCTGAGCCAAAAAGTTCTTTCCGCTATTGCAGATGCCGGCTACACGACGCCGACACCCATTCAGGCTGGCGCCATTCCGCCGGCGCTGGAAAAGCGTGATATCTGCGGTATCGCACAGACCGGCACGGGCAAAACCGCGTCCTTCGTTCTGCCGATGCTTACCCTGCTCGAGAAGGGCCGCGCCCGCGCAAGAATGCCGCGCACGCTGATCCTCGAGCCGACCCGTGAGCTTGCAGCACAGGTGGCGGAGAATTTCGAGAAATACGGCAAGAATCACAAGCTGAACGTCGCCCTTCTCATCGGCGGTGTGTCTTTCGAAGATCAGGACCGCAAGCTTGAGCGCGGCGCCGATGTTCTCATCTGCACCCCCGGCCGTCTTCTCGACCATTGCGAACGCGGCAAGCTTTTGATGACCGGCGTGGAAATCCTCGTCATCGATGAAGCCGACCGCATGCTGGACATGGGCTTCATTCCCGATATCGAGCGCATCGCCAAGATGATCCCCTTTACCCGGCAGACGCTGTTCTTTTCGGCCACCATGCCGCCGGAAATCCAGAAGCTGGCTGATCGCTTCCTGCAGAACCCCGTCCGTGTCGAGGTTGCCAAGCCCTCCTCCACGGCAAAGACCGTTGCCCAGCGCATCGTCGCCGCGCATAACAAGGACTATGAAAAGCGCGCCGTGCTGCGCGATCTCGTCCGCGCCGAAGAAGCCGAACTGAAGAACGCCATCATCTTCTGCAACCGCAAGAAGGATGTGGCCGACCTGTTCCGCTCGCTCGACCGTCACGGCTTTTCCGTCGGCGCGCTGCATGGCGACATGGACCAGCGTTCGCGCACCACGATGCTGCAGAGCTTCAAGGACGGCAACCTGAAGCTGCTCGTCGCCTCTGACGTCGCCGCACGCGGCCTCGACATCCCCGATGTCAGCCACGTCTTCAACTTCGATATTCCCATTCATTCGGAAGACTATGTCCACCGCATCGGCCGCACCGGTCGCGCCGGCCGCTCGGGCAAGGCCTTCACCATCGTCACCAGAAACGACACCAAATATCTCGACGCGATCGAAAAGCTGATCGGCGAAAAGATCGAGTGGCAGAACGGTGACCTCTCCACCCTTCCCGCGCCGATGGAAAGCTTTGAAAGCAACTCCGGCCGCCGGGGCAAGGAACGGGGCGGCAGGGGCCGCGACCGCAACCGTCGCGACGCAGCGCCGGTCGACAACATCAATCAGGGTGCACAATCCGCTGCGGACGCTGATGTCGCGGCTCATGGAGACGACAAGGTGAGAGCAGAACGTAAATCGGAAAAGACCCCGCGCAATTCCGACCGCAACAGCCGCAACCCGTTGCACGCCAATGACGACAACCGCGACCGCCGCCGCCATTATCGCGACCACGACGATGGCCCGACACCGGTTGGTTTCGGCGACGACATCCCCGCTTTCATGCTGATTGTCGCCAACGCCAAGGGCTGACCGCGGGAATGGGCAGCATGACATCGACCACCAGGCCCGGCCTTGATTTTCCGGGCGTCGGCGTCGGCCTTGTCATATTGCGCGACGAACGCATACTTTTATGCCGGCGCTTGAAGGCGCCGGAAGCCGGATACTGGAACATTCCGGGCGGCAAGGTCGATCACCTTGAAACATCCCTCGCCGCTGCACGCCGCGAGGCCGAAGAAGAGACCGGGCTCAAGATCGGCGACGTCGAACTCCTCTGCCATAGCGAATTCATCGATACGGAAGACCGTCACCACTGGGTTTCGCTGATCTTCGTCACCCGCGATGCGCAGGGTGAGCCGGCACTGACCGAACCCGACAAGCTTTCCGCCATCGGCTGGTTCGATCCGGATAAGCTTCCCGAACCCATCTCCGCCTTCGCCAGGGACGCCTTGGCCGCCCTGAAAAAAGGCCAGCCAGAAAACTGAGCCCGCCGCCTGTTGGGCGAGGCCAGTCAAAGCGCATCGTCAAACAGCCGCGCGAATGACGCGCGAGAGCCGGTATCGCCGTCTCCGCGCTATATTTTTTCAACAAACGGCAGACGGAAGCACGCCTTGGCGTAAGGCTTTCCGAATTCAATTTAAAATTGCTGAATTTAGCCCCACATAAAAAACCGCCCCAGTTTCCTGAAGCGGTTTATACGTAATGAAAAAAATACAATATATGAAGCAATATAGTCTGGCAGTGCTTACAATCGGAACACTTTCCGAGGCCGGTTAAGGCCAATTTCAGTCGTCCCCTGAAACAATTACATTTAAGCTAATCATTTACTTTGCGTCAAGCAAATCTTCTCGCAATTGCGAAAAAACCGGAAAAACAAACCTGCCAATGAGGTGAAGCTTTATATATTTCTAATATATATCAGATATTTACGGAGATGAGAACAAAATGTGCATTTTTGTGGGCTGCACTATAAAAGGCACAACCAAGATGCACAGGTTCTAAATTTCATATCTACTCCACAAATATGATAGTTTTATAAAGTAAAACGGTCGCTCCTCCGCACAGAGTTTATTCCTGTAGCAATCAGAGTAAATCGAGGATGATCCACGGAAAATTAACGACTATGGCTGCTTCGGTTTGCAAGACGCAGAACAACTAAAACTTGATATTTCTATCGGTGACTAAAACATGAAGGTTCACGCTGAAATCCACGACCAGACTTCAGGCGATTTTCTGCTGTTGAGTGGGCATTTCAGGATGCAATAATCATACTAAGCGCAGGCCTTGCTGCAGCTAATACGGCGACATGATGAATCGGGCAAAAAAAATGATAATCCCCCACATGACGATAGAGACGACTAAAACCAGCAAATGAGGCCTGCGCGTAAAGTAAAGTACGAATGCTTTTGCAATTTTCTCCATATTTTCCGATGACGACACATTCATATTAGTGCGCGGCCACCCCCCTCCTTCGCGACCTGATCAGTCACGCCTTTCTTCTCGCGGCTTTATCTCAGGAGAGATCGCCACCATTGCCATCATGATTATCGCGAACAACAACATGAATGGGCACAAAACGAGCATCGCAAGGCCCTTGACGATCATACCGGGCACCTTGAGAATTTGCTTCGGCCTCTCAACGCACATCGTGACCGCCTTTTTGGAAATTTATATATTTAAATATTGTCATCGCCCCCCTCAAAACCGCATCGCCTTCAAGACCGCTGAGGAGTCATGAAACATCTATGGCGCGATATGTGGGTCAGTGCAGGGAGCATGCGCCTATCTTGCTGATACCTTTAACACAGTGCTAAATAACCTTCTAAAACAGGTGCGTCCCGGCAGACGCCCTTCAAACTGGTGATATACGAACACAGAGAGGATTAAATCACATTTGGATTTTTGTAAACTCCATTTGTGATTTAATTTGAGAGAATTTGGCTAGGAAAGAAGTCGAGTCCAAGACAGACCTTGGAAGACGCCTCAGAGCTGTGAGGGCAGCTTTCGATATCGATGACCGGAATGTCTTTGCGAGCCGGCTTTCGATCAGTAAAAGCGGACTGGCTCATTATGAGCGGGGCGAACGCGTGCCCGACGCCGAACTGCTTTGCGCCTATCACCGTGAATTCGGCGTCAACATATCCTGGCTTGTCACGGGGCAAGGCGATATGTTCGAGACCGGGCAATCAACAAACACGGAGCATGGCTCACATCAGCTTCTGGTCGATCTGATCAATCCGCTCGGGAGGCTGATAAACAAAGTTTACCGTGACCAGCAAGTCAGGATAACCGACGATCAGCGCTTCGCGGAGCTGACGAGATGGCATAACAATCTGACGAGCCGCGCCGGCCCCTCTTTCGAATGGAACGATCTGATGTCGCAGTTGCCCTGGGTGGAGCAAAGCCTTGCGGAGGAACTGCGTTCGAAACGAGCTGACGCCGAAGGCAATAAAAGATCGACAGGTTGATTATTGGTGGCAGGGCGCGACGCGCGTGCAATGTGATAGTTTTCCGGGAATGACCGTGAAGCGCATATTTTTCCTTTGGAAAACCGGTTGTTGCCGATAAACATCAAGCCGAGACAACAGGATTTCCATCGCGTCATGCTTTCACTTCGCCTGCTAACGATCATCGCCGGTTTTGCCCTTGCGGGCTCAGCAAGCGCGGCATCGATTGGCATTGTTGCTCCACAGAGCGGTCCTTACGAACTTCTGGGACAGCAGATACGGCAGGGGGCGAAAGCGGCGGCCGCCAAGCTCGGCCTTGATGTCGTCGAAATCCATGAAAGCTGCGAAGACGGCAGCGGCGGCGCTATTGCCGACGGCCTTGTAGCCGCCAAGGTCAGCACCGCGATTGGGTTTTTATGCACGGAAACGCTTCAGGGCGTTCTGCCGCCCTTGAAGGCGGCCGCCATACCCGCCATCACGCTTTCCAGCCGCGCACCGATCCTGATGGAAGACGCCCTGAAATACGGCTGGCCGCTCTTTCGTCTCGCCCCGTCCGACAGGGCCGAATCGGACAGGATCGCGGAGATCATGCTGCGCGACTGGAAGGGACATTCCATCGGGCTTGTGGATGACGGCACGATCTACAGCCGCGAGCTGGTCGACCGCATCCGCTCTTCGCTCGAGGAAAACGGTCTCAAACCCACCTTTGCCGACACGATGCGACCCAATCAGGAACAGCAGGTGGCGCTGGTGCGCCGACTGGCGCGCACTGGCGTCTCCCATGTCTTCGTCGGTGCGGAGCGCAACGACGTGGCCATCATCGCCAGAGATGCCGGGTCGGAAAACCTTCCTTTGACAATCATGGGCGGCGACGCCATGAACGCCGCCAACAACCCGGCTCCCCTCGCCGCGAATGTGTTGGCGGTCACCCGCCCGGCCTATGATACCCTGCCATCGGCTCAGGCCGTCGCCGGCGAACTGCGCGGCGCCGGCATCGAGCCGGAAGGTTATGTCCTGCCGGCCTATGCGGCTGCGGAACTGACTGCCGCCCTTGCGGAAGCCACGCAGGCGCAGTCGAAACCCGCGCCGGAGATACTGGCGGGCGGCGCCGTGTTCAGGACAGTCATCGGCGAGCTCGGCTTCAACCCCTCGCATGACCTTTCGGACAATCCTTACCGCCTGCAGCGATGGAACGGCCAGCGCTTCGAACCGGCGGACAAGGCGGAAAGACCATAGGCGAAACCCGCGCGGCCGAAATTTCGAGGAAACGTAGCTTAAAACCCCCGGCAACCGCGATGCCAGCCGTTCCAAACCCGGATACTTGGTGTTAAAGGCAGCTTACGCAACGCGTCGAGAGGAGTTTGCCCCATGTCCCTGCCCATCCGCATAGCCCCGTCCATTCTGGCTGCAAATTTCGCCAAGCTCGGACAGGAAGTCGCCGATGTCACGGAAGCGGGCGCGGACTGGATTCATCTCGATGTCATGGACGGCCACTTCGTCCCCAACATCTCCTTTGGCCCTGACGTCATCAAGGCGCTTCGCCCGCACAGCAATGCCTTCTTCGATTGCCACCTGATGATTGCGCCCGTCGATCCTTATCTCGAAGCCTTCGCCAAGGCGGGCTGCGATAGCATCACCGTGCATGCGGAGGCCGGGCCACATCTTCACCGTTCTCTCCAGACCATTCGCGGACTTGGCCTGAAGGCCGGCGTCACGCTCAATCCGGCAACGCCGCTTTCCGTCATCGAAAACGTGCTGGATGATGTCGACCTCGTGCTGATCATGAGCGTCAATCCCGGCTTCGGCGGTCAGAAATTCATTCCCGCCATGCTCGACAAGATTCGTGCAGCAAAGGCGATGATCGGTGAACGGCCGATCGAACTGGAGGTGGATGGCGGCGTGACAGCGCAGACAGCAGGTGACATCATCGCCGCCGGCGCCAATGCGCTCGTCGCCGGCTCGGCGGTCTTCAAAGGCGATGGCGTCGATGACTATCGCAAAACGGTCGCCCTGCTGCGCACGGCAGCCGAAGCCGGACGGACGTAAACCACCACGGCTGAATGCGGCACAACGAGGCATCGGGGGATTGTCATGGAAAGCGGCATGAAGAGCTTCCGTGGCAAGGCTCTTCCAACTCTGTTGATTCTGCTCGGCGCGCTTGGCTGGGGCGTCTGCTCGACCGCTTCCGCCGGCATTGGCCTCTATGTCCGAAACAGACTGGAAACGGACCACGCCGCCGATATCATCACGCTTTTTTTCGTGGGCGGCTTTTTCGGCTGGCTACTGGCGCTCGCCGCATTGCGCTTTCTTCCCGCCTCGACATCCCGGCCATTACGTTTTGCGGCCGCTTGTCTCGCCATCGTTTTTTTCACGCTGGCCGTTGCGGCAGCATTGTTCGCATTCGAATACCGCATCTTTTATGCGCAATGGCACGCACCGGCTTTTTCACGCATCTGGTTTTTCCAACAACTCTTCACGTCGCTCGGCGCGGTCTATCAATTCGCAATTCTCGGTCTTGGGCTTTATTTTCCTTTTTCCATTGTTCCGCTCTTGGCCGCTGGCGCAATCCTCTGCCGGCCTGCGCGACGAGCGGCATAGCCATGCAGCTTGATAGATTGAGATTAGCGGAACACTTTGCTAAACGGGCAGCAAATTTCCTCCACTAAGAAAGTCATTGCCATGATCCCTCGTTACTCCCGGCCGGAAATGGTCGCCATCTGGTCGCCGGAAACAAAGTTCCGCATCTGGTTCGAGATCGAGGCACATGCCTGTGACGCGCTGGCCGAACTCGGCGTTATCCCGAAATCGGCGGCCCAGACCATTTGGGAAAAGGGCGGCAGCGCGACCTTCGATGTCGCGCGCATCGACGAGATCGAGGCCGTGACCAAACACGACGTCATCGCCTTCCTCACCCATCTTGCTGAATTTGTCGGCCCCGACAGCCGTTTCGTGCATCAGGGCATGACCTCGTCGGACGTGCTTGACACCACGCTCAACATCCAGCTCGTGCGCGCCGCCGATCTGCTGCTCGCTGACATGGACCGGGTGCTCACAGCGCTGAAGACCCGCGCCTTCGAACACAAGAACACAGTGCGCATCGGCCGCAGCCACGGCATCCATGCCGAACCGACCACCATGGGCCTGACCTTTGCCCGCTTCTACGCCGAGATGCACCGCAATCGCGAGCGCCTCGTCAACGCCCGTGCGGAAATCGCCACCGGCGCAATCTCCGGTGCCGTCGGCACCTTTGCCAATATCGACCCGCGCGTCGAAGAACATGTCTGCGAAAAGCTCGGCCTCCTCCCCGAGCCGGTCTCCACGCAGGTCATCCCGCGCGATCGCCACGCCATGTTCTTCGCCACCCTCGGTGTCATCGCGTCCTCAATCGAAAACGTCGCCATCGAAATCCGCCACATGCAGCGCACCGAAGTTTTGGAAGCGGAAGAGTTTTTCTCGCCCGGCCAGAAGGGTTCCTCGGCCATGCCGCACAAGCGCAACCCGGTTCTGACCGAAAACCTCACCGGCCTTGCCCGTCTGGTGCGCATGTCGGTCGTCCCGGCCATGGAAAACGTGGCGCTGTGGCACGAACGCGACATCAGCCACTCCTCTGTGGAGCGCGCCATCGGCCCAGACACGACCGTCACGCTGGATTTCGCGCTGAACCGCCTGGCCGGCGTCATCGAAAAGCTGGTGATCTACCCGGACAACATGTTGAAGAACATGAACAAGTTCCGGGGTCTCGTGCATTCGCAGCGCGTTCTGCTGGCGCTGACGCAGGCTGGCGTCTCCCGTGAAGACGCTTACCGTCTGGTGCAGCGCAACGCCATGAAGGTGTGGGAACAGGGTGCCGACTTCCTTGAGGAACTGCTGGGCGACGAGGAGGTGCGCGCCGCACTGTCCGAAGAGGTGATCCGCGAAAAGTTCGACCTCGGCTACCACACCAAACACGTCGACACGATCTTCACCCGTGTCTTCGGCGAGGCCTGAGAGAACTCCCTGAAGTTAATGCCGCCGCGGCCTTGATCGCGGCGGCATCACAACACAGATATGGGCGCATGAAAGTTTCAGAAGCAGATATCCTGATCGTACCCGGTTATACCAATTCCGGCCCCGACCACTGGCAGAGCCGCTGGGAGCGCAAGCTTTCCACCGCCCGCCGCGTCGAGCAGGCCGAATGGTCCAAACCCGTGAAGGAAGACTGGGTCGCCCGGCTGGTGGAAGAGGTCAACACTTCCACCAAGCCCGTTGTGCTCGTCGCCCATTCGCTCGGCGTACCGACCGTGATCCACGCCTTGCCGGAAATCGGCAAGAAGGTGTCCGGCGCGCTGTTTGTCGCGCCGCCCGATGTCGCCAATCCCGATATCCGGCCAAAACACCTGATGACCTTCGGGCCTTACCCGCGCGACCCGCTGCCTTTCCCGGCGATCACCATCGCCAGCCGCAACGACTCTTTCGGCTCCTATGAACATGCCGATGACATCGCCGCCGCCTGGGGCTCGCTTTTGATCGACGCCGGCATGTCCGGCCACATCAACGCGGAGTCCGGCCATGGTCCGTGGCCGGAAGGCGGCATGGTCTTCGCGCAGTTCCTGAGCCGGCTGAAGGCAGTCGAGCCCTGATTGGTGGCAGCCATGCAGGCCCCCGCCTTCTCTATCGGCTCCGCAAGCCGATTTTTCAGGCAAAGCCGTTTCCCGGCCTGTCACAAGAATTGAAGGGAAATATGCGAGCCGCATTGTAGAATGCACGCTTTTCCTTTATGGGACCGCTTCAAAGACCAAACGCAACGCCACCAGAATCGGCGTCAACCAAGAGACCTGCAATTATGAACCGTCGCCGCCGTATTTACGAAGGCAAGGCCAAGATCCTCTACGAGGGTCCGGAGCCAGGCACGCTTATCCAGTTCTTCAAGGACGATGCGACCGCCTTCAACAAGAAGAAGCATGAAGTCATCGACGGCAAGGGCGTGCTGAATAACCGTATCTGCGAATACGTCTTCACGCATCTGAACAAGATCGGCATTCCCACGCACTTCATCCGCCGCCTCAACATGCGCGAGCAGCTGATCAAGGAAGTGGAGATGATCCCGCTCGAAGTCGTCGTGCGCAATGTCGCCGCCGGCTCGCTGTCGAAGCGCCTCGGCATTGAGGAAGGCGTGGTTCTGCCGCGCTCCATCATCGAATTCTATTACAAGTCGGATGAGCTTGAAGACCCGATGGTCTCCGAAGAGCACATCACGGCGTTCGGATGGGCCAACCCTGCCGAGCTCGACGATATCATGGCGCTCGCCATCCGCGTCAACGACTTCCTCTCCGGTCTCTTCCTCGGCGTCGGCATCCAGCTCGTTGATTTCAAGATCGAATGCGGTCGGCTGTTCGAAGGCGACATGATGCGCATCATCCTCGCCGACGAGATTTCGCCGGACAGCTGCCGCCTGTGGGACATCGAGACCCAGAAAAAGATGGACAAGGACCTGTTCCGCCGCGATATGGGCGGGCTTGTGGAAGCCTATTCCGAGGTCGCGCGCCGTCTCGGCATCATCAATGAAAACGAACCGATCCGCGGCACCGGCCCCGTTCTGGTAAAGTAGTATCGGCCTCGTAAAGTTATATTGGCCTCGTAGGGTAAATCAGGAGAAGATCAGGTGATCAAGGCACGGGTGACTGTTACGCTGAAGAACGGCGTTCTCGATCCGCAGGGCAAGGCAATCGAAGGCGCGCTCGGCAGCCTCGGTTTCGGTGGCGTCGGCCATGTACGTCAGGGCAAGGTCTTCGATCTGGAGCTGGAAGGCGCCGATAAGGCCAAGGCCGAAACCGACCTGAAGGCAATGTGCGAAAAGCTTCTGGCCAATACGGTCATCGAAAACTACGCCATCAGCATTCTTTAAGCTCCAGGAGCCGCCGCCCATGAAATCCGCTGTCGTCCAACTTCCCGGCCTCAACCGCGACCGCGACATGATCGCGGCGCTGACGAAAATCTCCGGTCAGGCGCCCGTCACCATCTGGCAGACGGAAACGGATATTCCCGATGTCGACCTGATCGTCATTCCGGGCGGCTTCTCCTATGGTGACTACCTGCGCTGCGGCGCGATTGCCGCCCGCATGCCGGTCATGCAGGCCATCCGCGAAAAGGCGGAAAAGGGCGTCAAGGTTCTCGGCGTCTGCAACGGTTTCCAGATTCTGGTCGAGGCGGGCATGCTGCCGGGTGCTTTGATGCGCAACGCCTCGCTGAAATTCGTCTGCCGTGAGGTGAAGCTCGAAGTCGCCAATAACGACACGGACTTCACCCGCGCCTACGACAAGGGCCAGATCCTGCGCTGCCCAGTCGCCCATCACGATGGCAACTACTTCCTTGATGCGGATGAGCTGAAGTCCGTAGAAGGCAATGGTCAGGTCGTGTTCCGTTATGCCGAGGGCACCAACCCCAACGGTTCGCTGAACGACATTGCCGGCGTCATCAATACCAAGGGCAATGTCCTCGGCATGATGCCGCATCCAGAAAACCTGATCGAGGCCGCCCATGGCGGCAATGACGGCCGCGGCCTCTTCGCTTCGGCGCTGGGCGTCATCGCAGCCTGATAGACAAAGGCGGGTTTCAAGCCCGCCTTTTTTTGATGCCGGTTTCCGGCTATGTTTCGGCTTCTCTTCTGGATGACCTGATGCCCCGTCTTTTTCCACACGATGCCTGCAAAGCCGCCGGATTGATCCTTGCGGCAGTGGCGCTTGCCGCCTGCCAGCCGAAACCGCAACCTTCCTCCTCCATCTCCCGCGCGGCCCTGCCGACCATGGAACGCATTGCGCTTGGCGCGAATGTCTGCTGGTTCAAATCGGGCGACGCGGCCTTCAAGGCCTATCGTCTGGCGCCGGAACTCAACTCCTTCTCCGGCCGTCCGCGCATCCTGCTCGTGCCGCGCAACAGCCCGGAATCGCGCCCCATGCTGGTGGTTCAGGCCGAAGGTAACCCGGCAAAGCTCGATGCATTCGGCCCTGTCATGAACGAACCCATGTCCGGCCGCATCGCAACCGACGTCAAACGCTGGGCGAACGGCGGCAAGGGCTGCTGATCGACAAGCGCGGAAACGGGCCCTCGGCAATCCACTAAAAAAACCCGCCAACGCCGGTTGGGATTGGCGTGGCGGGCTGCCGAATGGCTTGATGGTGCCGGGGAAAGAAGGCACCGCTCTCCGACAAAAAATCAAAGGGACCGCGTCGGCCAGGAGAATAGCTGCGATTTCGCAGCCTCCTTCAAGGCCTCATCCCGCGTCACGCCGATATCCTCCAGAAGATCGTCAGACAGCTCCCGCAAGGCGAACCGTCCGCGCCGTTTTAGGTGCCAGTGAAACACGCCGGCAATCATGCGACCAATAAGCGTGCGGGCGATCTTGGCCGGAAAGGGCGCCGGTGCGACCATGTCGCCGGCATCGCGGAACACGCGTTCCCGTTCGTAGCCATCAGGATAGAGTGTATCCGCTGTCGAAAGGTATTGATTCATCTTGCGCATATTGCACCTATTGTCTCCGTGCGTTTAAGGTCATTCAATGCAGACAATAAATACAATTGACTTGGCGACAGATACAATGCATAAATTGTCACCATGACAAATTGGCTTCCCGACATTACCGAGGGCGACGGCCCGATTTACCTGCGCCTCGCCGACAGTATTGAAGGCGCGATTTCCGATGGCACCTTGCAGGCCGGCTCGAAATTGCCACCGCAGCGCAATCTTGCCTACGATCTCGGCGTGACAATCGGCACAATCAGCCGCGCCTATGCGCTCATCCACGAGCGAGGCCTCGTCAGCGGCGAAGTCGGCCGCGGCACTTATGTCAATGAGCGGAAGACGCCGGCACCCTCCTCGCCAATGGAACAGGCTGCCCCAGCCTTCGGCGGCACCCGGCATGCCATTGAGGCCACCGGCGAATATCGCCTGAACACCACAGCTGCCCCGGATGTCGGCCAGAGCGTGGTGATCGCTCGTCATATAGAGGCGCTGACGCGCGAGCATGGCTATGACATCACCAATTATGCCCGGACCTTCCCGGATAACTGGTGTAAAGCGGGGGCTCGCTGGCTTTCACAGAATGGCTGGTCGCCGCAGCCGGAAAACATCGTCTCGACGCTCGGCGCCCATGCGGCGGTGATGAGTGTGGTAACGGCGATGACCGCGCCGGGCGACCGTATCGTCTTCGAACAGGTCACCTATTCCCATATCAGCCGTAGCGCCGCCCTTGCAGGACGACGGGTAACGTTGGTCGATGCGGATGAAAACGGCATCATTCCCGAGGATTTTGAGCGGGTCTGCGCCCAGCAGCATCCCAAGATGATCTTTCTGATGTCGGCCGGCCAGAACCCGACCTGCGCCACCCTTCCGGAAGACCGCCGCCGCGCGATTGCGGACATCGCCCGCCGATATGGTGTCTGGATCGTCGAGGACAATCTTTATGGCGCGATGACGCGCGAGGCGATCCCGCTGATCGCCGAGTTCGCACCCGATATCACCTTTGTGGTTGGCGGCCTGTCGAAATCCGTCGCCGCCGGCGTGCGCGGCGGCTGGGTCGCCTGTCCCGCACAATATTCCTCACGCATCCGCATTTCCCACTCGATGCTGACCGGCGGCCTGCCCTTCATGCTGGCCGAACTGAATGCACGCCTCGTCAATAGCGGCGACGCAGACGATATCCGCAAAGATTGTATAACCGAGATCAATCAACGCGAGGCAATCGCCAGACAGGTATTTACCGGGCTGGATTTCAACTCTCTGCCCGATATCGCCTTCCTGTGGCTGAGGCTGCCCGAACCCTGGCTTTCCGGCACCTTCCGCAATGCGGCGATGAAGGAAGGGGTGCTGATCGATGACGAGGACGAATTCAAGGCCGGGCGGACGGACAAGGTTTTCCACCGCGTTCGCATCAGTTTTTCCGGGCCTTCCACCCGCGAGGAGCTGACCCATGCCTTCGGCATCCTCCGCCATCTGCTGGATAACGGCTCCGCCGGCTATGAAAGCGTGGCGTAAACACCGGCGCACAGAGTCTTTCCTGCAACACCCTGCCTAATTCAGTAACTGATCATTTACCGCACCGCCAAACCTGCCATCCTTTGCAGAATTCACAGCGAGGAATGATTCGATGGCAGCAGTCGGATTGAAAAATGCCAGGGTGTTCTTCTTGCTGGCGACGATGTTTGCAGCATACCTCCTCCTCAGCCTAGTGCCGGCCGCCGCCGCGGACGGCGCTGTCTTTGATGAATTGCGGTTTGGGATTACCACTTCACTCTCAAATCGTGATGGCGGCGGCGAAGATGGCGTATTCCCGGCCTTCACCGCCTACTTTGATCCCTTCGCCGGCGCCTCGGCCGTCACACTTGGTGAAAAGCTTGCCCGGCCCCGCCTGCATCTGGGCGCGGAAATCAGCACAGAGGGTGAAGCGAACACCGTTTATGGCGGCGTCAACTGGACCTTCGACCTCAATCCGAAAATTTTCGTCGACCTCGGCTTTGGCGGCCTGTGGCACGATGGCAAACTGAGAAACGGCCCGGGCGAAACGGGAGCGGAATTCGGTTGCCACCTGCTTTTTCATGAATATGCCGCTATCGGATATCGCTTCGACAACAGCTGGAATATTTCGACCCAGATCGAACACGCCTCCCACGCCAATCTATGCGACGGCCCCAATGACGGGCTCACCCGCGTCGGCCTGATGGTCGGATACAAGTTCTGAAGAAGCCAACAAAGCGGCGTTTTGCGGGTAAAACAGCGCATTTTCCTGTCGCACCTTTGAGCCTCTTGCGCTAAAGAACCGGAAACTTTCCTCGGCTCGAACCGCGTGAGACCTATGTCGATTTCAAACTCCATCAAGATCACCCCGGAACTCGTTGCATCCCACGGGCTGAAGCCCGACGAATACCAGCGTATCCTCGACCTGATCGGACGGGAGCCTAGCTTTACCGAGCTTGGCATCTTCTCGGCCATGTGGAACGAGCACTGCTCCTACAAGTCCTCCAAGAAGTGGCTGAAGACCCTGCCGACCAAGGGACCGCGCGTCATTCAGGGTCCGGGTGAAAATGCCGGCGTGGTGGATATCGACGATGGCGACTGCGTCGTCTTCAAGATGGAAAGCCACAACCATCCGTCCTATATCGAGCCCTATCAGGGCGCGGCGACCGGCGTCGGCGGTATCCTGCGTGACGTCTTCACCATGGGAGCGCGCCCGATTGCCGCCATGAACGCCCTACGTTTCGGCGCGCCGGATCATCCGAAGACCCGCCACCTCGTGGCCGGCGTCGTCGCCGGTGTCGGCGGTTACGGCAATTCCTTCGGCGTGCCGACGGTTGGCGGCGAAGTGGAATTCGATCCGCGTTATAACGGCAACATCCTCGTCAATGCCTTTGCCGCCGGTCTTGCCAAATCCAACGCGATCTTCCTCTCGGAAGCCAAGGGCGTCGGCCTGCCGGTCGTTTATCTTGGTGCAAAAACCGGCCGCGACGGCGTCGGCGGTGCGACCATGGCGTCCGCCGAATTCGACGAATCCATCGAAGAAAAGCGCCCGACCGTTCAGGTCGGCGATCCCTTCACCGAAAAGTGCCTGCTGGAAGCCTGCCTTGAGCTGATGAAAACAGGTGCGGTCATCGCCATTCAGGACATGGGCGCCGCCGGCCTCACCTGCTCGGCCGTCGAGATGGGCGCCAAGGGCGATCTCGGCATTGAGCTTGACTTGAACGCCGTACCGGTGCGCGAAGAGCGCATGACGGCTTACGAAATGATGCTCTCGGAAAGCCAGGAGCGCATGCTCATGGTTCTCGAACCTTCCAAGGAAGAAGTCGCCAAGGCGATCTTCGTCAAATGGGGTCTGGATTTCGCCATCGTCGGCAAGACCACCGACGATCTGCGTTTCCGCGTGCTGCACAATGGCGAGGAAGTCGCCAACCTGCCGATCAAGGAACTGGGCGATCAGGCTCCGGAATATGACCGCCCGTGGACGCCTGCCAAGGTGCCTGCGCCGCTTTCGGAAAACGACGTTCCCGCCGCCGATATCGCCGATGCGCTGGTATCGCTGGTCGGTTCGGCCAACAACTCCTCGCGCCGCTGGGTCTACGAACAGTATGACACGCTGATCCAGGGCAATTCCCTGCAGCTTCCCGGCGGCGACGCCGGCGTGGTTCGCGTCGAAGGCCATGATAAGAAGGCGCTCGCCTTCTCCTCCGACGTCACACCGCGTTATGTCGAGGCCGATCCTTTCGAAGGCGGCAAGCAGGCCGTTGCCGAATGCTGGCGCAACATCACCGCAACCGGCGCTCTGCCGCTCGCGGCCACCGACAACCTGAACTTCGGCAACCCGGAAAAGCCCGAGATCATGAGCCAGTTGGTTCATGCCATCAAGGGCATCGGCGAAGCCTGCCGGGTACTGGAATTCCCGATCGTTTCCGGCAACGTCTCGCTCTATAACGAAACCAACGGTCAGGCGATCCTGCCCACCCCCACCATCGGCGGCGTTGGCCTCCTGAAGGATTGGGGCCGCATGGCGCGCATCCGTTTCGCCGCCGCTGACGAAGTGGTGCTGCTTGTCGGCGCTCCTGCCGGCCTCGGCACCCACATCGCCCAGTCGGTTTACATGCGTGACGTCCACGGCCGCATCGATGGCCCTGCGCCGCATGTCGATCTGGCCGCCGAAAAGAGGAACGGCGATTTCGTTCGCAGCCTGATCACCGATGGTCTTGCCACCGCCGTTCACGATTGCTCCTCGGGCGGTCTCGCGCTTGCGGTTGCCGAAATGGCGATCTCGTCGGGCATCGGCGCGACCATCGACGCGGTCGAAGGTCACAATCCGGTTCTCACCTTCTATGGCGAAGATCAGGGCCGCTACGTCATGACGGTCAAAAAGGCCGATCTCGACGAGGTGCAGACAGCGGCGAAGGCAGCGGGCGTTTCCTGCCCGGTCATCGGCGTTACCGGCGGTGCGAGCGTAAAGCTGGGCACGGCGCGGGCAGTCGAGATTAAAGAATTGCACTTGGCCTATGAATCGTGGTTCCCTCAATTCATGGATGGCGAAACTTTGCTCGCCGCAGAATGAATTAAGGAGAAACACCATGCCCATGAAACCCGGCGACATTGAAGACATGATTAAGGCGGGAATTCCCGGGGCAAAGGTCACGATCCGCGATCTGGCCGGTGACGGCGACCATTACGCGGCAGAAGTCGTTGCAGATGCGTTCAAGGGCAAGACCCGCGTGCAGCAGCACCAGATGGTCTATGACGCACTGAAGGGCAATATGGGCGGCGTTCTGCATGCCCTTGCCCTGCAGACCTCCGCTCCCGAATGATTGCTCCCGTGAAAGCGGCTCCGGTAACAATCCGTCTCTGTCCCATCTGCGGCAGAGCGTGAAATCTGCTGAATAAATCAAAGGCCCGCGTGACACTCTCACGCGGGCCTTTTTCATGTCCGATATAAGGATTGGATGCCGCTTACAGAACAGGCGGTGTCTGCGAATCCAGATCGGCGAAGGAGGCGGCCGGCAAAGGGCCTGCCGTCAGCAGGGTAAAATCGTAACCGGATCTGCGATCCGGCCCCAGAACATATTGCCGGTGCATGCGCAGGAAGTTGCGCTTGTTCTTCTTATAGCGCTCCGGCGAAAGCGAATGCTTGAAGCGGATCGGCACGATCTTCGGCTGCGGCGCATCGCCGTGACCGGTCAGGGCAACCGTATTGCAGCGATAAAGATGGATCGGATCGGTGAGACACTGGATGTCGAACCATGTCACCTCGGCGTGACGCGCTATTATGCCTACGCTTTGACGAAGCCGTTCAGCGCTCGCCAGGAACGCGCATTGCAAAGCCGCGCCGCCCAGCGTCGCGAAAGACAGTGTCCGGCCATCCAGCGCATCCGGTTTCTGCTCCAGCACGCGGCCGATCGTGGCAAGCGCAAGGCTGGCGCCCATACTATGGGAAACCACCAGAACCTCATCCGAAGGCTGCTCCAGCGCCGTCAGAACAAGTGCTGCCCTCTCCTCGATCCAGTCGCGGGCAATCGGCTCATCACGGCCGACCGCAAGCGCGAATCGCCAGTCTGCATAAAGATGCAGCGTGTGAAACCGCTCCGTAAACGGCAGGAAAGCCTTTAGGAAAAACAGGGCGGCGGCGGGAAGGCTGATCGCAAAGAGCCAGAGCGGTAAAGCGAAAAGCCAGGGCGAAAGGGCGATAGTCGCCGCAAGCGCGCCACCGACAAGCATCAGCAGGAACGGGAAGATGAAGAACAGGCCAAAACGCCAGGCATGGCGGAAATAACGCGCCGCACCGCCCTCACTGACAATGCCTGCCCCGGCCTTGAAGCCCAGCCAGATCTGCCGCCAGACCGGCGCATCGCGCAATTGCGATATTACCGCATTATGGTCGTAAACGAAAATGTCGGAGCGCGTCCGCCAGTCGCCCGCCGCGGCCTCCACCGTGAAAGTCTCGCCCCCGGGTGCATTTTCCAGCGGCCCCACCGTGTAATCCACATCCCAGGTTTTGCCGGCGAGCGCCGCCGCCCGCTGGTAACGCAGATGATGGGCGGCCGCATCGAGCGGATCGAAACCGGGAAAATAAAGAACAAGTCGTGACTTGACGGCTGGCATGCATAGACCTTCAGGCTGGAGACACCCGAAAGGATCGCTTGATACAGTGGGCGATGCACGTATAGTAAAAAACGCGACAGAAATATGATTTATTTATCGGTGAGGGAAATTTGTCTGGCATCGTCGATCAATTGCTCAACGGCGTCGTCAAAGGCGCTCTCGCCGAAGTGCTTACCAAATCCGGCATCCGCAAGACACGCCGCACGCGCCGGACGAAAAGTACTGGCTCTGCGGCCGGCGGTATCCTCGGTTCCGTGCTGGAAGCCGCAATCAAGGCCGCCGTCAAACCGAAACCCGCCCGGAAACAGGTCAGCAAAAAGCGCACCGCCGCTGCCCGCAGCCGGCAGCGGTATAAATAAAAAGCCGCAGGCCGGATTTCCCCCGTCACGCCATGCCATCGAGACGCATTTTTTACGCTCCCCCGGGTGGAAATCACGGCGCGACATGTTATTTAGAGGCTAACAGAAAGCAGCGGCCTTGAACCGCATGTGAAAGGAATAGGCCTATGAGCGGCATTCACGACATGATCGACAGCGAAGTGAAGAGCAACGACATCGTTCTTTTCATGAAGGGCACCCCGCAATTTCCGCAATGCGGTTTTTCCGGCCAGGTGGTACAGATCCTCGATTATCTCGGCGTCGACTACAAGGGCGTCAACGTGCTTGCCGATGCGGACATCCGTCAGGGCATCAAGGACTATTCCAACTGGCCGACCATCCCGCAGCTCTACGTCAAGGGCGAATTCGTCGGCGGCTGTGACATCGTAAGAGAGATGTTCCAGTCGGGCGAGTTGCAGAGCCACTTCCAAGAACAGGGTATCAGCGTCCGCGGCGCGGCCTGATTTCGGCCGGTTCATCCGGCCCACCCTGATTGTCAGAAATTTATGCCAGGCGTTGCTTCATGCAACGCCTTTGCCGTTCTTTTTGGGGCAATCCTGTGACAGAACTTTCACAATCCACCGCTTCGCGCGCAGGCTCGATGGGGCGTACGGAATTCATTGCGCTGGCAGCCATGCTGATGGCAATGAATGCGCTCGCCATCGACATCATGCTACCCGGTCTTCAGGAAATCGGCGCCTCGCTGGGCGTGGAAAATGAGAACCATCGCCAGTACGTCATCTCCACCTATCTTCTCGGCTTGGGCATAGCCCAGCTCGTCTACGGACCGATCTCGGACCGTTTCGGACGTCGCAAGCCAATGCTTTTCGGCCTTGCGATCTACATCGTTTCAGCCGTTGCCGTCGTCTTCGTGCCGTCCTTTGCGGGCCTGCTGTTCCTGCGCTTCATTCAGGGCATCGGTTCGGCAGCAACGCGCGTCATCACCATCTCGATCGTGCGCGATATCTATGGCGGCCGCCAGATGGCGGAAGTCATGTCGCTGATCATGATGGTCTTCATGGTTGTTCCGGTCATCGCGCCCGGCACCGGTCAGATCGTGCTTTTTTTCGGCAACTGGCACCTGATCTTCGCCTTCATGGCCGGAATTGCTGCCATCGTGACGGCCTGGATGTATTTCCGCCTGCCGGAAACCCTGCATCCTGATGACGTCAGGCCTTTCACGGCTCGTTCGATCCTTGGCGGCTTCAAGATCGTGCTCACCAACCGTATCGCGCTCTGTTATACGCTTTCCAGCACCTTCATCTTCGGCGCGCTGTTCGGCTTCATCAACTCGGCTGAGCAGGTCTATAAGGGCATATACGGCCTTGGCGCATGGTTTGCGGCGGCCTTTGCGGGCGTTGCCCTGTTCATGGCCTTCTCATCCTTCATCAACGCCAGGCTGGTCGGCCGGTTCGGCATGCGCAAGCTGTCGCACGGATCGCTGCTGGGCTTCATCGCCATCACCTTCGTCTGGCTGGTGGTGCAGGTGCTGGGGCCGGAGCCGATGCCTTTCGCCATCTTCATCGTGTTCTTTGCGCTTGCCATGTTCCAGTTCGGCTGGATCGGCTCGAACTTCAACTCGCTCGCCATGGAGCCGCTCGGCCATGTCGCCGGCACCGCCTCTTCCGTTATCGGTTTCATGGGAACCGTGGGCGGTTCGCTGATCGGTGCGGCCATCGGCCAGGCGTTTAACGGCACTGCGCTGCCCATGGTGGCAGGCTTTTTCGTGGTCTCCATCATCGGCCTGATCTTCGTGCTGATCGGCGAAAAGGGCATGCTGTTTCAGGCGCATAACAAGCCGACACGGTAACACCGGTTGAAAAAGAAAAGGGCGCGGAATTCTGTTCCGCGCCCTTTTTGTTTGATTGACGGCTGGCGTAACACTCAGCGTCGGCCAGTTTCAGCACCCATTCCCCACTCTTGGCGTCATCCCCGGGCTTGACCCGAGGATCCATCGCTTCGACCGCCTGTGGATCCTCGCCTCAAGGGCGAGGATGACGGAGGTGAGGTAGATGATGTCCACCATCAAGCCGCAACCTTGTCACGCCACCTCAAACCGTAAAAATCTTCTCCCGCAGCAGCTCCCATGTCTGCTGGTCATCCGCAAGCAGCAGCCCGCCATCCACATGGCTCGGCAGATAGGGGGAGCCGTCGAGGCGCGCCGCATAGGCGCCCGCTTCCTGCGACAGCAGCGTGCCGGCCAGATGGTCCCAGGGCATCAGCTTGTTGTACATCAGGAAATGCATGTGGCCGCCGCAGAACAGGCGATATTCGTGCGCAGCACAACGGTAGCTGGTGAAGAGCCGCACATCCGCCAGATTCATCAGGATCTTGCGCCGTGTTTCCACCTCGAAATAGCCGGTATTGGCGATGCCGACCATCTGCGACAGTTCCGGCGCCGGCACGACCGACATCTGCGTCTGCGAACCATCGGCGCTGCACAGCCATGCGCCGGAGCCCTTTTCGGCAATCGCCCAGTCGTTGCCCATGGGGTCGAAGATCAGCCCCGCAACGGTCTCGCCCTTGGAAATGACGCTCATCATCACGCCGAAGAGCGGCAGGCCGGAAGCAAAATTATAGGTGCCGTCGATGGGATCGACCACCACAGCCAGATCGGCATCGGCAAGCTTGCCGAGCAGCGAGGCATCCGCCGCCACCGCCTCTTCACCGATGAACAGGGCGTCAGGCATGATCTCCTGAACGCGGGCGCGGATCAACCGCTCGGCGGCCTCGTCGCCCTCGGTGACGAGGTCTATCGCCTCGGTCTTCATCCGTACATCGCCTTCGCCCAGATTGCGGAACCTTGGTAAGATTTCCACTGCCGCCGCCTCCTGAAGCGCATTGGCAAGAGAGGCGATGTCGAGTTCGAGAGCCATGGGCGATATCCTTCTATTTGGGCGTGATGTTATAAGGCGACGATTTCCCGTCGCAGCATCTTCCAGCTTTCCTTGTCGGGGGCGGATAGGATGCCGCCCTCCGTTTGTCCCGGCCGATAGGGCGTATTGTCGAAACGGGCCGTGTAGCCACCCGCCTCCTGATGAATGAGCACGCCGGCGAGATGATCCCACGGCATCAGCTTTTCATGGCCGATGAAATGCAGCTTGCCGGCCGAGGCGAGCCAATATTCATGTGCCGAGCAGTTGAGCGACAGCGCCATCTTGATCTTGGCCATATTGGCGGCAATCACCGGCCGGCGATCCTGATGGCTGTGGCCCCAGGAAAAGATGCCGACCATATCGGACAATGGCGCGGGATCGGCAACACTGAGCTTCGCCTGCGAACCGTTCCTGCGGTTGAGAAACGCGCCCTCGCCTTTCAGGGCAACGATGGTATCGCCCATGACAGGATCGTGGATGATGCCCGCCACCGTCTCGCCCTTGACGGTGACCGCAAGCAGCGTGCCGAAAGCGGGAAAACCGGAAGCGTAATTGAAAGTGCCGTCGATGGGATCGATCACGAAGGCAAGCGGCGCATCGGCAAGGGCTGGAATGACGGATTGGTCCGTCTCATAGGCCTCTTCGCCGACGATATGGGCCTTCGGAAATCGCTGAAGGAGAGCAGCGGTGATCGCCTTTTCCGCCAGAACATCGGCCTCGGTGACCAGATCGACGGCCGAGGTCTTTTCGGAGATCGCACCGGCGCTCAGGTTTCGGAAGCGGGGAAGAATTTCATTTGCGCCGGCAGCGGCAACGGTGGAAATAAGAAAATCGATATCTTTGTCGGAAAGGGTCATCGGGCGGGGCGCTTCTTCATAAGGGGGAGTTGGCCTCCCTACGCTCTTCAGGTGACGCCCCGGTGACAGAAAGCGCCGAAAAATCAAAAAGCTTGGGATCGAGCAGATGCGACGGATTGACATGGGCAAGCGCCCTCAGCATCACGTCCTTGCGGCCCGGCATACGCCGCTCGATGTCGGCCAGCATCTCCTTCATGGCATTGCGCTGAAGCCCGTCCTGCGAGCCGCAGAGGTCGCAGGGAATAATCGGGAATTCCATCGCCGCCGCGAATTTCGCCATATCTTCCTCGGCGCAATAGGCGAGCGGGCGCATGACCATCAGGTCGCCCTCGTCATTCAAAAGCTTCGCCGGCATGCCGGCCAGACGGCCGCCATGGAAGAAGTTCATGAAGAAGGTTTCGAGAATATCCTCGCGGTGATGGCCGAGCAGCAGCGCGTCGCAACCCTCCTCCCGCGCGATGCGGTAGAGATTACCGCGCCTGAGCCGCGAACAGAGCGAACAGTAGGTGCCGCCGGACGGCACCTTTTCCTTCACCACCGAATAGGTGTCGCGATATTCGATGCGATGGGGCACACCGATCTTCGCCAGATATTCCGGCAGGACATGCTTTGGAAAATTCGGCTGGCCCTGATCGAGATTGCAGGCGACCAGTTCCACCGGCAAAAGGCCGCGCCATTTGAGATCGAGCAGCAGCGCCAGAAGACCGTAACTGTCCTTGCCGCCGGAAAGGCCGACCAGCCAGCGCTTCTGGCCCTTCAGCATGCCGAAATCTTCAAAGGCCTGGCGGACGTTGCGCAGCAGCCGCTTGCGCAGCTTGTTGAACGAGACCGAGCGCGGCGCGTTGTCGAACAGCGGGTGCGAGTTACCGCTCTCTTCCGGCGGTTCCTGATCTGCCCCGACCTTCTCCGCGATGTCATCGATCCTGGTGAGAATGTTCATCATCCGCTCGCTCCGGCACGACTGCCGTTCTTCATGCAGGCAATGCCCCCATCCGCCGGCAAGATCAAGCCCCGAATACCGACCAGCCGGTTTTCGTTGCCAGCAATTCCAGCGCCTGTGACCCGAGCGCCGAGTTTCCGACCTTGTTGAGACCCGGCGACCAGACGGCGATCGAAGCCTTGCCCGGCGCCACCGCCATGATGCCGCCGCCGACACCGCTCTTGCCCGGCAGGCCGACATGATAGGCGAAATCGCCCGATCCGTCATAATGGCCGCAGGTCAGCATCAGCGCATTGATACGCCGCGCCCGCCGGTCCGACACAACTGTATGCCCCGTCAGCGGGTTGCGGCCACGATTGGCAAGAAACAGCCCGGCGCGGGAAAGCTGCGCGCAGGTCATCGACAGCGCGCACTGGTGGAAATAAACGCCGAGCGTATATTCCACGGGATGGTGCAGATTGCCGAAGGAGCGCATGAAATTGGCGAGCGCAAAATTGCGGAACCCCGTCGCCTGCTCGGATTTCGCCACCGTGTCGTCAATGCTGATCGTATCGTCATCCGCGAGATAACGCACGAAACGCAGAAGCTCGCCGATAGCCTCGCGCGGCTGGTGGCCGGCAAGCACGATATCGGTCACCACGATGGCGCCGGCATTGACGAAGGGATTGCGTGGGATTCCGTGCTCGTGCTCCAGCTGGACGATGGAGTTGAAGGAAGAGCCTGAAGGCTCGCGCCCTACCCGGTTCCACACCGTCTCACCGGCCTTGCCGAGCGCCAGCGTCAGCATGAAGACCTTGGAAATGCTCTGGATCGAAAACGGCGTTAGCGCATTGCCGGCCGTATAGGTGGTTCCATCGACAGTGGTGATGGCAATGCCGAACTGGTTGGGATCGACCTTGGCGAGTTCGGGAATGTAATCCGCAACCTTCCCCTCACCCAATCTCGGCAGCATGCTGTCATAGATGGAATCGACGATACCCTGAATGTCTTGCATGCAAAGCCTTCCCCAACCAACAAAAAAGCCGCCCCGAAGGGCGGCTTTCTGAATACTGAAACGCGTCGATTAACGCGAGTAGAATTCGACGACCAGATGCGGTTCCATGACGACCGGGTACGGAACGTCGGAGAGCGAAGGAACGCGAGCATAGGTCGCAACCATCTTGTTGTGATCAACTTCGATGTAGTCCGGAACGTCGCGCTCTGCGAGCTGAACGGCTTCGAGAACCGTAACCAGCTGCTTGGACTTCTGGCGAACTTCGATGACGTCGCCCGGCTTGCAGCGGTAGGAACCGATGTTGACGCGAACGCCGTTAACCGTGACGTGGCCATGGTTGATGAACTGGCGCGATGCGAAAACGGTCGGAACGAACTTGGCGCGGTAGACGATGGCGTCCAGACGCGACTCGAGCAGGCCGATCAGGTTTTCGGAAGTGTCACCCTTGCGACGGTTTGCTTCGTCGAAAGTGGCGCGGAACTGCTTTTCGCGCAGTTCGCCGTAGTAGCCCTTGAGCTTCTGCTTGGCGCGCAGCTGCGTGCCGAAGTCGCTCATCTTACCCTTGCGGCGCTGGCCGTGCTGGCCCGGGCCGTATTCGCGGCGGTTAACCGGGGACTTCGGACGGCCCCAGATGTTTTCGCCCATGCGGCGGTCAATTTTATACTTAGCCGATTCGCGCTTGCTCATCGTATTTCCTTCTCAAAAGGTTATACCGATCTGTTGCCAGACCGGTTTAAGGAAACACGCCCTCCTCTGAGGCCCGTTTCAGGGCCTCTGACAGGCTTCTCACATGCAAATGGAGAAACCACGGGACATGTCGGTGATATTGACCGCCGAACGTCAGTTCTTAAACTGCAGGGCAGTCAACAAAACACACCGGACATCACTGCCCGGCGTTGGGGCGGCTTCTACAGAGCTTTCACGGTTTTGTCAAACAAGCCCTTTCGCTTTTTTATGAAGTATCCTCTTGAAAAGCGACAGTGCCCACCCATCTCTTCGTCGTGATCAGAACTCGGGCCCCTCTGGCGTGTTACCGGACAACACGTGATGTCGAGTTTGTTAAGGTTGGGGCCACGTATATTTTTGACGCACGTTCCCCATCCGTAAAGCCAACCTCGTCCGGCTAAAGGTTGACTGATGGACTTTCTTCTATCGGATTTTCTCGGCACCCCCACATGGATGTGGGCTGTCTTCATTTCCCTCGTGCTTGGCCTGCTCGCGCTCGATCTCGGCGTGCTGCACAAAAACTCCAAGGAAATCGGCGTTCGTGAAAGCCTGCTGATGTCGGGCTTTTATATCGTCATCGGCTTGGCCTTTGGCGGCTGGATCTGGTATCAATCCGGCGAACAGTCGGCGATGGAATATGTCACCGGCTTCGTTGTCGAAAAAAGCCTGGCGATGGACAATATCTTCATCATTGCCATGATCTTCTCCTATTTCGCCATTCCCCGCCAATATCAGCACCGCGTGCTGCTCTGGGGTATCCTCGGCGTGATCGTTCTGCGCGGCATCATGATCGCCGGCGGTGCTGCCATCGTCGAAAACTTCCACTGGGTGCTTTATCTCTTCGCGGCCTTCCTCGTCTTCACCGGCCTCAAGATGCTGTTTTCGTCCGACCATGATGAATCGGATATCGGCAATAACCGCATCCTGAAATTCCTGCGCAGCCACCTTCCGGTGACAAACAGGCTGCATGGCGAGAAATTCTTCGTCAAGGAAACCGATGAGGCCACCGGCAAGCTGAAAACCTTCGTGACGCCGCTCTTCCTGGCGCTCATCATGGTCGAAATCGCCGACCTCATCTTCGCGGTCGATTCGATCCCGGCGATCTTCGCGATCACCACCGATCCGTTTATCGTCTATACCTCGAACATCTTCGCGATCCTCGGCCTGCGCGCCCTCTATTTTGCGCTCGCCGCCCTCATCCACCGCTTCGCTTATCTGAAATACGCGCTGGCTGCGGTTCTGGTCTTTGTCGGTTCGAAGATTTTCGTGGCAGACATGCTCGGCATCGCCAAGATCCCGCCCGCCGTCTCTCTCGGCGTCACCGTCGCCATCCTCGCAACCGGCATTATCGGTTCGCTGATCGCGACGCGGAAGGAAGAAAAGGCCATCGAGTAAAGCTTCCAACGGCAAGCGGCAGGGAAACCTGCCGCAACCTCACTCTGCTGCCAGTCTGGCATCATCCTCAGCCGCATCCGCATCGCCGGGTGCGGTCTTCGCGTCGAGATCGGGAAACGCCACGATGCGCTTGCCGGAGAAATCGGCATGCACCACCACAAGCTCCTTCTCCTCGAAATAACCGAGAAGCCGCCGGGCGCGGCGGGCGGAATGGGTGCCATAGGCGCGGGCGATGCGGGCATCCGAGGGGCAGGGCTCTTCACCAAGTGCGGCCTTGACCAGCAGCAGGAAAACACCCTGCAGATCGTCGGAGACCGACATCGACAATTCCAGCGCTTTCTCCCAGCCTTCGCTTGCCGCCATCGCCGCATCCACGCCGGAGCGGGCAATCGCCACCTGTCGGCGGAATTCGGGAAGCGTCATCGGGGTGCCGGGAATGCGGCGCATGCGGGCGCGCACCAGAAAATCCTGATAAAGCACGGCATCCGTGCGATAGGCCGATTGCGGGTCGTCGAGAATTTCGACGAGAACCGCCCCGATCTTTTCCTCACGCTCCTCCGGTGTCATCTCCGGCTGGCCTGCACGCGGCGACTGCTCCGGTGAAGGGCCAACGGCAGCGGGTGTGGAACGGGAGAGCTCTGCCAGAATATCGGTGGTCGGACGCGGCGCGGGGGGTGTACGGCGCACGGCTGCGCGCGTGAACTCTTCCGGATCAGGCGTGAAGATAAGGTCTTCGACATCCTGCGGGGCATCCGGTAGCGGCATCAGCTTCGGTGAAGAGGACCGCGCCGAGGTTTCCACCGCCCCGATGACGATTGGCAGCGGACGGCGCGACAGCGCCGGCCCGAGCGCCACGAAATTGCCACGCTGGAGATCACGGAACATTTCCGCCTGGCGACGGTCCATGCCGAGCAGATCGGCGGCACGCGCCATGTCGATATCGAGGAAGGTTCGGCCCATCAGGAAGTTCGAGGCTTCCGCCGCGACGTTCTTGGCAAGCTTGGCGAGGCGCTGCGTGGCGATGACGCCGGCAAGACCGCGTTTACGGCCGCGGCACATCAGATTGGTCATGGCGCCCAGCGACGCCTTGCGCGCATCCTCAGTCACCTCGCCGGCGACGGAGGGCGCAAACATCTGCGCCTCGTCTACCACGACAAGTACGGGATACCAGAATTCACGGTCCGCATCGAACAGGCCGTTGAGGAAGGCGGCGGCGGCCCGCATCTGTTGCTCGATATCCAACCCTTCCAGCGTCAGCACGCAGGAGACACGGTGCTGGCGGATGCGGTTGGCAATACCTGCCAGCTCGGCTTCCGTGCGCTCGCCATCGACCACCACATGGCCGAACCTGTCGGAAAGCGTGACGAAATCGCCCTCGGGATCGATAATGACCTGCTGCACCCATGGCGCCGATTGCTCCAGCAGCCGCCGCAGCAGATGCGACTTGCCGGAACCGGAATTGCCCTGCACCAGCAAACGCGTCGCAAGCAATTCCTCGATATCGAGCTTGGCCTGCTGCCCGCCCGATAGGGTCCCCATGTCGATACCGACCTGCAATGTTCCATTCCTCGTGCTGCATCTCAACCGGCCGATTCCCTAGAGGACGGCCGAACATGCTCTTTACCAAAAAATCGGCTCTTGCGTCTCATCCGTGCCGATAATGCACAGGCAATTCACGCTCAGCCCTGCGGAGACCTGACCCAGAAGCGTGCAATGCCGATGCGCCGACCGAAGACGTTAAGTGCCAGCCCGAGAATGACCAGCGCCGCACCGATGATTTCGAAAACGGTGATGTGTTCTGCAAAAGCCAGATAGGCGCTGATGAACCCGACAACAGGCACCAGCAGCGAAAACGGCGCCACCGTTCCGGCGGGATACCGCAGAAGCAGATAACTCCAGATGCCCGCGCCGACGATGGTTGCACCATAGGCCATATAGATCACCACGAGAGCCATGGTCGGCGTCGCATTGATCACTCCTTCGGCAATCGCTTCCGGCCCTTCCACGACCAGTGAAAGCAGGATCAGCGGCAGAACGGGCACAAGGCTGGTCCAGGCAATGAAGGACACCGCATTGACCTGCCCGATGCGGCGATTGACGATGTTACCGCAGGCCCACGCAATCGCGGAACCGACGCCCATCAGAAGCGGCACCAACCCTGCCGCCGTCATGCGCTCCACACCGATGACCGCCAGCCCACCAAAAGCGATGAGTGCGCCAAGAATCTGCGACGGCAACGGCCGTTCGCCCAGAAACACCACGGCAAGCGCCAGCGTGAAGAAAGCCTGCGACTGCATGACGAGCGACGCAAGACCGGCCGGCAGGCCGAGCTTGATGGCGGGATAAAGCAGGCCGAACTGCACGAAACCCATCGCCATGCCGTAAACGACCATATGTCGCCACGGCACATTGGGTTTCGGCAGGAAGAACACCAGGGGCACCGCCGCAACAAGATAACGCACCCCCGTCAGAAACAGGGGCGGCATGTCCGTAACCCCGATCTTGATGGCAACGAAGTTGAAGCCCCACAAAAACACGGTGATCAGGGCGAGAAATATATGCGGCAATGCCATTTTGTTATGTCCGAATTTCAGGCGATCGAGATGTGCCTTACGGCGCGACCGCCCTCTTCCAGCCAAAGGCAATGAGACCGGCGCCAACAAGGAGACCGCCGCCCGTACGGTTGACGATGCGCTGAACCTTCGGCTTGCGGATCGTATTACGGGCGGCACTTGCCAGAAGTCCATAAAGCGCCGCATTCACGGTGGCAAGCACCAGGAAGGTCGCTTCGAAAATCAGCACCTGCGGCCAGAAGGGTAATGTCGGCACCAGAAACTGCGGCAGGAAGGCCACGAAGAATACGATGCTCTTGGGGTTCAGCGCCGTGACGATATAGGCGTGCAGGAAGATTTTAAGCGGCTTTTCGCGTCCCGTCACGCCCGTGTTTTCCGCCGCGTCACCAACCGGCGAACGCCACAGCTTGATGCCGAGATAGATGAGGTAAGCCGCACCGATCCATTTCAGACCGGTGAAAAGTGCAGCCGACGTGGCAAGCAGCGCGCCAAGTCCCAGCATCGAGGCCGTCATGGCGGTGAAATCGCCGAGCGCCACACCCGTCACCGTCGCCGTGCTGGCGTTGCGGCCGTGGCCCAGCGCATAAGAAATCACCAAAAGGATCGTCGGTCCCGGAATGGCGAGCATGATGGCAGATGCGGCCACGAAGGCCAGCCAGTTTTCTATCGGCATGATGAGTCTCCTGTCTCATATTGGGGGAGCAAGCCACGGAAAAAACTCCGCATCAAGCAGGATTTTTCGCAGATCGCGTCGCGGCCGCCTGCATTTCGTGGTTTGCCAGCGGGCGTAATTCGACGACGAAGCCTCCCCGACATTTCTTTGCCGGAGAGGCCTTTGCCAATCAAAACCGGGGCGCCCAGTAAGGAACCTCCCAATCCCGCCGCCGCTTCACCCGCGACGGGTCAAGGCCGATATCGACCAGAAGGCGCTCTGGCAGATCGGCAGGATCGGTCGGCGGCGCGCGTGGCACGACAGCCGCGAAGACGACCGTCTTCAGGGTCTTCCAGACGCCGAATGTGACGAACAGACGGTCCACCGCATCCGGCAGCGCATATGCTACCAATGGTTGATCATTTTGCATGGGAAATCCATCCCGGCGCGGCAAAGCGGCCAGGTCCTTTATCGATGGAAAACGACAGGACGAAACGACGCGCGCAGCACGCATGCCACGCGGACGCGCAAGTCACATGTCAGACGAAGTGAAAATGCCAAACGGCTGGGGAATCAGGCCATAAGCCTTATCGGAGGGAGATGCCTCGCATCACATAACCGCCGACAATCACGCCAAAGGGGCCTGACATGCCATTAAGGCGCATATTCATGTCATTGCTCATTCCACGCCTCCAGTTCTTGCGGTTACAGACGAGATGCATCTTACACAGGAAAACAGACGCGACAAGAGGTCGCAATCTCGAATTGCAAAAGACGAATAGTGGCGATGCAAAAATGCAACAGGTGATCAGGTAGCGGAAACGCTGAGACCGAAACCCTGCATTAGCCGCCGCGTGGCAAAATCCGGCTTGCCTGATGTGAAGACGGCAAAGTCGAAACCGTCGGGATGCTCCGCATCCTGTGGCAGCGGCACCAGATGGCGGGCCCGCCTCGCAATCGCCTCGGCGGGATCGAGCCAGTCCACCGGCCATGGCGCCAGCCGGCGGAACACATTGGCCATGAAGGGGTAATGGGTGCAGGCGAGAACGACGATATCGGTACGCTTGCCATCGCTGTCGATGAAGCAAGGTTCGATTTCGGCCAGCACCGCCTCGTCGGGCACGGGTTCACCTCTGATCCAGCTTTCCGCCATGCGCGCCAAATTTTCCGACCCCACAAGACGAACATGGCATTGCGTGGCGAAGGACTGGATGAGATCGCGCGTATAGGCCCGCTTGACGGTGCCGGGCGTCGCCAGCACGGAAACGAGGCCGGAGCGGGTCCGCTCGGCCGCCGGCTTGATGGCGGGAACGGTGCCGACGAAGGTCATGTCCGGAAAGCGGGCGCGAAGATCGGCACCCGCAAGCGTGAAGGCGGTGTTGCAGGCGATGATGCAGACTTCGGGGCTGTAATCCTGCAGCAGCGTCTCGAAGAGCGAGAGAATACGGGCTTTCAGCGCCTCCTCTTCCCAGCCGCCATAGGGAAAACCCGCATCGTCGGCCACGTAGATGAAACCGCGCTCGGGCATCAGCACGCGCGCCTCGCGCAGCACGGTAAGCCCGCCAATGCCGGAATCGAACACCAGCACCGGTTTCATCACATCGGCCGCCGCCTCACTCGTCTTCAGCATTCTCCCCTGCTCCCTCAGCCGACGGCCCTGCAGCCCGGCCCGTCTTCTTCGGCCATTGCCGCGGGAAACGGTCGAGCGAATTGATCACGCCGCGGAAAACGCTGATCTCCTGCTCGGAAAAACCGCGTCGCGACAGCACGGCGCGCAGATTGTCGACCATTTTCGGCTTTTTTTCAGCCGGATGGAAATAACCCCGCGCATCCAGCGCTTCCTCGATATGTTCGAACAGGCCGAAAACCTGCTCCTTGGTCGAAGGCCGCTGCTCGACGGACTGGAACAGCGTCTCTCCCAGATCGTCCATGCCTGACTTCATCCACTCATAGGACATCAGAAGCACAGCCTGTGCGATGTTGAGCGAGGCAAAGGCGGGATTGACCGGAAATGTCACGATCTCGTCGGCCAGCGCCACCTCCTCATTGGTCAGGCCCCAGCGCTCGCGCCCGAACAGGATGCCGGTCTTTTCGCCAGCCTTGAATTTTGACCTGAGCGTATCGGCGGCAGTAACGGGCGCACGCACCGGCTTGAAACCGTACCGCTCGCGCGCGGTTGTGGCATAGACGAAATTGAGATCCTTGATCGCCTCTTCCAGCGTCTCGAACACCTTTGTTCCGTCAATGACGTGGTCGGCCTTGGAGGCCGCGGCGCGCGCCTTCTCGCTCGGCCAGCCGTCACGCGGATTGACCAACCGCAATTCGGCCAGGCCGAAATTGGCCATAGCCCGCGCCACCATGCCGATATTTTCGCCAAGCTGCGGTTCGACGAGAATGATCGCCGGGCCTTCCGCCACAAGTTCGAGATCGCTGTTTGTGCCTGCCATCGTCTTTTGTCCGTTTGTTGAAGCGTCGCATAGATTTTCAGCCCGACGCGCTAAAGCGCGCTTCACTGGCACAGATCGACGCCAAAATCAAAGCCGGCGCGGAGAAAGCTCGGACCCGCCCCGCTGGCAAAGACGCCCCTTATTGCTCTCCCTTGATGATCGTTGCCATCTCTTCGCGCAGCGAATCCCTGCCCTCATCGCCAACCCGGTGAATATCGCTGATGACAGGGCGGCCGTCTTCCTCGACGACATCGAAATGAACTTCGTCAACCGTCGCCTTCATCTCCGCCTCATCCATGCAGGCCCAGAGCTTGAATTTCGCCGTCACGTCCGTCACGCCGTCCTTGACCGCGCCCGGCGTCACGGAAACATCGGCCAGCGGGCAGCCATCCTGCGAGTTCGTCACGACATCGTAACCGAAGGGATCGCCGGTCTCACCGCTTTCGGCCTCGTAAGCCGGCTTTTTGGACGCTTCGCGATATTGCGCGACGAAATCCTTGCTGAACAGGCTGGTCAGCATGTCCTCGTCGAAAATATATTTCCAGTTTTCCGCATCGCCGGACCAGTTCTTCACGGTGATATCCATCACCTTCTGAACGGGATCGGCCGGCCCGGCGGCGAGCGCGCTGTGGGAAAAGAGGACGGCGGCAGTCAGAAGCAGAATTTTCCGCATGGTGTTATCCCGGTAGAGGCCCAGAGACGGGCGAAGCGATTCGCCTGACTGTATTCCGGCGTTATGGTTTGGCAATGCGTAAAGCGTTATTGCGCTGCGCCAAAAAAGCGCCCCCAATGGCTTTGCCTCAGGCGCGCGCGATGCTATAGCCGCACCGGATATTTTTCCGGATACCGGCGCCATCCGGCGCCACAGCTTCGAAGGTGAGGAATTCATGGCAAAGATCAAGGTAGCCAATCCGGTCGTCGATCTCGACGGCGACGAAATGACCCGTATCATCTGGCAGCTGATCAAGGACAAGCTGATCCTGCCTTACCTCGATCTCGACATCGAATATTACGATCTCTCGGTTGAAAACCGCGACGCCACCAACGACCAGGTCACCGTTGATGCGGCACACGCCATCAAGAAGCATGGCGTCGGCATCAAATGCGCCACCATCACCCCCGATGAGCAGCGCGTCGAGGAATTCGGCCTGAAGCAGATGTGGAAGAGCCCGAACGGCACCATCCGCAACATTCTGGGCGGCGTCATCTTCCGCGAGCCGATCATCTGCAAGAACGTTCCGCGCCTCGTTCCCGGCTGGACGAAGCCGATCGTCGTCGGCCGTCACGCTTTCGGCGACCAGTACAAGGCAACCGACTTCAAGTTCCCCGGCAAGGGTAAGCTGACGATCAAGTTCGTCGGTGAAGACGGCCAGGTCATCGAAAAAGACGTCTTCGACGCCCCGAGCGCCGGCGTGGCGCTTGCCATGTACAACCTCGACGAATCCATCCGCGAATTCGCCCGCGCCTCCATGAACTATGGCCTGATGCGCAAGTGGCCGGTTTACCTCTCCACGAAGAACACCATCCTCAAGGCCTATGACGGCCGCTTCAAGGATATCTTCGAGGAAGTGTACCAGACCGAGTTCAAGGCGCAGTTCGACGAAGCCGGCATCACCTATGAGCACCGCCTCATCGACGACATGGTCGCTTCCGCGCTGAAGTGGTCCGGCGGCTACATCTGGGCCTGCAAGAACTATGACGGCGACGTTCAGTCCGACACGGTCGCCCAGGGCTTCGGCTCGCTCGGCCTGATGACCTCGGTTCTGCTGTCGCCCGATGGCCGCACGGTCGAAGCCGAAGCTGCGCACGGCACAGTCACGCGCCACTACCGCCAGCACCAGAAGGGTCAGGAAACCTCCACCAACTCGATCGCTTCGATCTTCGCCTGGACCCGTGGCCTCGCCCACCGCGCCAAGCTGGACGACAATGCGGAACTGGCAAAGTTCGCGGCAACGCTCGAAACCGTCTGCGTCGATACCGTCGAAAGCGGCTTCATGACCAAGGACCTGGCGCTGCTCATCGGACCGGACCAGCCCTGGCTTTCCACCACCGCTTTCCTCGACAAGATCGACGAAAACCTCAAGAAGGCGATGGCGGCTTAAGCCTGCTTTCCCCGAGACTTCAAAACCCGGCCTCAGCGCCGGGTTTTTTATTTGCACGGTATAGAAGAAACGTCAGTCCAGTAGAAACGAAATGGACAACTAGATAGCGAACAAACATCATCGAGTGCCAGAGGCGCCGAAATAGGAGAAAGAAGTCCGGCGCAATACCAGGTTTCTTTTTTGTTCACGGCACCTTGATTAGCCGTTGCACTAGGCGCAAATTTGATTCCGCGTGTTTAGGGCCAGCACAACAATAAGACTAAGATTAAACAGCATCTACTTGCACATAACTTGCCCGGCACAGTCAACCATTCACCGTAACGTCCATGCGGCCCCAGGGAATATGCGAGGGATGTTGCGGACATAAAATGCGAAGCGCAGGCATGAAATTCTGTTGGGTTTTACACGATGCTTCGGCGATTTTGCTTGGGGAGGCAAAAGCATGAGTGAACTGATCTTCTACACCAATCCCATGTCGCGCGGGCGCATTGCGCGATGGATGCTCGAGGAAGTGGGCGTTCCCTATAAGACCGAAATACTTGGTTTCGAAACCTCGATGAAATCGCCCGCCTACCGGCTGATAAACCCGATGGCGAAGGTGCCGGCGATCAAGCACGGCGATACCATCGTCACCGAGGCGGCGGCGATCTGCGCTTATCTGGCTGACGCCTTTCCGGGCGCAAACCTTGCCCCGACGCCGAAGGCGCGCGGCCTTTATTACCGCTGGATGTTTTTCGCCGCCGGCCCCCTGGAAATGGCGGCAAGCATGAAGGCCATGGGTTTTGAAGTGTCCAAGGAGAAGTTGCGCATGGCCGGCTGCGGCAGCTATGCGGATGTGATGAATACGCTCGAACGCGCGGTCAGTGAAAACCGCTTCATCGCCGGTGATCTCTTTACCGCCGCGGATGTCTATGTCGGCGCGCATGTCGGTTGGGGGCTGCATTTCGGCACGATCGAAAAACGCCCGGCGTTTCTGGAATACATGGCGCATCTCACTGACCGACCGGCCTTCAAGCGCGCCGCCCAGCTTGACGAAGAGGCAGCGAAGGACTTGCAGGCGACGGGATAAGACGGGAAAGCCCGCATAGGCCACTATTGTGCGCCGGACGGCTTGAAACCGTAATTAAAAAGGCGGGGTAAAAGCCCCGCCCTCTTCAATTTTCTCGCATCAGGCAGCCAGTGCCGCCGCCACCGCTTCGATGGCATCTTGCGCCTTGGCGCCGTCAGGGCCGCCGGCTTGCGCCATATCAGGGCGGCCGCCGCCACCCTTGCCGCCGAGGGCGGCGGAAGCGGTGCGGACGATATCGACGGCGCTGAAACGGCCCGTCAGATCTTCGGTCACGGCCGCAACAGCACTTGCCTTGCCGTCTTCGGAAACGGCAATCAGCAGCACGACGCCGGAGCCGAGATTAGCCTTGGCCTCATCGGCAAGACCCTTCAAATCCTTGGCATCGATGCCAGACATGGATTTTGCCAGGAAGTTGACGCCCGCGACCTGCTTGACGTCGCTTGCGCCGGCATCCGCCGAGCCGCCGCCCATGGCGAGTTTGCGGCGGGCATCGGCAAGCTCACGCTCAAGCTTCTTGCGCTCGTCCAGCAGGCCTTCAACGCGCGACAGAACATCGCCCGGCTGAACTTTCAGCGACGAGGCCAGCGCCTTCACTCGCTCATCCTGTTCAGAAAGATAGGCAAGCGCGCCCTGCCCCGTGACAGCCTCGAGACGACGAACGCCAGCACCGACGGCGCTTTCACCGAGGATGCGGATGAGACCGATCTGGCCGGTCGCGCCCACATGCGTACCGCCGCAGAGTTCGACCGAATAAGGACGGTTGGCTTTTGCGCCATGCAGGCCAGTGCCCATCGAAACGACACGAACTTCATCGCCGTATTTCTCGCCGAACAACGCCATAGCGCCCTCGGCAATGGCGTCATCGACGCTCATCAGACGGGTGACGACTGGCGAGTTCTGCAACACGATTTCGTTGGCCATTTCTTCGACGACCTTCAACTCCTCGGCCGACATCGGCTTCGGATGCGAGACGTCAAAGCGCAGGCGCTCGGGCGCGACCAGCGACCCCTTCTGCGCGACATGGGTGCCGAGCACTTCGCGCAGCGCCTCATGCAGCAGGTGAGTGGCGGAATGGTTGGCACGCAAGCGCGAGCGGCGGTCATGATCGACCGTCAGCTGAACGGCGTCGCCCACTTTCAGGCCACCCTTGGAAACGGTGCCCATGTGGACGAAGAGGCCTTCGCCCCGCTTCTGGGTATCGGAAACGGCAAAGGCGCCATTATCGCCGGTGATAACACCGGTATCGCCCATCTGGCCGCCGGACTCGCCATAAAACGGCGTCTGGTTGACGACGACCTGAACGGCCTCACCATCCGCAGCGCTTTCGACAGCCTTGCCGTCCTTGACGATCGCCTGCACAACGCCCTCTGCCGTTTCCGTGTCGTAACCGAGGAACTCGGTGGCGCCGAGCTTTTCCTTGAGCTCGAACCAGATTGTCTCAGTCGCCTTGTCGCCGGAGCCGGCCCAATGCGAGCGGGCTTCCGCCTTCTGACGCTCCATCGCATCGGTGAAGCCGGAAATATCGACGCCGATTTCGCGGGCGCGCAACGCGTCCTGCGTCAGATCGAGCGGGAAGCCGTAGGTGTCATAGAGCTTGAAGGCGGTTTCGCCATCCAGCATGTCGCCCTTGTGCAACGTCGAAGTGGCATCGGACAGCAGCGACAGGCCGCGCTCCAGCGTCTTGCGGAAACGGGTTTCCTCAAGCTTCAGCGTTTCGGAGATCAGCGCCTCGGCGCGAACCAGTTCCGGGTAGGCGCGGCCCATCTGCTGCACCAGCGACGGCAGCAACCTGTAGATCAGCGGCTCGCGCGCGCCGAGAAGTTCGGCGTGGCGCATGGCGCGGCGCATGATACGGCGCAGAACATAACCGCGCCCTTCATTGGACGGCAGCACGCCATCGGCAATGAGGAAGGCGGACGAGCGCAGATGGTCGGCGATGACGCGGTGGCTGGCGCGCTTTTCGCCTTCGGCGGGAACGCCGGTCGCTTCGACGGAAGCGGCGATCAGTGCACGGAACAGGTCCGTATCGTAATTGTCATGCTTGCCCTGCAGCAGCGCAGAAATACGCTCCAGCCCCATGCCGGTGTCGATCGACGGGCGCGGCAGGTCGATGCGCTCTTCCTTCGTCACCTGCTCATATTGCATGAAGACGAGGTTCCAGATTTCGATGAAGCGATCGCCATCCTCATCCGGCGAGCCGGGCGGGCCGCCCCAGATATGATCGCCGTGATCATAGAAGATTTCCGAACAGGGGCCGCACGGACCGGTATCGCCCATCGCCCAGAAATTGTCGCTGGTCGGGATGCGGATGATGCGGTCGTCGGAGAAACCGGCAATCTTCTTCCAGAGGTTAAAGGCCTCGTCGTCGGTGTGATAGACCGTGACCAGCAGACGGTTGCGGTCGATGCCGTATTCCTTGGTGATCAGGTTCCAGGCATGGGTGATCGCTTCTTCCTTGAAATAATCGCCGAAGGAGAAATTGCCGAGCATTTCGAAGAAAGTGTGGTGGCGGGCAGTATAACCGACATTGTCGAGGTCATTATGCTTGCCGCCAGCGCGCACGCATTTCTGCGCGGATGCCGCGGTGGAATAGGGACGGCTTTCAAGACCGGTAAAGACGTTCTTGAACTGCACCATGCCGGCATTGGTGAACATCAGCGTCGGATCGTTGCGCGGCACCAGCGGGCTGGAGGGCACAATCTCGTGTCCGTTCTTCTTGAAGTAGTCGAGGAAGGTCGACCGAATTTCATTTACACCGCTCATGCCCACACACCGCTCACAACTGGAGTCCATCACCGCCATCGGCAACGATGGCTATATTGCAAAATCAATGGCTTTTATCGTCCGTATCCAGCCCTGTCCAGCCATGGAGACCGGTGAAGGCGTACCGACAAACAAAAAGGGCCACACGACAGAAATCGCACGGCCCATTTTGTTCAATCAATTCACATCAAGACAGGCGAACCTGCATCGGATTCCTGAAACTCAACGACAGGATCAACCCTCGTCACCGTCGCCGTCATCGCCGGCATCAGGACCGCCATTCTGCAGGAAACGATCCGCAATCAGGCCGGCATTCTGGCGCAGCGCCAGTTCGATCTCGTTTGCCGTATCCGGATTGTCGCGCAGGAAGGTTTTGGCGTTTTCACGCCCCTGCCCCAGACGCTGGCTGTTATAAGAGAACCATGCGCCGGATTTCTCAACGATGCCGGCCTTCACGCCGAGATCGACCAACTCACCGGTCTTGGAAACGCCTTCGCCATACATGATGTCGAATTCCACCTGCTTGAAGGGCGGCGCCATCTTGTTCTTGACGACCTTGACGCGCGTCTGGTTGCCGACAACCTCTTCACGTTCCTTGACCGCGCCGATACGGCGGATGTCGAGACGCACCGAGGCGTAGAACTTGAGAGCGTTACCGCCGGTCGTCGTTTCCGGCGAACCGAACATGACGCCGATCTTCATGCGGATCTGGTTGATGAAGATGACCATGCACTTCGACTTGGAGATCGAAGCCGTCAGCTTGCGCAGCGCCTGGCTCATCAGACGCGCCTGAAGACCCGGCAGGCTGTCGCCCATCTCGCCTTCGATTTCCGCCCGCGGCGTCAGCGCCGCAACGGAGTCGACCACGAGAACATCCACCGCGCCGGAGCGCACCAGCGTATCGGTAATCTCAAGCGCCTGCTCGCCCGTATCCGGCTGCGAGATCAACAGGCTCTGCAAATCCACGCCAAGCTTGCGGGCATAGACCGGATCGAGCGCATGTTCGGCATCGACGAAGGCGCAGATGCCGCCCTTCTTCTGGGCTTCCGCTATTGTCTGCAGCGCCAGCGTCGTTTTACCCGAGCTTTCCGGACCGTAAATCTCAACGATGCGCCCCTTCGGCAGACCGCCGATGCCGAGCGCGATATCCAGGCTGAGCGAACCCGTCGAAACGGTCTCCACCTCAACCACATTTTCATTGGAACCGAGCTTCATGATCGATCCCTTGCCGAACGACCGTTCGATCTGGGAGAGCGCCGCTTCCAGTGCCTTGCTTTTATCCACCGATTTATCCTCTACGAGACGCAAAGAATTTTGTGCCATCCGAACCACCTTTAGGTTATTGAAGCCGCACAGGCAATGAAGCAGTATGGAAACGGTATGTACTCTATTTGTTCTCATTTCACAAGGCTGAGCCAGCATATTGAAAACAAATAGTGATAAGTCGTTTGTTCTGCTTTCGTTTTTCTGTGCGCGGCCCATAGCCGCAAACCGGAGGCGAGGTCAGGAAGACGTCAGTTTAGGCCGAATCGTCCGGTCTTTCCATCCGCCAGAGAGGGAAACGCAAGCGTGAAGAAAATACTCGTTCTGGGCGGCGCGCATATCGACAGACGCGGCATGATCGAGACTGAAACGGCGCCGGGCGCCAGCAACCCCGGCTCGTGGATGGAAGAGGCGGGCGGCGGCGGTTTCAACGCCGCGCGCAATCTTTCCCGGCTCGGCTTTCAGGTCCGCATCATCGCGCCGCGCGGCGGCGACGTGACGGGCGAAGCGGTGGCGGAGGCCGCACGTCAGGCGGGCGTGGAAGACACGCCGTTCACCTTCCTCGACCGGCGCACGCCAAGCTACACAGCCATTCTGGAGCGCGATGGCAACCTCGTCATCGCGCTTGCCGATATGGATCTCTACAAACTCTTCACCCCGCGCCGCCTCAAGATACGCGCCGTGCGCGAGGCGATAACGACGAGCGATATCCTGCTTTGCGATGCCAACCTGCCCGAGGATACGCTGACGGCGCTTGGCCTCATCGCCCGCACCTGTGAGAAGCCGCTGGCGGCCATAGCCATTTCGCCGGCCAAGGCTGTGAAGCTGAAGGCGGCGCTCGGCGATATCGACATCCTCTTCATGAACGAAGCGGAAGCCCGCGCGCTGACCGGCGAGACGGCGGCCAATGTCCGTGACTGGCCGGACATTCTGCGCAAGGCCGGGCTTTCCGGCGGCGTCGTCACGCGCGGCGCAAGCGAAGTCGTGGCCTTCAACGGGACGGGAAAAGCAATCCTCCACCCACCCCTTATCCGCGAGGTGAAGGATGTCACCGGCGCCGGTGATGCCATGGCCTCCGGTTATCTCGCCGCCATTGCCGAGGGAGAAACAATCTCGGAGGCATTGAGACGGGGGGCTGCGGCAGCGGCTATCACCGTGCAATCGCCCTTCGCCACCTCGCAAGACCTATCAAAAGACAGTGTCGATGCCATGTTGGGGCTTGTTCCCCAGGCTGAAATGCTGGCATGAACCCGCTTTTAAAAACTGGAACAGATGAAATGACCCGCCCCATCTCCCCGCTCCTGCCCATCGTCTATTCTCAGGAAGTCGCCGCCGCCAAGCAGCGCGGCGCGCCGATCGTCGCGCTCGAATCGACCATCATCACCCACGGCATGCCTTACCCCGGCAATATCGAAATGGCGGAAAGCGTCGAACAGATCATCCGCGATCAGGGTGCGGTTCCGGCCACAATCGCGGTCATTCACGGCACCCTGCATATCGGCCTTGAGAAAGACCAGCTCGAGGCGCTGGCGAAGACCACCGACGCCATGAAGGTCTCGCGCGCCGATATCGCCTTTGCGATCGCCGAGCGCCGGACAGGCGCGACCACGGTTGCAGCGACCATGATCGCCGCCGCTCGCGCCGGCATTCGCGTTTTTGCCACCGGCGGCATCGGCGGCGTGCACAAGGGTGCTGAAGAGACCTTCGACATCTCCGCCGACCTGACCGAGCTTGCCAAGACCGGCGTGATCGTCGTGTGCGCTGGTGCCAAGGCTATCCTCGACATCCCGAAGACGCTTGAAGTCCTCGAAACCAACGGCGTACCGGTCGTAACCTTCGGCTCGGAAGAATTCCCGGCTTTCTGGTCGCGCTCCTCCGGCCTGCCGAGCCCGCTCTCTCTCAACAGCCCCGCAGCCATTGCCAATTTCCAGGCGACCCGCGAACAGCTGGGTATCGATGGCGGAATGCTGGTGGCCAATCCCGTGCCGGAAGAGGATGAAATTCCGCGCGAGGAGATGGAAATCTACATCAACCGTGCCATATCCCACGCCGAACGCGACGAAGTGACCGGCAAGGAAGTTACCCCCTACCTGCTTGGCGACATCTTCCGCCTGACGGATGGCCGCAGCCTGGAAACCAATATCGCGCTGGTGCGCAACAATGCGCAGCTTGCTGCGGAAATCGCCGTGGCGTTGAGCTGAGGCCATTTCTGCCCTCTTCGTTCCGTTTGACAGCAGAGAGGCTTCGTCAAAATAAAGAAGAGTCGCGAGCTTTTGACTTCCCGGAAGTCGCAGGTCGCAAACTTCCCCTCCGTCATGCTCGGGCCTGTCCCGGGCATCTGCGACGCCTCGCCCGGTGAGACGTGATTGGATCCTCGGGACGAGCCCGAGGATGACGTCGAGTTGCAGGAAAGACCCGTCACGACAACAAAAAGGCCCGGAGAGCTTACGCCTTCCGGGCCCTTTTTTTCATCGGAACCCAATCAGTTCTGAGCGACCGGCTTCACCAGCGGCGTCACGCGGCGGATAGTGACGCGGCGGTTCTGCTGTTCCGGGCCGAGCGTCTGGACCTTCAGGTACCGCTCGCCATAGCCCTGCGTCGCGAGGTTTTCCGGCGGAATGCCGTAGACATCGGTCAGCACATTGGCGACGGAGGCGGCGCGCTCGTCGGACAGAACGAGGTTGCTTTCATCCGAACCGACGGCATCGGTATGACCTTCGATCAGGAAGGTTTCACCCGGATTTTTATCCAGCGCCTTGTTGATTGCATCCGCCACCTTGCGCAGCGAACGGGCTTGCGCCATCGGAATTTCGGCGCTGCCGGTGGCGAAGGTGATGGTATCGAGGTCGATACGGCGCACCTTGTCGCGGATACGGGCCGAGTATCGCACTTCATCCAGCGAATAGACCCGCTCCACCGGCTCGACCGGCGGCTGTTCCAGGAAGCGATAATAATCGCGGTCCGGATCGCTCGAGGTGTCGATGATGTAGTCCGTCACGGGAATGCGCAGGCGCATCGGCGGCAGGTCGAGGCCCGGATCGCGATAGACGTAGTCGCGGTCGGGATCTTCCATCAGTTCCGGCGCATAGAACAGCACATATTCGCGGCCGCGATCGTCGATGCGCGAGCGCTGGATCACGTCACCATAACGGTTGCGGATCGTCACCACCTGCGTTCCGTCACGGCGCTCCACGGTTTCGCGGACACGGCCGCCAGGCAGACGCTCGTAATAGGGCTCGCCACCATCGCGGATGAAGCGCTGGTTGTCGTCGCCGCGCACCACGACGCGGTCGCCGAATTGCAGGATGATCGGCGCATTGCGGTCGCGATCACGCGGGCGGCCTTCGCGTGGCTGCCATTCGCGCACGCCTTCCGGCCGCTCATATTGCGGGCGACGGTCGACACGCTCGCCCTGCTGCGAGGTGATGGCCTCCATCTTGACGGGCGGCGGCGGAGCCTTGCCTTCAGCCGCGCCGGCGCGCTGCGCCTCCGCGTCGGAGGTCGGAACCTTCACGTCACCCGCCTGTTCGCGTTCACGGCGGCGCTCCTCGCGGGTCTGGCGATTGCCGGAACGTTCCACTTCCTTGTCGCTGTCGAGAACGGCGGCGCCCTTATCGACCGGCAGAATGACGGTATCGGCGGTCTTGGACGGGTCCTTGGCGATTGCCTTGGCCTTGTCCAGCTCTTCCTTCGTCATCGGCGGCGCTTCCGTTTGTGGAATAGCGACCTGATTGGGAACGGCTTCTCCGGCCGGCGCCTGTCCGGTTGTCGCACCGCTTGGCGGCGGCGTCGGTGTGCCCGGCAGTGGGGCTGCGGGTTCACCCTTAACCGGTGGCTGCTCTGAAGGCTGCTGGCCGGGAGCGGGGTTGGGCTGTGCTTCGGGAGCAGGCGGGCGTGCGGGCGTGGGCGCCTCTGTCGGAACCGGTGCTTCTTTCGCAGCCGGCTCGGGCGCTGCGGGTTTCTTCTCGGGCACGGGTTTTTCGGCCGGTGCCGCTTTCTGCTCCGGTGCTTTTTCTTCTACCGGCTTCTTCTCGGGCGCGGGCTTGGCAGGCTGCTCGGAATTTTCAGGCCGCGCGGCAGGCTGCTGCTCGGCGGCCGGTTCCTTCGCTGGCTCCCTGCGCGGGCGCTCGGGTCGCTGCTCGCCATCTGCCGCCGGCTGTTCAGCGCGGGCGGGCTTGCGCGGGCGTTCCTGCGGCTGCTGTTCGGCAGGCGCTGCTTCCGGGGCTGCTTCGCGCTGGCGGGCCGGGCGCTGTTCGCCCTCGCCCTGCGGTTCCTTCGCGCGCTCAGGCGTGCGGGGACGCTCCTGCGGCTGCTCGGCAGGTGCCGGTTCGGGACGCGCCTCACGCTGCTGCGGTTCTGGAGGCGCCTCGCGCTTGGGCTCGGGGCGAGGTTCGGCCGGGGCCGCCTCGCGCTTTGGTTCCGGCTCGCGCTGGGGCTCCGGGGCGCGTTCCTCACGCTTGGGCTCGGCCTGGGGCTGCGCCTCCTCCGCCTGCTGACGCTTCTTCTTGAGTTCCTCTTCCGGGTTTTCCTGTGCCGGCTCCGCCTGCGCCAGAATGATCTGTCCGGGCGCTACCTGCGAGATCGGCGCCTGCGCGCGGGACGCACCGGCAAAGCCCGCCGCTGCTGGCTCGACCGCGATCGCGAGAGACATGAGCGGAAAAACCACCCCGGTCAGCAATGTGTTTTTCTTCTTCAGCATCAGTGCTTCCTCATCTGCCGTCATTTATGGGTCGCAAATTATGCGACGTCGTGGGCCCGGCTTGGCACGCAGGCGCTGTTCAACGCCTAACACACGCTCCGGTTCCCATGATGACCAGATGCTTCTGTACCGGAAATGAACAGATCAAGGCCTTTTCGTGGAAGCTCTGCGGCACAAACGCGATCACTAATATTGCAGTTGCATTTTTTGACCAACCGGATGAATAATCCCAATCGCGCTCAGGCGGCAGGCGGTACACCGCTGCGCCCAGCGACCATGGCGTCCGCACTGAAAACAACAACAGACCGCGGATGAACGACCAAAAGAGAGGATCGAAATGCCTATTTCCACCCGTCTGCTCGCAGCCGTATCGATTGCCGCCATCTCGCTGTTTTCGGGCGCTGCGCTTGCGCAGGACAAGATCGTCATCGGCACGGAAGGCGCCTACCCGCCCTTCAACAATCTCGAAGCCGACGGCACGCTGACCGGCTTCGACATCGACATCGCCAAGGCGCTGTGTGAGCAAATGAAGGCCGAGTGCACCTTCGTCACCAATGACTGGGACGGCATCATCCCCGCCCTGCAGGCCAAGAAGTTCGACGCCATCATCGCGTCCATGTCGATCACGCCCGAGCGTCTCGAGAAGGTCGACTTCTCCAAGAAATATTACAACACCCCGCCGGCCATCGCCGTGCCGAAGGATTCTCCGATCAAGTCCGTCGACGATCTGAAGGGCAAGGCGCTCGGCGCGCAAGGTTCCACCACCCACTCCAACTATGCAGAAAAGCATTTCCCGGATGCCGACGTGAAGATGTATCCGACCGCCGACGAATATAAGCTCGACATCGCCAATGGCCGTATCGACGCCGTCATCGACGATATCGTCGTGCTGTCGGAATGGCTGAAGACGGATGCGGGCGCCTGCTGCAAGATCCTGACGCCGCTTCCGGTCGATGTCGAGATCAACGGCAATGGCGCGGGCGTCGCCGTCCGCAAGGGTGACACGGCGCTTGCCGACAAGTTCACCGCCGCCATCGCCGCCATTCGTGCCAGCGGCAAGTATCAGGAGATCAACAAAAAATACTTCGATTTCGACGTTTACGGCGAGTAAGCCCGTTCGGCCTGTTGAAATCTCGTGGCGGAAGGGTTGCCCTTCCGCCATTTTTGTTTGAAAACGTCACAATAACAATCACGGCGGCTTAAGACCGCAGGGGAAAATTGGCATGAGCGGAGCATTTTCCGCCATAGGTGCGTTCTGGACCTATGTCTCGACACTTCTCGATCCCTTTTGCGGGCCGGTCGGTCTCTTCTCGCTTTTCGGAAACGGCACTCTCGTCGCCTGCGGCGATGCGGGCTGGGGCGATGAAATCGCCTTCGGCGTCAAGGTCACCATCTCGCTGGCGCTTGCCACCCTGCCCGTGGGGCTGCTGATCGGTTTTCTCATCGCGCTCGCCGCACAATCGGAAGAAAAATCGCTGCGGCTGGCGACCGGCATCTACACCACCATCTTCCGCGGCCTGCCGGAACTGCTGACGCTCTTCATCGTCTATTACGGCATCCAGATGCTGCTGCAATCGGCGGCCGGTTATGTCGGCTTCACCGGTCCGATCGAGATCAACGCCTTCGTGGCCGGCATGGTGGCGCTCTCGGTGGTGTTTTCGTCCTATGCGTCTGAAGTGCTGCTCTCCGCCTTCAAGGCCATACCGAAGGGACAATATGAGGCGGGTGCGGCGCTGGGGCTTTCGCGGGGCCGCACAATGGTGCTCATCATCATTCCGCAACTTGTCCGCATCGCCCTGCCCGGCATGACCAATCTCTGGGTCATCCTGCTCAAAGACACGTCCTACGTGTCGATCATCGGCCTTGCCGATATCGTTCGCCAGACGGGCATCGCCGCCCGCGTCAGCAAGGAAGCCTTCTTCTTCTACAGCATCGCCTGCCTGCTCTACCTCATCCTCGCGCTGCTATCCTCCATTGGCATAGGCTTCATCGATCGCTGGTCGCGCAAGTCGGAGGCGAGCAGATGAGCCATATTCAGGAACTCATCCCGCCCCGCCCCGCACCGGCCGTCGCGGACAAGCCGCTCAATATTTCGCGCATCGTCGGCGTCGCCGTCATCACGCTCTGGCTGTTGCTCGCCGCCGCGCTGATCTTCGCCATGATCGAGGGCTGGGACTGGGACAAATTCCAGCGCTACGGACCGCGCTATATCGACGGTCTCATCACCACCATCACCCTCGTCGGCAGCTCGATCATTCTCGGCGCCATTCTTTCCGTGCCGATCGCCTTCGGCCGCATGTCGGAAAACCGCATCGTCGGCGCGCTGGCCTATGCCTATGTCTATGTCTTCCGCAGCACGCCGCTACTGGCGCAGCTTTTCCTGATCTATTACGGCCTCGGCAGTTTCCGCCAGGGGCTGGAAACCGTCGGCCTGTGGTGGTTTTTCCGCGAGGCCTGGTATTGCGGCCTGTTGTCGCTCACACTCAACACCGCCGCCTATCAGGCCGAAATCCTGCGCGGCGCGATCCGCAGCGTACCGCGCGGCCAGCATGAGGGCGCCGCCTCGCTCGGCCTGTCGAAATTCGTCACTTTCCGCAAGATCATCCTGCCGCAGGCGCTCATCGTGGCGCTGCGTCCCTATGGCAACGAGATCATCCTGATGATCAAGGGTTCGGCCGTGGTCTCGATCGTCACGGTCTTCGACCTGATGGGCCAGACCCGTTACGCCTTCTCCCGCACCTTCGACTATCAGGCCTACCTCTGGGCCGCGATCTTCTACCTGGCGATCGTCGAAACGCTGCGGCATGTCTGGGCATGGCTGGAAGCACGCCTGACCCGTCACCTCAAGCGCTAGCCGCAAAGTTGGCAGCACTCATCAGGAGAGGCTGCCAACACTCTGAAAAATATAACAAATTTGTGACGTATCCATGTCTTTGGCAAGCTTGGGTTAACCATGACGTGTTCCCATATTCGATACAGCGGCAACGCTGTGATCGGCAATCATGGAAACGGGAACCGCCGTCATGAACAAGGACATGGAAATGATGCTGAGGGGCTACGGCCTCACCACCGCCCAGATATTTTATCGCCTGCCGGATCATCCGCTGGTTCTCCAGACCTATGTCTGGCAGGACTATGATCTTGCCCCAGACTTCCCCGAAATGCATGGCTTCCTCCAATTCTGGAAGGAAAAGCTCGACGGACCGCTGCACTCCGTCCGCTACGTGCACCGGCAGGTAATCTCGGCGCAGGAATGGCGCGCGCTCAAAGGGGAGTTCATCATCCACTGAGCCGTCGCACCACATAAACATTGCGCCCGTCCCCGATGCGGCTTACAGCAAACCTCAACTGAAGATGCTGACGGATAAGGCACGATGACGAAGAACCAGAAAATCGACGAAGAGGCGCTTGCCGAGGCCTATAACCGTGCGCTCGCGCTTGAAAAAGCCGGCGATGTGGACGCGGCGGTCAAGGCCTATGAAGAGGTTCTGGCCATCGATCCGGACGATCATGGCGGCGCGGCCGTGCGCATCGCCGCCATGGGCCGGGGCGAAACCCCGCCGAAAGCGCCTGACGCCTATGTCGAAACCCTGTTCGACCAGCACGCCGAAGCTTTCGAGGACATTCTTGTCGAGCAGCTCGGTTACGCCGTGCCGATGATGGTGCGCCAGCGGCTGCAGACGCTGAACCTCGGTCCCTTCAAGCGCCTGCTCGATCTCGGCTGCGGCACCGGCCTCACCGGCGAAGCGTTGCGCGATATGGCAGACGACATCACCGGCATCGACATTTCCGAAAACATGGTCGAAATCGCCCACGAGAAAGACCTCTACGAGACGCTCTACGTCGCCGAAGCCGAGGATTTTCTTGAAGACAATGACGACGAACCTTTCGACATCATCACTGCCACCGATGTGCTGCCCTATCTCGGCGCGCTGGAGCCACTGTTTTTCGGCGCCGCCGAAAACCTCAACGCCGGTGGCCTGCTGATCTTCTCGTCGGAAACCCTGCCCGAAGATACCCTGGCCGGACGTCCCTATATGGTCGGCCCGCACCAGCGTTTCGCCCATGCGGAAACCTATGTTCGGGAAAGACTGGCCGCGACCGGTTTCGAGGTCGTTGAAGTGACCGACATCAACGTGCGCATGCAGGACGGCAATCCGACGCCCGGCCATCTGATTATCGCCAAGCTCAAAGGCTGAGGCAGCGTCGCGGCATGTTTCTTCTCTCCGCCGGGGAGAAGAAACAAGCGGCGGACGCTCGTTTCAACGCCACGTCTGCTTCTTTGCTGAATCAATATCTCATCAAGACCACCCAGCGGCTTGAAGAGATTCGATTTTCCGTCACCGAAACCCGCAAAACGAAAAATGCCCTCCCCGACTACCGGAAAGGGCATTGCTCCAAAACCGGATTGGCGGCGGATCACTCCTCGCCGGATTTTGGATTGTCCAGCAGCATGTAATCGAGCGGCAGCTCGGTCGTATATTTGATCTGCTCCATCGCGAAGGCGGAGGAGACATCGCGAATTTCGATCTTGGCGATCATGCGCTTATAGAAGGCGTCATAGGCCGCAATATCGGGCACTACCACGCGCAGCAGATAATCGACATCGCCGCTCATGCGGTAAAATTCGACGACTTCCGGAAACTCGGAAACCACCTCGGAGAAACGCTTCAGCCACTCAATGGAATGGGAGGCTGTGCGGATGGAAACAAATACCGTGACCTTGGTGTTGACCTTGACCGGATCGAGCAAGGCCACGCGCCGGCGGATGACGCCGTCTTCCTCCATCTTCTGGATACGCCGCCAACAGGGCGTCGTGGAAAGACCGACCTTTTTCGCCAGATCGGCAACGGCCAGCGTGGAATCCTCTTGCAGAATGCGCAAAATCTTACGGTCAAGGCGATCCAATGCGTCTATCCTCCTGAATTAATTTCCTTTCAATACACTAATTTTCGCAAAAAAACAGAAAATTGTTTCACTAAAGCCGCATTTCCACATATTGCCGCAGAACTGGCAGCAGTTCCGACGTGAACCACGGGTTCTTCTTCAGCCAGCCGGTATTGCGCCAGCTTGGATGCGGCAAGGGAAGAATTCCGGGACCGGAATTCGCGTGGAGATAGCTGCGCCAGTCCTGCACCGTTTCCGTCATGGTCTTGCGCCGCCTTTCCCCCAGGTGAAACGCCTGCGCATATTGGCCGACAGCGAGGATCAGCTCCACCTGCGGCATCGCCGCCATTACCCGCTCACGCCATTGCGGCGCACATTCGCGCCGGGGCGGCAGGTCGCTGCCCTTCTCGTCATAACCGGGAAAACAAAAGCCCATGGGCACGATGGCGAAACGATCCGGATCGTAGAACGTCTGCCGATCGACGTTCAGCCACAGGCGCAGCCTGTCGCCCGAGGCGTCGTTGAACGGCAGCCCTGTTTCATGGACGCGAAGCCCCGGCGCCTGCCCGGCAATCAGGATGCGCGCCTTGGTCGACATGACGACCACCGGCCTGGGTTCGTGCGGCAGGCGATCGGCCATTCCCTTGAGCGGCTTGTCGCGACAGAGCCGACAGCGCGCGATTTCGCCGCGTAATCCGTCCAGCCCGTCATCACGCACCGGCGCCAGCTCAACCATGATCCCACCCCAGAAGATGACGGACAATTGTGAGAAAACCCCACGGCGGCGTTTCCAGATCCGCGCCGCGATGCTCCCGTCGCCATTGCGACGGTTTTTCGAATTCTCCCGCCCAGATTCCGCGTTCCCGCCTGCGCGCCGCCGCCTGCTCGCTGGAGAACTGGAAATAACCGGATGCGACGGCAAAACCCGCCGACACCATTTCCGACGAGACATCCCTGCCGCCGGCGGAACAATAAACCAACCGCCGCCCGTAACTGTCCCTGGAACTGCCGGAACAGGAAAAGTCGGCCACCCCGGCCAGCCTTTGCAGGACACGACGCGCCTCCTCGCCGCACGGCCAGCTTTCGCTGCCACGCAGGCATGTCTGCGCAAGCTCGGGCGCATCGATGCCAAGCAGCCGGAAACGTTCCTCACCCATCGAGAGCGTATCGCCGTCGATCACGAAGAAGCGGCCCTTATAGGTCTCGCTGTTGATCTGGTCGAGCTTGGCGGCAATCAGAATGCCGAGAAAAACCGTGGCGACAAAAAGTCCGCCATCGCGAAATGCAGAAAAACGCCTGCTCTTGCCTCCATTTCGTCTCATGTAACAACAAACCCTTGTCAGAAATGGCAAACAAATCCTTTCCCAGCAGCATCTTCTTAAGATTTTGCGCGTAGTCTGCAAGGGTTCATGTCACCCTGCGTTGTAACAATGAGTAAAAGCGTCAGCACGTCCACCGACAAGATCATCGTCGACCGGTCGAAAAAACACCGCAACAAGGCGGTTTTCGACACGGTGAAGACGACGCGTGAACGCCTGCAACAAGGGGCCGGCGCAAGCGACGCCTATGAACGCGAAATGCTAACCATGCACATCGCCGAAACCCTGCAGGGCGCGATGATCATGCCGCTTTTCATCGTGCTCGCCTCCATCATCGGCCTTTACATCACCCGCGACATCAGTCTGATCATCTGGTCGTTGATGGCGCTGAGCTTCCACGCTTTCTCTCTGCTCTTGGCCAAGCGTGCGGCAAAACAGGAAATCACGGCCGACAATCTTAAGCGCTGGAAAAGCCTCTTCCTCGGCATGCAGATCCTCATCGGCTGCGCCTGGGCGATGTTTGCGCTGACCGAACCGGTTCGCAACGACCCGACGCTCGTCCTTTTCTTCAAGGGCTCGACGCTGCTGATCGCGCTGTCGCTCACCGCCATGGCCAATTTCATGCTGCGGCGGGCGACCTTCATGACCTTTTTGCCGGTGCTTGCGGCTCTCTGCATGACTTCGGCAATCTCACGCAATCCTTTCGATGTCGGTCTCGCGCTGATGTTCGGCATGGCCATCCTCTTCTGTCATCGCATCACCAGCCGGCTTTACCAGACCAGCATCAAGCTCCTGTCATCTCAGACGGAGAAAGACGACCTGATCGCCGAACTCGAAGTCGCCAATTCGATGTCCGACGAGGCGCGACGACGTGCGGAAGAAGCCAATCTGGCGAAATCGCGCTTTCTCGCCTCCATGTCGCATGAGCTCAGAACCCCGCTCAACGCCATTCTCGGCTTCTCCGAGGTCATGTCTTCAGAGGTGCTCGGTCCGCTCAACAATCCGCTCTACAAGGAATATTCCGGCGATATCCACCGCTCCGGCCAGCATCTGCTAGACCTCATCAACGAAATCCTCGACCTGTCGCGCATAGAGGCCGGCCGTTACGATCTCAACGAAGAGTCCATCTCCATGCTGGAAATCGCCGAGGATTGCATCGGCATGATCCAGCTGCGCGCCCGCGCCAAGAATATCCGGATTTCCCAGCAGTTCGAAAGCAGCCTGCCGCAGGTCTGGGCCGACGAGAAATCCATCCGTCAGGTCATTCTCAACCTGCTCTCCAATGCGGTGAAATTCACCCCGCAGGGCGGCGAGATTCTGGTGAAGGCCGGCTGGACGGCGGGCGGCGGGCAATATGTTTCGATCAGGGATAACGGCCCCGGCATTCCCGAAGATGAAATTCCGGTGGTGCTGTCCGCCTTCGGTCAAGGATCGATTGCGATCAAGAGCGCGGAACAGGGAACCGGCCTTGGCCTGCCCATCGTCCAGGCCATCCTCGCCAAGCATGATGGCCAGTTCATCCTGAAATCGAAGTTGCGCGAAGGCACCGAAGGGATCGCCATCCTGCCGGCAAAACGTGTGTTGCAGAGCCTGCCGGCCGTGGAAGAAACCCACGCCATCCAGCCGCGCCGCCGGTCCTTCGCATAAGGCTGAAGAGACCTTAGAAGAACAGCGTCGTCACCAGCGAATACAGCACGAAAAATCCGTTCGCCATCAACAGGCAGAAGACGGCAAAGGAGCCAAGGTCCTTGGCATGCCGTCCAACGGAGGAGATTTCCGGCGAAATGCGGTCCACCAGCTCCTCGATCGCCGTATTCAACGCCTCCACCGAAAACAGCAGCAGCATCAGCACCGTGAAAACAAGAAGATGCGCAAAGGGTGAGCCGACCGCAAGAAGCAGGGCAAGCCCGACGCCGAAGGCGAGAACCTCATGGCGAAACGCTGCCTCCTGCCACAGACGGCCAAGCCCCTGCACGGAATAACGCGCGGCGGCAAAAAGATGCCGCCAGCCTTTTTCCTTGCGAAAGACGGGTTCCGGTTTCGGGCTTTGCGGCGTCGCGTCCATCTTCGGCCTCAGTGGTCGGTGCGGGAGCTGATACGGGTGTCCACACCCGCCGCCTCGAACGTTGCCATGCCGGAATGGCAGGCGGCAGCGGCCTTGACGATGCCGGCGGCAAGGGCTGCCCCCGTGCCTTCACCAAGCCGCATGCCAAGCGCCAGAAGCGGCGTCTTGCCAAGTTTTTCAACGGCGGCTAGATGGCCCGGCTCACCCGAGACATGGCCGATCAGGCAATGGTCGAGCGCCGAAGAATTGGCCGCCTTCAGGAGAGCGGCAGCGGCCGTCGCCACATAACCGTCGATCAGCACGGGAATGCGCTGCACGCGGGCGGCAAGGATCGCGCCGGCAATCGCCGCAATCTCACGCCCGCCGAGGCGGCGCATGATTTCGAGCGGATCGGACAGATGGTCCTTGTGGAACTCCACCGCGGCCTTCACCGCCGCGATCTTGCGGGCCATGACTTCGCCTTCCGAGCCGGTGCCGGGGCCGGTCCATTCTTCCGCCGTGCCGCCGTAGAGCGCCAGATTGATGGCGGCGGCAATCGTCGTGTTGCCGATACCCATTTCGCCGACGCAGAGAAGATCGGTGCCGCCGGCAATCGCTTCCATGCCAAAGGCCATGGTGGCGGCACAGTCGCGCTCCGAAAGTGCCGGCTCGCAGGTAATGTCGCCGGTCGGATAATCGAGCGCCAGGTCGAAGATTTTCAGGCCGAGATCATTGGCAACACAGATCTGGTTGATCGCCGCGCCACCTGCGGCGAAATTTTCCACCATCTGCTGGGTGACGGATGTCGGATAGGGCGTAACCCCATGCCGGGTGACGCCGTGGTTGCCGGCGAAGATCGCCACCAGCGGACGGGTGACGGCGGGCGAACGGCCGGACCATGCGGCGAGCCACATGGCGATTTCTTCCAGACGTCCGAGCGAACCGGCAGGCTTGGTCAGCTGCGCATTGCGCTCCTTGGCCGCCACAAGCGCATGGGTATCCGGGCCGGGAAGCTCGCGCAGCAGCGCGCGAAAATCGTCGAAGGGCAATCCGCTCATGCTCATGATATCTGTCTCTCTCATCGCCGGGTTGGCTTTCGCATCGGCTCATGCGTCCGGAACTTGTGTTTTCCGGCAAATCGGTCTTTGTTGCGCCTCTCATAATCGCGGATGCGCCGCGGAACAACCGGAAATGCAGCGACTGCAACGGAGAGAGCATGAAGGCCGGGGATTTTATAACAGATGTCATGCATTCCGTTGCCTTTCTCAGCCGCCTGCCGGTTCCCTCACGGTTTTTCGACAATACCGACGGCGTGTCGATGCGTCGCACTGCCCGCGCCTTTCCAGCCGCCGGCCTGCTGATCGCCCTGCCCGCCGCTTTCCTTGTGGTGGTTTTCGCCGGTTTCGACGCGTCACCGCAGCTCACCGGCTGGCTTGCCATCGGCCTGACAGCGCTCATCACAGGCGCACTGCATGAGGACGGGCTGGCCGACACGGCTGACGGTTTCGGCAGCGGCAAGGACAAGGCCCGCACCCTTGAGATCATGAAAGACAGCCGCATTGGCAGCTATGGCACCATCGCCATGGTCCTGTCCTTCGCGCTGCGCGCCACGGCACTCGCATCGCTGGTCGAGACCCTGCCGGGAAAAACCGCCGCCGCCTGCCTGATTGCCGCACTCGTCCTCAGCCGCGCCCCGATGGTGTGGCACTGGCAGTCCCTGCCCGCTGCCAAAACCTCCGGAATCGCTGCCGGCGCCGGCCAGCCGGGAACAAACGAGCGCAACATCGCGCTGGTGATCGGGCTGCTGCTTTTCACACTCTTCACGCTGCACGCCCTGCCTCTTCTGTCGATTGCCCTTGTGCTGGCGGCAGCCTTTCTGGCGGCGGCGTTTTTCGGCAGGCTCTGCGACAGCAAGATCGGCGGCCATACCGGCGACACCATCGGCGCCTGCCAGCAGATCACGGAGATCGTGATTCTCGTCGCCCTTGCCCTTGCAGCGTGACGGCCTGATATAAATCATCATGGAAACACCCTGCATTCATATCTGCCGCCTCGATGAAACCGTGAGCCTCTGCATCGGCTGCGGCCGTACGCTGGATGAAATCGGCGGCTGGGCGGGATATAGCGATGAGAAGAGGCGCGAAATCATGGCGTTGCTGCCGCAAAGACTGGCAAACCTGCCCAAGACCGCCAAGGAGACACATACCGCATGAACAGGCTGACCATCGTTCTCCTTCTGCTGGCCGTCGGCCTTGGCCTGCTTCTCATCAATCACGACGGCGGCCGGACACTCGGCATCGACAATGATCAATTCGCCCACGTGCTTTATCTTCTGCCGATTGCCGGCCTGTTATCCGCCGGCATTCTGGCGGGAAGACGCGGCAGCCTCAGTACCGTCATCCGCCAGCTCGCTGTCTGGCTCGTCATCATTCTCGGCCTCGTCTCGCTCTATCTCTATCGCTACGATCTGCAATCCTTCGGCGACCGGCTGCTCGGCGGCCTGATGCCCGGTCGTGCCGTGGTGGTGACGACATCAGGCGGTGAACAGGAGATCGTGCTGCATAAATCGATGAGCGGCCATTTCGAGGCGAATGTCACCGTCGAGGGCAAGACGATCCATATGCTGGTCGATACCGGCGCAAGCTCGGTGGTCCTCGCCAATGCGGATGCGGCAGCAATCGGCATCGACACCACAAACCTCCGCTATACCGTACCTGTCATGACCGCGAATGGCCGCACGGCGGCTGCCCCCGTTACGCTCTCCGAAATCGGCATCGGCCCCATAGCCAGACGCAACATCCCCGCCCTCGTCGCGCAGGATGGCCAATTGGGCCAGAGCCTGCTCGGCATGAGCTTCCTGTCGACGCTCGGCTCACTGCAGATGCAGACCGATGAATTGCGTTTGCGGGATCGGTAAGCTTCTCTCGGAGAAGGCTCTTATCTTGCGATCAAACGCTTTCATCACAATATATGTGAAGTAACGAGGAAAAGGTTGGCCGACACTGACCCGCTGAAACCGGCGGCTTACTCGCAAATTTTGTCACTTCGGCAAATCATTGACATGCCACACTGATCATGAGACAAGATTACATATTCAACGCGGGAGTTCTCAACATGATCGGGCCAGATCCTATCCTACTTTGATCTAAGCGTGCTTCCACTGTAAGAAGCGAAGCGTCGAACTATGGTTTCGGCGCTTTTTGTTTTTTTGAGATTCCCGGCGAACGGATTTTTCGCTTTAGTTTGTATCCCCTGTATTTTCCTTCCATCGTCTGCAAAAGATTCTCGCCGGTTTTCTTTGCCTCTTCCGCGTGTTCGTAGAGGCTGCGAATGGCACTTTCTCGACCTTCGAGTGAAATATTGGTAAAACTCTTCCGGTATATTCCATCTATCTTGGCGCGAATTTTATCCAGAACACCATAGAAATAGACGACATCGCCAATATACTCTCTTCCAGTGGCCGATATTGAATCGATATTCTTCAGATAGAAATGGGTGTGTCGTGCATCTGTAATGTGCGGAACGAAATCTTTGTTTTCCATGATACGCTCCCTGAAAGTCACATAGGAAATAGGCGCGGCAAGAAAGATCGCCATATCGGCTGTATTAAAGTCGATCTCAGCATAGAGAGACCTAATAAATTTCTCTTTTTCTCGGGACTTTTTCCAGAATCCTACCCCCACCGCTACAAACTGTCCAAGTATCCACAGTGTAAAAGCAGTGGACGCCGCGACCATCGCGGCGAGCAATTGCGGACTTTCAGATATTTGCTGCGTCGCTGACATGCAACAATCCTTTTAAATATAAATTATATTTACTTTTAATAAATGAAATATAAAAATCACAAACAAAATTAACAATATAAATATAACAATTCAAATGGCGGGCAACGATTTTTTACACCAATATCGGGTCTGTTTCGACGGAAATATTGGCCAGGAACTCGACCTGAACCACGCTGAAATAAAATGCTCGAAGGAACCATTTTCCGGGAGATTTCTTTCTGTGCGATTCTTGTTCGACGAACCATCGCCCCTTGATTCCTCCCTATTGGATAAATTATGTTGGTTCCGTTCTCAGGGCGGGGTGCAATTCCCCACCGGCGGTATCGGGATTTTTCCCGGAGCCCGCGAGCGCTTCCGGTCTCCAAAGCCGGAAGGTCAGCAGATCCGGTGAGAGGCCGGAGCCGACGGTATAGTCCGGATGGAAGAGGACAAGGCATAGGACGCACGCGCGTGAGCGGGCTTCGCATTGCATTGTTCGCCCAAGGGATATTTGGCGCTTCTCGAAGCGCGAAAATGCCGCAAAACGGCATAACCCTTGAAAGGCTTGAAAGAAAATGACCATTGCTAGAATTAAAGACGCCATCGAAGCCATTTCCCGTGGCGAGATGGTGATTGTCGTTGACGACGAAGACCGCGAAAATGAAGGCGATATCATCGCCGCCTCCGACAGCATCACCCCACAACAGATCGCCTTCATGATGAACCATGCGCGCGGGTTGATCTGCGTCGCCATGCCGGGCGAGCGTCTCGATGCGCTCGACATTCCGCTGATGGTGTCGCGCAATACCGAATCCCTCAAGACGGCCTTCACCGTCTCGGTGGACTATATTCCAGGCACCACGACCGGCATTTCCGCCGCCGACCGGGCAAAGACTGTTCGCGCGCTGGTCTCCGAGGAATCGCGCCCGGAAGATTTCGCCCGTCCCGGCCACATCTTCCCGCTGCGTGCCAACCCTCAGGGCGTCCTTGGCCGCACCGGTCATACCGAAGCCGCCGTGGACCTCTGCCGCCTCGCCGGAAAATACCCCTCCGGCACCATCTGCGAAGTCGCCAATGACGACGGAACGATGGCCCGCCTGCCCCAGCTCAAGGTTTTCGCCGAACGCCACGGCCTGCTCGTCGTGACCATCAAGGACCTTGTCGCTTACCTCAAGGGCGAGGTTGTCGAGGAAGTGGCGCAGAAGCAGGTTGCGTGAGCTGCTGCTCGTGTTGTGGGTACGAAAACGCCCGGCGCAAGCCGGGCGTGAAATGGGTAACTGAAGTGCTGAAACCTCCCAGCTCCGTCATCCTCGGGCTTGACCCGAGGATGACCTGGAGTGTGGTGAACCGTCGGTTGGCACGGACGTCCATGTTTATCAGACCAGGAAGCTCAATACTTCCGCGTCGAAAACCCTACCAGCAGCAGAAACCGCCATCCACCAGCAGATCCACGCCCGTCACGAAACTAGCCGCATCTGACAGCAGGAAGATCGCCGGACCGACCATCTCATCCACGCCCGCCATGCGCTGCATTGGCGTTTGCTCTTCGAACAGCTTGGTCTGGTGCACCATTTCCGGCCGCGTGTTCATCGGCGTCGCCGTGTAGCCCGGCGAGATGGTGTTGACGCGGATGCCGCGCCCCACCCACTCCATCGCCATGGATTTCGACATGTGGATGACGCCTGCCTTCGAGGCATTGTAATGGCACTGCATCAGCCCGCGATTGACGATGACGCCCGACATGGAGGCAATGTTAACGATTGCGCCGCGGCCGTTTTTCAGCATGGCATTGGCTTCCGCCTGGCAGGAGAGGAAAACGCCCTTAAGGTTGATATCCATCATCGTCTGGAACTGGCTTTCTTCCATCTCCTCGGCCGGATTGGCATTGGCGATGCCGGCCGCATTGACGGCGAGCGAAAGTGCGCCGAGTTCTGCCTCCGTGCGGGCAACCGCTTCAGTCAGCGCCTGCTTGCTGGTGACATCGGCAGCAATCTGGACCGACTTGCGCCCGGCCTTGGCGATGAAATCAGCCGTCTGCGCCAGACCGTCATCGGTACGGCGATCGAGCAGCGCGACATTGGCGCCCGACTGTGCAAGCCCCATGGCAATACGCTGGCCGATGCCCGAGCCGGCGCCGGTGACAAGCGCCACCTGACCGGAAAGATCAAACAATTTCGGCGCGTTGAGGGTGATGGTGGACATTTTTATTTCCTTCTTCAGATCGTCGCCAGTTCCATGACCGAGACATCGTTTGCTTCGTCGCGGTTGAGGATGCCGGCCTGTTTTCCCTGCGCGAGCACGAGAATGCGGTTCGAAACGCCCAGCACCTCTTCCAGATCGGAGCTGACGACGATGACGGCCACGCCGTCTTTCGCCAGACCGACAATGATATCGTAGATTCCCGCGCGCGCGCCGACATCGATGCCGCGCGTCGGCTCGTCCAGCACCACCACGCGCGGATTTCGGGCAAGCCATTTGGCGATGACCACCTTCTGCTGGTTGCCGCCGGAAAGATCGGAGGCAGGCTGTTCGCTACGGCCCTTGACCCCAAATCTGGCGATGGCCTCTTTTGTAAAGGCGCGCTTGATGCGCGGCGTGATCCAGCCGGTGCCGACACGGTCGAGATTGGCATAGATCAGGTTTTCACCGATCTCGTGCTCCACCACCAGCCCCTGCAACTTGCGGTCTTCCGGCACCATGACGATGCCCTTGGCGATAGCGTCTGCCGGGCTTTTCAGCGTCAGCACCTTTCCGTCAAGCAGGACCTCACCTGCAAAAGTCGGATCGGCACCGGAAATGGCCCGCACCAACTCGGTGCGTCCCGCGCCGATCAAACCGGCAATACCAAGGATTTCACCGGCGCGGACGCTGAAGCTGATGTCGCGGAAAGCATTGTCCGCGCCAGTCAACCGTTTCACTTCCAGCACCGTCTTGTCCTGCGGCTCCGGCAGCGCCGGGAACAGGCGTTCCAGCGAGCGGCCGACCATGCTTTCAACAATGGTGCGCACCGGCGTCGCGCTGTCGGCAAATTCATGCACCCGCTCGCCGTCGCGCAACACGACGATACGGTCGGTAATCTGTTTGATCTCTTCCATGCGGTGGGAAATATAGATGATGCCCACGCCCTCGGCGCGCAGCTTGCGCACCTGCTCGAACAGCGCCTGCGTTTCCGCACCGCCAAGTGCGGCCGTCGGCTCGTCGAGGATCAGGAGTTTAGCATCCAGCGCCAGCGCCTTGGCGATTTCGATCAGTTGCTGGTTCGCGGTCGAGAGACCCGCCACCTTGCGGGTTGCGGGAATGTGGAGGTTGAGGCGCGCCAGCTGCTGCTGGGCTCTGCGCAGCATCTCGGCGCGGTCGACAACCCCGTTTTTCATCGGCCAGCGGCCAATGAAGACGTTTTCGGCGATGGAAAGCTCCGGCAGAAGCTTCAATTCCTGATGAATGAGGACGACACCCTTGTCGATCGCCTCGCGTGGCGACGACGGCGCAAAGGGCTCACCGAGCCACGTCATCTTGCCCTCGGACGGCTCGCGCGAACCGGCGATGATGCCGGACAGCGTGGACTTGCCCGCACCGTTTTCACCCAGCAACGCGACCACCTCGCCCGGATAGACGTCGAGATCGACGGCTTTCAGAACCTCGAGCGGACCGTAACGTTTGCTGATGCCACGGAGCGAAAGAACCGGCTCGCGCATGACGGGACCTCCCAGGACATAATCGCAGTGGCGATACACCACGGCTCCGTGTCCGAAATTGCGTAAAGACAAACCAATGAATGCCCCGCGCATCCAGTCGGACGCGCGGGGCATAGGGATCAGGGATGGTTGGCGATGAAGCCTTCGACATTTTCCTTGGTGGTCAGCGTCGCATCGGAGAGCTGCACCGCCGGAACCTTCTCGCCGCCGACGATCTTGACCGCCATGTCAACAGCCATGCGGCCCATCTTCTGGGTCTGCTGTGTCGCGGTCACGTCGAACACGCCGTTCTTCAGCGCCTCAAGCGCGGCCGTGTCACCATCGAAGCCACCGACGACGATCTTCTGCGAAGGGTTGGCGACCTTGATCGCCTGTGCCGCGCCGAGCGCCAGACCGTCCGCCTGCGCAAAGACGATCGAGACATCAGGATTGGCCTGCAGCATGTTCTGCATGATCTGGAAGCCTTCGTCCTGGCTCCACATGTTGGACCACTGTTCGGCAACGATCTTCACGCCGGAATTGGCATTTACCGATTCCATGCAGCCCTTGGTGCGGTCGACTTCCGGTGTCGTGCCCTTCTGGCCGTGAATGATGACCATCTTGCCCGAACCGCCAGCCTGCTTGATGATGTAGTCGCAAACCGCCTTGGCGGAAGCGACGGAATCGGTGGCGAGGAAGGTATCGCCCGGCGCGCCATCGGCATTGCGGTCGATATTGATGACCGGAACGCCGGCGGCCTTGGCAAGCTTCACCGGAACGGTCGCGGCGGCGGCACCGGCCGGGATATAGATCAGCGCATCGATATTCTGGGTCAGCAGATCCTGGATCTGGTTGACCTGCGTCGGGCCGTCGCCCTTGGCGTCGACGGTAACGACGGCAATGCCGCGCGTCTTGGCTTCGGCTTCGACGGCCTGCTTGATCTGGTTGAAGAAGTTCGCCTGCAGATTGGCGACGGCAAGGCCGATCTTCTTGACTTCTGCGGCATTGGCAGAGCCGAGCGACAGGGCGAGAAGGGCGGCGGATGTCAGCAGAATGCGTGAAAATTTCATGATTATTCCTCCATTTGTTGATTTTTGACCTTCGGGCAGATCAAACCTCCTCCCCTCCGGCCGTTTTTTCACGCCTCCCATGCCGGGAGGGTCGTTTATTGCGCGGACGGCTCAGCACCGTCCGCAGGCAAATTCAGCTTCTGCGGCGACGCAATGTTTCAGCACCCACGGCCAGCACGATGACCACACCGATGATGACCTGCTGGAGAAAGGGAGAGACGTTGAGCAGGTTGAGGCCGTTGCGCAGCACGCCGATGATCAGCACGCCGATCAGCGTTCCGCCGATGCCGCCCGCACCGCCCGAAAGCGAGGTTCCACCGATGACAACGGCCGCAATCGTATCCAGCTCGTAACCGAAGCCGCTGGAGGGCTGAACCGAGTCGAGACGTGCGGCAAGAACGATGCCGGCAAGACCGGCAAGAACCGCGCAGGCGACATAAACGCAGATCGTCACTAGCGGCACGTTGATGCCGGCAAGACGCGCCACTTCCGGATTACCGCCCACCGCATAGACGGTACGGCCCTCGGAGCGGAAACGCAGGAAAGCCCAGGAAACCAGCACCACGATCAGCATCAGTAGCACGGTCGCGGTCAGCACGCCGAAATGGCGCTCAATCGCCAGCATCATGAACCAGTCGGGAAACCCGACGATCTGCTGTCCGTCCGTGATCATGTTGGCGAGACCACGCGCCACAGACATCATGGCCAGCGTGGCAATGAACGCAGGCACCCGAAAGGCCGTAACCAGAATACCGACAACAAGGCCGCAGGCGGCAGAAGCGATCAGCGCCAGCACGATGGCCATGCCCATCGGCATGCCCGCGACATTGGCCGTCCAGCCCATGATCATCATCGACAGCGCCAGCACCGAGCCGACGGACAGATCGATGCCGCCGAGCAGGATCACGAAGGTCATGCCAATGGCCATGATGCCGAGAACGGTGATCTGGTCGAGAATGTTGAGACCATTTCTGAGCGAGAGGAAATTCTCGCTGGCGAAGGTCAGAAACACGCAGAGCAGCACCAGGCCCAAAAGAGGTCCGGTCGCGCCGCTCAGCCAGGCAAGCGGGCTCCTGGTATGCGTGACCCCCTCGTTGCGTTCAATCGCGGACATGGCTCCTCCCGGTGACTGCCTTGCACTTTTTAAACCGATTAGAATAATTATTCATGACCGGTGAAACATGCATAAGCCAGTTCCGCGAAGCTTGTCAATAGGGCGTTAATGGCAGAAGGGACCCTGCGGAGGATGGCAAGGCGGTCGACTTGCGTTCCTATCCTCATTCCTGTGCCTGTCACAGGAAACCAGCCGACGCGCGTCTACGCGGCGGAAGGAGTCCTTTCGACCCCAGGACTTTGGCTGGCGGAATCCCTGTTACAAATACGGGGATGAGGACGCCGCGAATATCCTTCCGTAAGAAAAATTCTGCGACACCGGAACAGAACGGCTCGACCGAAACAAGACAATCCACAATTCCGGCTTGACAGAAACGCCATCTCTGCAATTATATAAACATCTGTATAAATATTCACACGCATGTTTTGAAGAGGATTCCATGCAGCCCCAGGAGCTAGAGCGCATTGCGCGCCAGATTCGCCTTCGCGACGTACAGGCTGTTTTTGAAGCGGGTGCGGGCCATGTCGGCGGCGAAATGTCGGCTATCGACATCATGACAGCCCTTTATTTCCGCGTCCTGCGCATCTGGCCGGATGATCCGAAGAACCCTACCCGCGACCGTTTCGTGCTTTCCAAGGGCCATACGGCCTGTGCGCTTTATGTGACACTGGCCAAGCGCGGCTTCATTCCGGAAGAGGAAATCTCGACCTTCCTGCAGCCGAATTCGCGCCTCAACGGCCATCCGAACTGCAACAAGGTGCCGGGTGTGGAAACCAATACCGGCCCGCTCGGCCATGGATTGCCTGTTGCCGTCGGCATGGCCAAGGCGGCCAAGCTTTCCGGTGCGGACTATCACACCTATGTCATGACCGGCGACGGCGAGATGCAGGAAGGCTCCAACTGGGAAGCCATCATGTCCGCAGCGCAGTTCGGCCTGAACAATCTGACGCTGATCGTCGACCACAACCGCTTCCAGCAGGGTGCGGCGCTCTCGGAAACCAATGATGTCGCGCCGCTCCGCCCGAAGCTCGAGGCTTTCGGCTGGGAAGTGAGCGAAATCAACGGCAACGCCATGGCGGACGTCGTGCCGGCGCTGGAGCATCGCGGCGACCGCCCGCATTGCATCGTCGCCCACACCAACAAGGGTCACGGCATTTCCTTCATGCAGGACCGTGTCGACTGGCACCATAAGGTTCCGAGCAGGGAACAATATGAAATCGCCGTCAAAGAACTTTCGGAGACATTGTGATGAACGCGCCCGTAACCGCCGCCAAGCTGTATGACTGCCGCGACGCTTTCGCCGAGACACTGGAAGCGCTGGCTACCAACAATGACAAGGTCGTCGCCGTTTGCAACGATTCGGTCGGCTCTTCGAAGCTCGGCGGCTTCAAGTCGAAATTCCCCGAACGCCTCGTCAATGTCGGCATTGCTGAACAGAACATGGTCGGCGTTGGCGCCGGCCTCGCCAATGGCGGCCAGCTGCCCTTCGTCTGCGGCGCATCCTGCTTCCTCACCGGCCGCGCGCTGGAGCAAATCAAGGCGGACCTTGCCTATTCGAACGCCAATGTGAAGCTGGTCGGCATCTCCTCCGGCATGGCCTATGGCGAACTCGGCCCGACGCATCATTCCATCGAGGACTTCGCCTGGACCCGCGTTCTGCCGAACCTGCCGGTAATCGCCCCCTGCGACCGTATCGAAACGGCAGCCGCCGTCAAATGGGCGGCGGACTATGCCGGCCCCTGCTTCCTGCGCCTGTCGCGTGTCGGCGTGCCGGACCTGCTGCCGGAAGGCCACGTCTTCGAACTCGGCCGCGCCAACCTGTTGCGCGAAGGCTCCGATGTGACGCTGATCGCCAATGGCACGCTGACGCACCGTATCGTCAAGGCCGCCGACATTTTGGCCAGCCGCGGTGTCAAGGTGCGCGTACTGAACATGGCAACGGTGCGTCCCATCGATGAGGCGGCCATCGTAGCAGCAGCAAAGGAAACCGGCGCGATCCTGACGGCCGAGGAACATTCGATCTTCGGCGGCCTCGGTTCAGCCGTCGCCGAAGTCGTGGTCGATCATGCACCTGTGCCGATGAAGCGTCTCGGCGTTCCCGGCGTCTTCGCCCATACCGGTTCAGCCGAATGGCTGCTCGATGAATTCGGCATGGCACCGTGCGCCATTGCCGATGCCGCTGAAGCGCTGATCAAGAGAAAATAAGGTCTCCTCCCAGAGTCGTCGCGTGTCTTCGGATGCGCGGCGACACCCTTTCTGCAATATCGTCGTTCAATCGCCGCAAGGCAGAAACGAAAAACTGCCGACGAAAGACCCATCATGCGCGCTATTTTGTCCATCGATCAGGGCACCACCAATTCCAAGGCCATTCTTGTTTCAGAAACCGGCGAATTGCTGGCGCGCGGCTCATCGCTCGTCGGCATCACCTATCCGCAGCCCGGCTGGGTGGAACAGGAACCGCAGCGCATCTGGGCCTCGGTCTGTGAAGCGATCTCCGCCTGCCTTGCCGCCGCACCTTCTGGCGTCGATGTCGTAGCCATCGCCATTTCCAACCAGCGCGAATCCGTGACCATCTGGGACGGCGAAACCGGTGAGCCGCTCGGACCAGTGCTCAGCTGGCAATGCCGCCGCACGGCGCAGGACTGCGCCGAACTGATCGAAAAGGGCCATTCCAAGCGTGTGATGGCGCTGACCGGCCTGCCGATTGACCCGATGTTTCCGGGCGCAAAAATGCGCTGGCTGCTGGAGCGCGCGCCGCAAGGCCGCCAGCTCCGCCTCGGCACCATCGATAGCTGGCTCATCCATCGCTTCACAGGCGGCAAGGTCCATGCCTGCGATGCCTCCAACGCCGCCCGCAGCCAGGTGCTCGATCTCAACCGCCAGGTCTGGAGCGAGGAGCTTTGCGAGCTCTTTGGCATCGACATCAACACACTGCCAGACCTGCGCGACAGCAGCGGCGATTTTGGCGTCACATCAGGCGTTCCCGGCATCAAGGGCGGTACGCCGATCCTCGCCGCCATCGGTGACAGCCATGCCGCCCTCTTCGGCCATGGCGCGTTTAACCCCGGCGACGGCAAGGTGACCTTCGGCACCGGTTCCTCCGTCATGACGACGCTTCCGCATTTCATCGCGCCCGAACGCGGCATCACGACGACCGTCGCATGGCGGCTGGGCGGCAAACCAACCTTCGCCTTCGAAGGCAATATTCTCGTCTCGGCCGCCTCCCTGCCCTGGATGACGGATATCCTCGGCCTGCCCGATGTCGCGGCCCTTGTCGAGCTTGCCGCCACTGCCGAGCCAAACGGCCCCGGTTTCGTGCCGGCCTTCGTGGGTCTCGGTGCGCCCTATTGGGATACGAATGCACGTGGGCTTTTCTCTCAGATCAATTTCAGCACTACCCGCGCCCAGATGGCCCGCGCCGTCACCGATTCCATCGCCTTTCAGGTCCACGACGTATTCGCCGCCATGCGCGCGCAATCGCCTTCGGGCTTTGGACGGCTGTTCGTGGATGGCGGGCCGAGCCAGAACCGTTTCCTGATGCAGTGCGTCGCCAATATGCTGGAACACCCGGTCATCCAGCGCGATGCGCCGGAAGCCTCCGCGCTGGGTGCGGCCTATCTCGCCGGCCTCGCCCTCGGTTTCTGGAGCGATCTTACGGCCATCGCCGCCCTTGCCAGCCAAGGCAACACGATCACGCCGGCAAACGGCGAAAACCGGCAGCGGCTTGGCATCTGGCGCGATGCGATTGCCCGCTCGACCTTGCCTGTAACCTCGGGTAATGGTGAATAAAAATTCACCCTGGAGGGCTTATGGGCAGGCTAAACGAACTTCGAATGATTTCCCGCGTGGCGCAGATGTATTTCAGCGAGCATAAACGTCAGGCGGAAATCGCCCAGCATCTCAACCTTTCCCAAGCCACCGTCTCGCGCATGCTGAAGCGTGCGGAGGCGGAAGGCATCGTCCGCACCAGCATCATTCCCCCGCCCGGCACCTATAGCGATCTGGAGGCGCAGCTGCGCGAACGTTTCGACCTGCCGGAGGCCATCGTTGTCGATTGCAGCGAGGACCGTGACGGCGCCATCATGGCCCGCATCGGTGAAGCGGCCGCGCACTTTCTCGAGGTGACGCTGTCGCAGAACGAGATCATCGGCGTTTCCAGCTGGAGCCAGACGATCTTCAAGATGGTGGAAAACATCCACCCGCTTAAAGGCGCCAAGGCGCGTTATATCGTCCAGACGCTGGGCGGCATGGGCGATCCCTCGGTCCAGACTCATGCGACCCAGATCACCACCCGGCTGGCGCGGCTGACGGAGGCCGAACCAAAGCTGCTGCCAGTACCCGGCGTCGCCACTTCGCGGGAAGCCAAGCTTCTGATGCTCGCAGACCCCTTCGTGCGCGAAACCATCGATCTCTTCGGGTCCATCACTCTCGCCATCGTCGGCGTCGGCGCGGTGGAGCCATCGGAACTTCTCGCCCGCTCCGGCAACATCTTTTCCGCCAAGGAACTGGCCGATCTCGCCCAGGCAGGCGCCGTGGGCGACATATCTCTACGATTCTTCGACAGGCAAGGCAAACCGGTAAAGACGCCGCTCGATGACCGGGTCATCGGCCTGCCGCTGGAAAACCTCTCGAACGTCGACCGTGTCATTGCGCTCGCCGGCGGCTCGAAGAAGACAGAGGCCATTGCCGGGGCGCTCAGAACCGGTGTGATCGATGTGCTCGTCACCGACAAATTCACTGCCGAACGACTGGTCGGTCAGGAAACATAGCCAAGTTCCCATAAAGGAGGAGACATGAGGCGCTTTGAAGGTCAATCCGTATTCGTGACCGGAGGCAACAAGGGCATCGGTTACGGCATAGCCCGCCGTTTTGCCGATGAAGGCGCAAAAGTCGCCATCGCCTCAGTCGACAAGGACACGCATGACGCCGCCAGAAAACTGGCGGACGAAACCGGCACCGTTACCCATGGCGTCATCCTCGATGTGCGCGACGCGGCAGCGGTGCGCGAGGCCTATGGCGCCGCCGAAGAGGCGATCGGCCCGCTTTCCATTTCCGTCCAGAATGCCGGCGTCATCACCATTTCGAAAATCGAAGAGCTGACGCAGGAACAGTGGGACTTCAATCTTGACGTCAACACCAAGGGCGCGTTCCTCTGCTGCCAGGAAGCGATCCGCCGCTTCCGCGCAAGCGGCACCAAAGGCCGCCTCGTCAACACCGCCTCGGGTCAGGCGCGTCAGGGATTCATCTATACACCGCATTATGCCGCCTCAAAATTCGGCGTTGTGGGCCTGACGCAAAGTCTTGCCAAGGAGCTCGCGCCTGAGGGCATTACCGTCAACGCCATCTGCCCCGGCATCATCCACACCGAAATGTGGGACTATAACGACCGCGTCTGGGGCCAGATGCTGGGTGAGTACAAGCCCGGCGAACTGATGGCCGAATGGGTGCGCAACATCCCCATGCGCCGCGCCGGAACCCCCGCCGAAGTGGCCGCACTGGTGGCATTTCTGGCGTCGGACGATGCGGCTTATATCACCGGCCAGACCATCAATGTCGATGGTGGCTTGATTATGTCGTAAAGGGGCTTGCTAAAGCCTCTCCTCCGTCATCCTCGGGCTTGTCCCGAGGATCTAATCACGTCCAATAAAATCAATCGGTTGCAGATCCTCGGGACAAGCCCGAGGATGACGTAGCGTGTGAGGTGAAGCTTTCCGCTATCTCTAACGATTGAGCCGTCAGTTGCGCAGCCTATACCCCGTCTTGAAGATCCAGCTAACAACACCGAGGCACAGCGCCAGAAACAGCGTGATCATCGCAAGGCTGATGGCGGGATTGACGTCGGCGATCTCATAAAAACTCCAGCGGAAACCGCTGATGAGATAAAGCACCGGATTGAAATGGCTGACCGTCTGCCAGAAGGGCGGCAGCATGTCGATGGAATAGAAGCTGCCGCCAAGGAAAGTCAAAGGCGGCACCACCAGCATGGGAATAAGGTTCAGCTGCTCGAAATTCGTCGCCCAGATGCCGATGATGAAGCCGAACAGGCTGAAACTGACAGCCGTCAGCACGAAGAACAGCACCATCATGAACGGATGAGCAATCGTGATATCCACGAAGAAGGTGGCTGTTATCAGAATGATCGTCCCGATCATCAAGCCCTTGGTCGCCGCCGCCCCGACATAGCCGGCGACAATTTCCGTCATCGATACGGGCGCGGACAATATCTCATAGACCGTGCCGGTGAATTTCGGGAAATAAATGCCGAAGGACCCGTTGCCGATACATTGCGTCAGCAACGTCAGCATGATGAGACCGGGCGTTATGAAGGCGCCATAGGAAACTCCGCCAACTTCTTGAATCCGCGAACCGATCGCGGTTCCGAAGACGATGAAATAAAGGGAGGTGGAAATGACGGGCGAGACCACGCTTTGCAGCAGGGTGCGACGCGTGCGCGCCATTTCGAACAGATAGATGGCCTTGATGGCTTCGAAATTCATTTCTGGCCTCCCACCAGCGAAACGAAAATATCCTCAAGCGAACTCTGCCGCGTGGAAATATCCCTGAAATGGATGTTGGCGGCGAAAAGGGCGTTCAGAACATCCGCGATGCGGACCTGCTCGCCATTATCCTCGATTTCATAGGTGATGGTGGAGCGGTCATCGGAAAGCGTCAGACCGAAGGGCGCAAGACTGTCAGGCAATTGCTCCACGGGCTGGGCAAGCTCCAGGAAAAGCTGCTTGCGGCCGAGCTTTTTCATCAGCGCCGTCTTTTCTTCCACCAGCAGCAATTCGCCGCCATTGATGACGCCCACCCGGTCGGCGATTTCTTCCGCCTCTTCGATGTAATGTGTGGTGAGGATGATGGTGACGCCTTTGGCGCGCAGCTCGGAAACCACATTCCACATGTCGCGGCGCAGCGCCACATCCACACCGGCCGTCGGCTCGTCAAGGAACAGAACCTTCGGCTCATGCGCCAGCGCCTTGGCGATCAGCACGCGCCGTTTCATACCGCCGGAAAGCTCCCGCAGCATATTGTCCTTCTTGTTCCAGAGCGACAAGGATTTCAGGATACGCTCGATCAGCTCCGGGTTCTTCTTCTGCCCGTGCAGGCCGCGCGAGAAGCTGACGGTGTTCCACACCGTCTCGAACTGGTCTGTGGTCAGCTCCTGCGGCACGAGGCCGATCAGGGCGCGGGTCTGGCGAAAATCCTTCACCACATCGTGCCCGCCGACAAGCACCGAACCTTCACCCGGATTGACGAGACCGCAGACAATCGAGATCAATGTCGTCTTGCCAGCACCGTTCGGACCGAGAAGAGCGAGGATTTCCCCCTGTTTGATATCGAGGCTGACACCTTTGAGCGCCTGAAAGCCGTTTGCGTAGGATTTTGTCAGATTCCGTATCGAAACAATGGCATTCATGGCAAATTCTTTCGAAAAACCGAGTAAGATGATCGCCATATAGACCGCAGAGGTTGCAAATGCCACCCCAGCGGACCGAACACTGCGTTCGGCAGAGACGGAAAATCAGCTGTAGACGCTATAGAAAAACTGCGCTGCGACGAAGACCAGAAATACCCCGAAGGCCCGCTCCAGCTGCTTTTTGCTGAGCGCATGGGCGAGCCTAGCGCCATAGGGCGCAACGACAAGCGTGATGGGGATCAGCAGCACCACGGCGATCCAGTTGATGAAACCGGTGGAAAACGGCGGCAGGCCCGCATCACCCCAGCCAGCCCAGATGTAACCCAGAAGCCCCGGCAGCGAAATCAGCACGCCGACACCGGAAGAGGTTGCGACCGCCTGATGGATCGTGCGTCCGTAAAGCGTCATGAAGGTATTGTTCATCACCCCGCCGCCCACGCCCATCAGGCCGGAAAAGAGCCCGATGCCGGTGCCAACAAGAAAACGGCCCGGATTTTTCGGCAGGTCGGAGCCGAGATGCCAGCTCGCCCGGTTGAAGATCATCCGGAAGGCGAGCACCAGCGCGATGAAGGCGAAGATCAGCCGCAGGGCGACGCTCGAGGCATGGGCAGCAACCACGGATGCGAGGATGGCGCCGAGCGGCACGGCGACAATCCAGCCCTTCAGCAGATCGACATCGACCGCGCCCTTCTGACGATGCGCCAGGAACGAACGAATGGAAGTGGGCACGATGATGGCAAGCGACGTGCCAAGCGACAGATGCATGCGCACCGCCTCCGGCACATCCAGCAGCCCAAAGACCTGGTAGAAGACGGGCACCAGCACCGCGCCGCCACCAATGCCGAATAGCCCCGCCAGAAGACCGGCGACCACACCCGCTGCCGCAAGCGCCGCAGCAAAGACCATCAGCTCTGAAACAGGGGGCATAAAGGCAGGCTCCCGAAGGCCATTGTCACAAACATGTGACCCTCATAGCGTATCTGAAAGGTGCGGCAAGCCATGTTGGCCGCAGGTCAGTACGGTGCGATGTCTTTTGCCGCTATCCGCGCCGGATGGACCACTTCATGGGATCGTTTTCCCATTGCATGCCCTTGCAAAGACGCCGATATCCCCCCGATAAGGCTGTCTTTTTCAACCGGCCTTCGGGCCGGTCTTTTTTTTGGGGGTGTGACGGGCGATTATCGAGTTAGCGGGTAGAGAAGCATCCTCAACCGTCGTCATTACGGCCTGATCCAAAAATCCGCCGCCTATGTCATCGGCGGCAGCCCGATAACAAGCCGCACTCCGTATTCGACGTCATCCTCGGCCTTGTGCCAAGGATCTGCCAACATATCGCCAATAACGACGTTGCAGTTACTCGGTACAGGCCCGAGCATGACGGCGGAGACGCTTTCAAACTCAGCCGTTAACGTCCACCAGCGCGGCCTAATCGCAATGCCTGTAACCTGACTTGCGCGTGCGCAAGTCGAAATGAAAATGGTTCCAGTGATTGGGATCGCTGCCCGGCCCGAGAACGGTCGAGAAATATTTGCAGCTGTCAGACCTCACCGCCTTCAGCAGCCCTTTCTCTCGGAAAGCGAAGAAGCTTTTCTTGCGAACATCGATTTCCTTGCCGTTCTTCAGCGTGATGGTGCCGATATCGATCGCATTACCGCGTGCATGTTCTGACCACGGGTTGCTGGAGCGCGAATTCATCTTGCGGCAGGAATAACCGCCCATCGGCGTGATACGGCCGACGCCCGAAAGATAACGGAAGCGCGAGGATGGCACGAGCTCGAACTTCACCCATTTCGCAAAGGCAAGCGTGACCTGGCAATTGAGCTTCACTGCCGGCCGGACGGCGACACCACTGGCGAGGCCACTGAGTTCGATCGGATAGTCGATACCGCAGGTCGGACCGTCAGCAATACGCGCGACATCACGGAAAGCGACGCCGAGACGGCGAAGTTCGGAGCGGCAGGCAACTTCGGAAGGCGGCATGACGCCGGGCGGCATGGACCGGTTGCTTTGCAGCCCGCCGCCCGCCATCGGATTATCAGGCATCAGCATGGCCACTTCTTCCACCGGCTGGCGACGGGAAGAGGAGCCGAGCGGCGGCGGTGGGACGAGCCGCGATTGGCTGGCCCGTTGCGTCTGGCGGGCCGGAGAGACGGCCACGGGATTATCCGTACCGATACCATCCACCACCGGCTGCGCTGAAGCGCCTTCGGCGATATCCGCATCCTGTTCTTCGGCAAGTCCGCGAACCGGCTCCACGCCCAGCATGGAATCCATATTCACGCCGCCTTCACCTTCGGCGATCTGGTTGCTGGCCATCTGCTGCGCCGGCATCGCCTGGCCCTGCATGGTCTGCGCCGGCGCAGTTGTATGGCCGCTGGCCGCCATGCGCGCCTGATGCTGGGAATCGAGTGTCGAATAACCCTGCCCGCCCTGCGGCGATTGCAACAGGGGGTCCTGCGAAGCGTAAGGCTCCGGCATCGGCTGTGAGACGGCGGCAGGATAATCGGTACCCTGCCCGGCCCGCTCGGCCTGATACACCGCACCAGCCGGCGCGCTGTAACCTTGCTGCCGCGAGGAACGGATGGCGCTGACGCGCGTGGTGCCGTCCACCTCCGCCGGCGGCACGAGGCCCTCCGCCGAACACGACACCATGACCGTGGAAATCATCAGCAACGTCACAAGACGACGCGGAAGGGAAACATACGCCATACGAGAACCTGTACCTTCAGCGGCCGCAATTCGCGGCAATACAGGATAAATTTTAAAGAAATGAGGTAAACGAAACCTTATTGGTTGCCGGAAATAACGAATGGCTGGTTCTGAAGGCTCAAAACAAAAAGGCGCGGCCAGGACCGCGCCTTTCAATCAGATCTAGATGCCTGACATTACGCGGCCCGCGAAACCTCCCGCCCCGCACCATGTCCAAGTTCGAAACGCGAAAGCAGCGAGCGCAGCTGCCGGCTTTCCTCGGCGAGCGTCTGGCTGGCCGCCGTCGTTTCTTCCACCATGGCGGCATTCTGCTGTGTCATCTGGTCCATGTGGTTGACGGAGGTGTTGATCTCCTGCAGGCCCGTTGCCTGCTCGCGCGCGGCCGTGGCTATGGAGTTCACATGGCCGTCGACACGGTTGACCAGCGCCACGATCTCCTCCAGCGCATCGCCCGTCGAGCGCACGAGTGCGACACCGCCGCCGACTTCTTCGGCCGAACGGTTGATAAGGGTCTTGATTTCCTTCGCCGCATTGGCGGAGCGTTGCGCCAGTTCGCGAACCTCCTGCGCCACCACGGCAAAACCACGCCCGGCCTCGCCGGCACGCGCCGCCTCCACACCGGCGTTCAGCGCCAGAAGATTGGTCTGAAAGGCTATTTCATCGATGACCGAGATTATCTGGCCGATGCGTTTCGAAGATTCCTCGATACGGCCCATGGCGTCGACGGCATTGCGCACGATCTCGCCCGAGCGGCCGGCGCTGGTTTTCGTGTCCTGCACCATCTGCCGGGCCTCGTTGGCACGCTCGGAAGCGGTGCGCACCGTGGCGGTGATCTCGTCCAGAGCAGCCGCTGTCTCCTCCAGCGCCGCCGCCTGCTGTTCGGTCCGGCGGGAAAGATTGCCGGTCGCACCGCTGATGTCGGAGGCGCTGTCATTGACCACATGCCCGGTTCTGGCGATCGCCTCGATCGCACCGTGCAACGCACCGACGGCACGATTGAAGTCCATGCGCAGCTTTTCGTAGTCCTCGCCAATATCTCTGAGTGAGACGGTCAGATCGCCATTGGCAAGCGCTTCGAGCGCATTGCCCAATTGCTCCATGGCATGCGCCTGCCGTTCGGATGCGGAGCGCAGAACCATCTCGTTACCATGCCGCTCCTCCTCCAGCGCCCGCTGCTGATCCGCCTCCCGCGCCTGCAGCGCGCTGCGCTCATTGACGCTGTCGCGCAGTACCAGCAGCGTCTTGGCAATCGCGCCGATTTCATTGCGACGGTCGGCGAACTGGATATCCGCCGCGCCGTCACCGTCGGCAATCCGCCGCATGCTTTGGCGGATGAGGTCGATCGGCCGCATTACGCTCCGCACGACGGCTGCGGCCACGCCGACAACCAGAAGGCCGGCCACGACACAAAGACCGCCATTAAAATAGAGGTCGCGCCAGAACACCGCTTCAAGATCATCAACATAAACACCGGTGCCGACAATCCAGCCCCAGGGAGCAAAACCGGCGACATGGGAAAATTTCTCGACCGGCTCCGGCGCACCGGGCTTCGGCCAGTAATAATCGACAAAGCCCTTGCCGCCCGCCTTGACCGTGTTCACGAACTCGACAAACAGCGCCTTGCCGTTCGGGTCCTTGTTGGCGGTAAGGTCCGTGCCGTTCATCTCGGGTTTGATCGGATGCATCACCATTTTGGGATGCATGTCGTTGATCCAGAAATAGCCGCTGCCATTGCCATAGCGCATCGCTGCAATGGTCGTCTTGGCCTGCTGTTGCGCCGCCTCCCGCGTCAGGCTTCCGGCCTGCTCCAGCCGATAATATTGATCGAGAATGGCAACAGCGGTTTCGTTCATCGCCGCAAGCCCAGCTTTCCGTTCGCCCTCCATTTTGTGGTAGCTTTCAAACAGGCTGAATGTCAGGGCCGTAGCCAATATTGCCAGAAACAATGCGACGAGCGCATAAAGGCGCGCAGATATTGTTACGTTTTTCATGTTCCCCCTCAACGTCGCTGATGCACTTCGACCAGTCGATGTTAAAGGCGAAAAATTTATTATTATTAAACACACACATTATACGTCGGTATTATTCTTCTATCCTCATAATCCTTGGCGCCATCATGCCGGACAGGCACAGCAAGCGTGAATTTTCAAACCAGCTGGCGGCATTTAAAGACACCGTTAACCGTGTGACTCCTATCTTCTTTGACCGAAATTACTTTACAGGGAGGCGCGCGATGGCCCGGCCGAATTTTCGCTATACGCATTATGACCTGAAGGAATTGCGGGCAGGCACCACCCTTGAAATATCCCTGTCCGCCGTCAACAATGTCCGGCTGATGACGGGCGCCAATTTTCAGCGTTTCACCGAATTGCTCGATTTCAAATATCTCGGCGGCGTCGCGAAAAAATCGCCGATCCGCATCGCCGTTCCCGAGACATTGCACTGGCATCTGGTGATCGATGCCGAAGGCCATAGCGGCCTGGCGGAATCCTCGGTCAAGATGCTGCCCGCGCAGCCCCAGGCGGCGCCACATCGCAAGGCGTCCTGATCGCATTTACAAACAATCAGTTACGCCCATTTTCCGACTCAATCTACCAGCGACTTGAATCTCTTTCTCAAGATCGCCCGCGGCGCACTTTCCGGCCGGGACGCCGCAAACCCTAGCGCGTCGCGCGCTCGCGACGCAGCTTCGCCCACCAGTCGAGGCGCTTGCGGATTTCCCTTTCGAAGCCTCGATCCGGCGGATCGTAAAAGGTCGTGCGCCCCATCTTCTCCGGGAAGTAATCCTGCCCCGAAAAAGCATCCGGCTCATCATGGTCGTAACGGTAACCATCGCCATAACCCTCGCCCTTCATGAGCTTGGTTGGCGCGTTCAGAATATGTTTCGGCGGCACCAGCGAGCCGTTTTCCTTGGCCGCCCGCATGGCCGACTTGAAGGCGGTATAAACGGCGTTCGATTTCGGCGCGGTCGCCAGATAGACGCAAGCCTGCGCCAGCGCCAACTCACCCTCGGGTGAGCCGAGATAGTCATAGGCGTCCTTGGCGGCGTTGCAGACGGTCAAAGCCTGCGGATCGGCAAGGCCGATATCCTCAACGGCCATACGGACCAGCCGCCGCCCAAGATAAAGCGGGTCCTCGCCGGCATCGAACATGCGCGCGAGATAATAAAGTGCCGCATCCGGGTCCGAACCGCGCACCGACTTATGCAGCGCGGAGATGAGATTGTAATGGCCGTCCTGGCTCTTGTCGTAAACGGGCGCACGGCGCTGCACGATGCGCGTCAACCCTTCGGTATCGAAGGTCTCGTCCTTGCGCGCCGCGCGCCAGACCTCCTCGGCAAGCGTCAGCACGGCGCGGCCATCGCCGTCGGCCATGCGGATCAGGCTGGCCCGTGCCTCTTCCGTCAACGGCAGGGACTTGCCCTCCGTCTCCTCGGCGCGCTTGAGAAGCTCGCTCAGGCTATCCTCGTCATGCGAGCGGAATGTCAACACACGCGCCCGCGACAACAGAGCGGCATTGAGTTCGAAAGACGGGTTTTCGGTGGTGGCGCCCACCAGAATAATGGTACCGTCCTCCATGACAGGCAGAAAACTGTCCTGCTGGGCGCGGTTGAAGCGATGAATCTCGTCTACGAAAAGCAGCGTCTGCCGGCCATTCATCCGCCGTGTGCGCGCCGCCTCGAAAACCTTCTTGAGATCGGCGACACCGGAAAAGATCGCCGAGATTTGCTCGAAAGCCAGCCCCGCTTCGCCGGAAAGCAACCGGGCAACCGTGGTCTTGCCGGTGCCGGGCGGCCCCCAGAAGATCATCGACCCCAGTGAGCCGCTATCGATCATGCGGCGCAGCACGCCCTCCTCGCCCGTCAGATGCGGCTGCCCGCTCACCTCCGCCAGCGTCTTGGGACGCAGACGATCGGCAAGAGGCCGCCGGTTGGCGACCTCGACGGGCACTTGCGGGGCGAAGAGATCGTCGCTCATCGCAGGAACTGCCGGATGCGCTGCCCGTCACGCAGGATTTCCACCCGCCAGAAGCCGGGATTGTCGTCCAGCGCCTTCTCGACAGCGGCGGTGGTGCCGATATCCGCGCCGTTCAGCGACAGGATCACGTCTTTCGGCTGGAAACCGACACGATAAGCCGGGGAACCGCGCTTCACATCGGTAATGACAACGCCGGTCACCTGCGACGGCATACGCAATTCATCGGCGAGTTTTGGCGAAAGATTGGCGACAGTCGCGCCGGCGAAGGGATTGCGCCCCTCAATCAGCCGTTCATCGCGCGGTGCGGTTTCCGGCGCGGTATCGAGCGCGATGGTCACCTTCTTCTCTTTCCCCTTGTCCATGACGGTCAGTTCGGCGGATTTGCCGATGCCGGCGGTCGTCAGGCGATAACCCAGCGCATCCGGATGCTCCACCTCGAAGCCGTTGACGGCTGTAACCACCTGCCCCGGCTCGATGCCCGCCTTCTCCGCCGGCCCACCCTTGATGACGCTGACGACCAGCGCGCCACGGGCGCGGTGCAGACCAAGCGCCTCGGCGACATCCGATGTCACCGGATCGAAAGTTGCGCCGATATAGGGCCGCTGGAAGCTTGCATCGCCACGCTCGGCGGCAGCGACGAAAACCCGGACAAGATTGGCGGGAATGGCGAAACCGATGCCGTTCGAGCCGCCGCCCTTGGAGAAGATGGCCGTGTTGATGCCAATCAGCTCACCCGCCATGTTCATCAACGCACCGCCGGAGTTGCCGGGGTTGATGGAGGCGTCGGTCTGGATGAAGAAACCGAAATCGCCCTGCGTCACCTGGTTACGCGCAAGGCCGGAAACGATGCCGCTCGTCACAGTCTGGCCGACACCGAAGGGATTGCCGATGGCGAGCACCAGATCACCGACCTCGATCTTGTCAGAATTTCCGAGCGACAGTACCGGGAACTGTTCCTTCGCATCGATCTGCAGAACGGCGAGATCGACGCGATCATCCTTTAGCAGCACCTTTGACGAAAATTCACGCCCATCCGCCAGCGCCACCTTGATGTCATCGGCGCCGTCGATGACGTGATTATTGGTCACCACGAGGCCGCCGGCGGTCACGATGACGCCGGAGCCGAGCGATGACTGCTTTTCCGTACGGTTCGGCATCTGCTGGCCGAAGAACTGTTCGAAGAAAGGATCACCAGCAAACGGCGACAGACGCCGTTGCACGACGCGTTCGGCATAAACATTCACCACCGCGCCTGCGGTGCGCTTGACCAGCGGCGCGAAAGAAAGCTGCATTTCCGTGTGGCTCGACGGCACGGTCCTGTTATCCTGCGCCGCAGCACCCACGGGCAGGAGAATGAGCGCGGCGAGAAAGCCGGTGGACAGATACTTCAACACGCTTCGCATGTGATTCCTCATCGTCATCAGTATGATGGAGTTATAACGTCAAAGCCTGTAAAGCAAAGAGCGGCAAGATGATGGCCGTCCTTTTCCAGGCATGGTATCGGCGGGCGACATTGGAACCAACAGCGCCCCTTTTCGGTTTCACCGGCACCTGACTGCCCTTTAAAAGAGACGACCCATGCATCTGAAACCGATCCTCCTTGCCTGCGGCATCCTTTTCACATCCTCCCTCGTCTCACCGGCCAGCGCGGCAAGCTTCGATTGCGCCAAGCCCGATCTGGCGGCGGATGAAAAAGCGATCTGTGACAACCGCGCGCTGAACGACCAGGATGTGAAGATGGCCACCACCTTCGACATTCTGACCCAGTTGATGGCGATGGGCGCGCGCGACACTTTGCGCGACGAACAGAGCCAATGGCTGAAGAAACGCCAGGAATGCGCAGCCGATGTGGCCTGCCTGACGCGTTCTTACGAGGAACGTATGAAGCGCCTCGGGGAAGCCTTCCAGAGCATCAATCGACCGCTCTGACCGTTAAGCCTGCCCTCAGACCGCACGAATGATGTTTTCCAGGAGGCCATGCAGCTGGTCGCGATAGCCGGTTCTGGCGGAAGGAGCATCTTCCCGCGAGGTCATGACCACGGAAAGTCGTCTGGCGGGCACGATATAGAGCATCTGCCCGCCATAACCCCAGGCGTAATAGACAATCTCCCCCGCCATCTCCTTGATGAACCAGCAATACCCATAACCATCGCCGTTGAAGACGGAATTGGTGCGCTGCTGCCAGGACTGGCTGATCCATTCCTGCGAGATGAGCCGCTCACCATCAGGCGTCACGCCGCCAAGACGATAAAGCTCGCCAAAGGCCAGCAGGGAACGCGCCGTCATCGCCATCTGGTTGCCACCGAGATAGATGCCCTGCGGATCGCGCTCCCACCCGCCGATTGCGAACCCCTCAAGTGGCCGGAACCAGTCTCGGGCGAGAGAAAGCGTCGAGCGGCCGGAAGCCTTGGTCAATATCGCCGAGAGCAGATGTGTTGATGCCGTGGAATAGAGCATGCCGCCGCCGGGCTCCCCGGCAAAACCGGAACCCAGCGCCATCCTCACCCAGTTGCGGCTGGCGACCCAGCGGCCGTAATTCGGGCCGGACATGCGCTCCAGACCGGATTGCATGGACAGGAGATGACCAATGGTGATCCGCTCCAGCCGCGGATCGGGGTTAGGCGGAAAATCTCCGCGCAGTACGGTCGCGACCGGCTGATCGGCGCCCGACAGAATCTTGCGGTCGATCGCCATGCCGACCAGCGCCGAGATCACCGATTTCGAGGCCGACTTGATATTGGTGGAGCCGTTGAGGCTGGCGCCGTGATAGGCACGGCTTGCCACCTCTGCGCCATCGATGCTGACGATGACCGCCTTGAGGCTGGAAAGCGCCTCCGCCTGCCTCAGCAAAGGATCGAAACGGATATTGTTTCCGGCGTCCTGCGCCTGGGCAAGCCGAGCAAAAGGCAGCGACGCGATAAGGGTGAGTGCGGTTCGTCTTTTCATGATGATGAAGTTAGGCATCGCCGAGTTCTGGAAAAGGGTCGCTGGACGAACATCACTCCAATGTGACTGCTGGACAGGAAACAGCCTGTAAGCAGTTTCGTATTTACGATGGAAAAACAGAATGTTGAAGGCCGCAGAAGAATCACCCTATGAGGCAATTGAATCTGTTTATGAGCTGGGCTTCACACCAAATTCAGACAGCAAAAAGCCGCCCCGAAGGGCGGCTGATCGAACGATTGCAGATCGCACATCACTCTCAACGTCATCCTCGGGCCTGTCCCGAGGATCTATCAACCTCGCGTGGTATCGGTCGGTCGCAGATGCTCGGGACAAGCCCGGGCATGACGGATGAGAGCTTTTCGGTCCTGGACAGCAAGCTCCAGCCACCGCGCAGCGGGACGGTCAATTAACTTCCGCCCCACTCTGCGACAGCTTACTCCGGCAGAATCCGCACAGCACCTTTGTCCGCGCTCGACGCAAAGGCCGCATAGGCCTTCAGTGCCGTCGTGACATTGCGCTTGCGTGGTGCTTCCGGCTTCCAGCCCTTTTCTTCCTGCTCGGCACGGCGCGATGCCAGTTCGGCATCCGGTACGCTGAGGTTGATCGTGCGGTTCGGAATGTCGATCTCGATCAGGTCGCCCTGACGCACGAGGCCGATGGCGCCGCCCTGTGCCGCTTCCGGCGAGGCGTGGCCGATGGACAGGCCTGACGTGCCACCGGAGAAACGACCGTCGGTGATCAGCGCACAGGCTTTGCCAAGGCCCTTCGACTTGAGGTAGCTGGTCGGATAGAGCATTTCCTGCATGCCAGGACCGCCCTTCGGTCCTTCATAGCGGATGACGACGACGTCGCCCGCCTTGACCTCGTTGCCGAGAATGCCCTTCACGGCCGCGTCCTGGCTCTCGTAAACGACCGCCGGACCGGTGAATTTCAGAATGGATTCGTCCACACCCGCCGTCTTTACGATGCAGCCGTCGAGCGCGATGTTGCCATAAAGCACGGCGAGACCGCCATCCTTGGAGAAAGGCTTTTCGACCGAGCGGATGACGCCATTATCGCTGTCGGTATCCAGATCGTCCCAGCGCGAGGACTGGCTGAAGGCAACCTGCGTCGGTACGCCGCCGGGGGCAGCCTTGAAGAATTCACGCACCGTCTCGCTGTTGGTGCGGGTAATGTCCCAGCGGTCGATGGCGTCGCCCAGCGTCGCTTCGTGCACCGTATAGGTATCACGGTTGATGAGACCGCCGCGCTCCAGCTCACCGAGAATACGCATGATGCCGCCGGCGCGGTGTACGTCTTCCATGTGCACGTCCTGCTTGGCGGGCGCGACCTTGGAAAGGCAGGGAACCTTGCGGGAAAGACGGTCGATGTCTTCCATGCCGAAATCGACGCCGCCTTCATGGGCAGCCGCCAGAATATGCAGAACCGTATTGGTGGAGCCGCCCATGGCGATATCAAGCGACATTGCGTTCTCAAATGCCGCCTTGTTGGCAATGGTGCGCGGCAGGACGGTTTCGTCCTCCTGCTCGTAGTAACGGCGCGCCAGATCGACGATCAGGTGACCGGCCTCGACGAACAGGCGCTTGCGATCCGAGTGGGTGGCAAGCGTCGAGCCGTTGCCGGGCAGTGACAGGCCGAGAGCCTCGGTCAGACAGTTCATCGAGTTGGCGGTGAACATGCCGGAACAGGAACCGCAGGTCGGGCAGGCAGAGCGCTCGATGACCTTGACGTCCTCGTCGGAAATCTTGTCGTCGGCGGCAGCCACCATGGCGTCGACCAGATCGAGCGCGACCGTCTTGCCGTGCAGAACGACCTTGCCCGCTTCCATCGGGCCGCCGGACACGAAAACGGCGGGGATGTTGAGGCGCATGGCAGCATTCAGCATGCCGGGGGTGATCTTGTCGCAGTTGGAAATGCACACCATGGCATCGGCGCAATGGGCATTGACCATATATTCAACCGAGTCAGCGATGATCTCGCGCGACGGCAGCGAGTAGAGCATGCCGTCATGGCCCATGGCGATACCGTCATCGACCGCGATGGTGTTGAATTCCTTGGCAACACCGCCGGCCGCCTCGATTTCGCGGGCGACGAGCTGGCCGAGATCCTTCAGATGCACATGGCCCGGCACGAACTGCGTGAAGGAATTGACGACAGCAATGATCGGCTTGCCGAAATCGCTGTCCTTCATGCCGGTGGCGCGCCAAAGGCCGCGCGCGCCCGCCATGTTGCGGCCGTGGGTTGTCGTTCTGGAGCGATAGGCTGGCATGGTGTTTTCCTCGATCTCTTGGGCAAAGACGCGTCTTCCGCAGCGCGGTCAAAACGGCCTCTGCCCTAATTTGCGGTTTTTCTAGCGCAAACCGTGAGCCCTGTCACTGTCACCTTGAGGCAAAACAGTACGGTTCGGTACGGTACGCTTTCTCTTCAGCGTGCTATCGGGCCGCGCCTTTCATCACAAATGCGCGATTTCCGCCGCTCCACCGTTGTTTTTCCGCAGATCGCTGAAACATAACTGTGCAGCGGCCGTATTGGCTATCATAGTCGATTTATCGCCGATGCACCCGGCTTTTGTGGAGGTTCCAATGCCCGCCTATCGTCCGCCCATCATCTCGGCAAATGAAATCACGCCGAAGAATATCTACCTGTCCAGACGTGGCTTCCTCGGCACGACGGCGGGGCTGGCGGTAATCGGGCTGGCCGGGCGTGAGGCTGTTGCCGCGCCGCTTTCCGCAAAACCCGGCGCCTACAAGCTCGATGAGAAGCTCACCCCGCTCGACGCCGTCACCAGCTATAATAATTTCTACGAATTCGGCGTCGGAAAATCCGACCCGAAGGAAAATTCCGGCAAGTTCAAGCCGACCCCCTGGACTGTGAAGGTGGATGGCCTCGTTTCCAAACCGCAGGAATTCGGCATTGAAGACCTGATGAAATATCCTCTCGAAGAGCGCACCTATCGCATGCGCTGTGTCGAGGGCTGGTCGATGGTCATTCCGTGGATCGGCTTCCCGCTCGCCGCCCTTCTCGACAAGGTGGAGCCGCTTGGCAGCGCGAAATACGTGTCCTTCGAGACGGTTGTGCGGCCGGAGGAAATGCCCGGCCAGAGCGGCTTGTTCCAGCCTCTTTCATGGCCCTATGTCGAGGGCCTGCGTCTCGATGAAGCGCGCCATCCGCTCACCATCCTCGCCGTTGGGCTTTATGGCGAAACCCTGCCGAACCAGAACGGCGCGCCGATCCGCCTCGTGGTCCCGTGGAAATATGGTTTCAAGGGCATCAAATCCATCGTCCGTATTTCGCTTGTCGAGAAACAGCCGGAAACGACGTGGAAAAACTCCAATGCCCGGGAATATGGCTTCTACTCCAACGTCAATCCGCATGTGGACCATCCCCGCTGGAGCCAGGCGACGGAACAACGCATCGGCGAAGGCGGCTTTTTCGGCACGCAGAACCGCCCGACCCTGATGTTCAACGGTTACGACGAGGTGGCAAGCCTCTATGCCGGCATGGACCTGAAAGCGAATTACTGACCATGGCCTTAGCGCTGCCTCTTCCCTCGCTGCCGAAGCGTTACCAACCGGCAGCCATCTGGGCGCTGTATATCGCCGGCCTTTCTCCCGGTGTCTGGTATTTCTATCTCGCCGCAACCGGCGGCCTCGGCTTCAATCCGGTCAAGGAATTCGAGCACCTGCTCGGCATCTGGGCGCTGCGCTTCCTGTGTATCGGCTTACTTGTGACGCCGATGCGCGATCTCTTCAACATCAACCTCATCGCCTATCGCCGGGCGCTGGGGCTGATCGCCTTTTATTATGTGCTCGCCCATTTCACCGTCTATCTGGTGCTGGATCGCGGCCTGATCCTCAGCTCCATCGCAGGCGATATCCTGAAACGCCCCTATATCATGCTCGGCATGGCCGGCCTTCTCATGCTCATTCCTCTGGCGCTCACCTCCAACCGCTGGTCGATCCGCAAACTCGGCAGCCGCTGGAACACGCTGCACAAGCTTGTCTACCTCGTCCTCATCGTCGGCGTGCTGCATTTCGTGCTGGCGCGGAAGTCGATCACGCTGGAACCGGTGTTTTATATAAGCACCATGGTGGTGCTGCTCGGGTACCGGCTGGCGCGACCGACGATCATGGCGGCGAAGCGCAGCAAAAAGGCTGCGGGCAGGCCTGTGCGTCAATAGTGCTAGATGTTGGCATTGACGGCGGATCGCGGCGGGTGGGGCTTACCCCCTCTGCCCTGCCGGGCATCTCCCCCGCAGGTGGGGAGATCGATATGCGGCGAGGCCTCGCCCATCTCAACATCTGAGGTTAAAGTAGAGGTAATGCGTCTTGCCGATCTCCCTCCTTGTCGGGAGATGTCCGGCAGGACAGAGGGGGGTAAGCCCAACCCACCTCGATCAGCTATAAGCAACCAAATCCAGACGCCGACGCCCACCAACGCCGGTTTTTTCATCCCGTGATGTCGATCACTTCGCACGTATCATCTGAAAACAAAAAAAGCCGGGCAATCTCTCGCCCGGCTTTTTTAACTCATGACGCCTGAACGGCGTCAAACCTTATGCAGCTTCGGCAGCAGCAGCTTCTGCAGCAACGCGAGCCTTGTCGGCTGCGCCCTTGGCGTCAACGTCGCGCTCGACGAATTCGATGACGGCGAGAGCGGCATTGTCGCCCTGGCGGAAGCCGGCTTTCATGATACGCAGGTAGCCGCCATTGCGGTTTGCGTAGCGAGCTGCGATCGCGTCGAACAGCTTGCGAACGGCGTCCTGATCCTTGATCTGCGAGATCGCCTGACGACGAGCGTGCAGGTCGCCCCGCTTGCCGAGGGTGACGAGCTTCTCAACGATCGGGCGAATTTCCTTCGCCTTCGGAAGCGTGGTGACGATCTGCTCATGGGTGATGAGCGAAGCAGCCATGTTGGCAAACATTGCCTTGCGGTGGCTGGCGGTTCTATTGAGCTTGCGGCCTGAATTACCGTGGCGCATTGCTATTCTCCTTCTACGCAGGTTCCTTCTCTAAGGCCTGCCGTTTCCTGGCACATGCAGATGACTTATCTGCTGTTTGACGGGGAAAGGCAGTCTTTGAGGTCTGCCTTCTTGTTTGTTAGTACTGGTCTTCGTAACGCTTTGCGAGATCTTCGATGTTCTCAGGCGGCCATGCCGGCACTTCCATACCGAGGTGCAGACCCATGGAAGCGAGAACTTCCTTGATTTCGTTAAGCGACTTGCGACCGAAGTTCGGCGTGCGAAGCATTTCGGCCTCGGTCTTCTGGATCAGGTCGCCGATATAAACGATGTTGTCGTTCTTCAGGCAATTTGCCGAACGAACGGACAGTTCGAGCTCGTCGACCTTCTTGAGAAGCGCCGGGTTGAACGCAAGTTCGGTAACCGATTCTTCTTCTGCTTCCTTCTGCGGCTCGTCGAAGTTGACGAAGACGCCCAGCTGGTCCTGAAGAATGCGAGCGGCGAAGGCAACGGCGTCTTCGCCGGAAACCGAACCGTTGGTCTCGATCGTCATGATCAGCTTGTCATAGTCGAGAACCTGACCTTCACGGGTGTTTTCCACCTTGTAGGACACTTTCTTGACCGGAGAATAAAGGCTGTCCACCGGAATGAGGCCGATAGGGGCATCTTCCGCGCGGTTGCGCTCAGCCGGTACGTAACCCTTGCCGTTGTTGACGGTGAATTCCATGCGGATTTCAGCGCCATCGTCCAGCGTGCAGATCACGTGGTCGGGGTTCAGGATTTCGATGTCGCCAACCGTCTGGATGTCACCAGCGGTTACGGCACCCGGACCCTGCTTGCGCACGACCATGCGCTTGGAATCATCGCCGTCCATCTTGATGGCGATTTCCTTGATGTTGAGCACGATATCCGTCACATCTTCCCGAACGCCGGGGATGGAGGAGAATTCGTGCAGGACACCGTCGATCTGCACGGCCGTAACAGCGGCGCCACGCAGAGAAGACAACAGAACGCGACGCAGCGCGTTGCCGAGGGTAAGACCGAAACCACGCTCCAGCGGCTCGGCAACCAGCGTTGCCTTGGTGCGGCTGGACGAGGTGAACTCGACCTTGTTCGGCTTGATAAGTTCCTGCCAGTTCTTCTGAATCATCTTTAAACCTTCCGTTCGCCGCCACCATCCAATCGTGACGGACCGAGCATGAAAACACCGAGAGGAACCAAATTCAGGGGTTCATCGGTGGGTTCTTGAGCGCAAGTCCGTCGATCGAAATCGACGCGCACACGCCAGATACACGAAAATTCCGCCAGACCTGAGGAAAGGCGGAATTTCCGAACCACGGTCGCGTCAGACGCGGCGCTTCTTGCGCGGACGGCAACCGTTGTGCGGGATCGGCGTCACGTCGCGAATGGAGGTGATCATGAAACCGGCAGCCTGCAGAGCGCGAAGTGCCGATTCACGGCCGGAACCCGGACCGCAAACTTCAACTTCAAGCGACTTCATGCCGTGTTCCTGAGCCTTCTTCGCGCAATCTTCAGCAGCGATCTGGGCAGCGAACGGGGTCGACTTGCGCGAACCCTTGAAGCCCTTGGCACCAGCGGACGACCAGGCAATAGCATTGCCCTGTGCGTCGGTGATGGTGATCATCGTGTTGTTGAAGGTCGAGTTGACGTGCGCGACGCCAGACGTGATATTTTTGCGTTCGCGACGACGGACGCGTGCGGCTTCCTTGGCCATTTTATACCTTTCATTGATCTCTTCACCGCCGTAACACCAGCGGCTACACCGGCGATCAGCCCTTCTGGAGCCTTACGCCAAACTCAGAAAGGCTGGCGCGGACTGCACCAGCCTCCCCTTTCCGGAGAACCGGAAAATTACTTCTTCTTACCAGCGATAGCCTTCGCCGGACCCTTGCGGGTGCGGGCGTTGGTGTGCGTGCGCTGACCGCGGACCGGAAGGCCACGACGGTGACGCAGGCCGCGGTAGCAACCGAGGTCCATCAGACGCTTGATGTTCATCGAGGTCTCACGACGCAGGTCGCCTTCGACCTGGTAGTCGCGGTCGATGGCTTCACGGATCTGAAGAACTTCAGCATCCGTCAGCTGATGAACGCGCTTCTCAGCCGGAAGACCGACCTTGTCCATGATTTCCTGCGCGAATTTCGGACCGATCCCGTGAATGTAGGTCAGCGCAATAACAACGCGCTTCGCAGTCGGGATGTTGACGCCAGCGATACGTGCCACGTCTCTTCTCCTTGGTTCCAGTTGCCATCCGGCAAGTGGTGATTCCATTTGAGCGGCCGAAAGACCGCCAGTTCAAATTGGTGTCCGTGACAAGTCAAAACGACTGAACCCGGATCTCCCTTCCCTAAGGGAAATCCGCGCCAGTCGCTTGGGATGTCGCGAGTTGGCGCGGTGTTTAACGGAATCAGCGCAAAAAAGCAACCGGCTCCGCCAAGATTCTTTTACGATCCAGAGGATCAGCCGCCTTTCGGAAATGGAAGATGGGCAAGAACGTAACGGCCCTCACCCATTCATTCTCTCGATCAGGCAGAGGCTTTCTCGAGAACGCGCTCGATGGCCTCAGTGACGGCATCGACATCAGCCATGCCATCGAGCGCCACAAGCTCGCCCTGCTCGCTGTAATAGGCAGACAGCGGCGCGGTCTTCTCGCGATATTCCGTAAGACGCTTGCGGAAAGCTTCCGGATTGTCATCCGAACGGACAGTGCCGCCAGCCGCGATGGTCTCAGCGACGCGGTTTTCGATTCGGCGAATCAACGCCTCTTCGTCCACCTTGAGTTCGATGACGGCGTCGAGAACCAGGTTCTTCTTGCGCATGTTGTCGGCAAGAGCCTTGGCCTGCGGAACGGTGCGCGGATAACCGTCGAGAATGAAACCCTTGGCACAGTCCGGTGCTTCGATGCGCTCGGAAACGATCTGATTGACGATATCGTCGGATACCAGCCCGCCGGCATCCATGACGGCCTTGGCGCGCTTGCCAATTTCGGTGCCCGCGCTGACCGCAGCGCGCAGCATGTCACCGGTGGAAAGCTGCGGGATCCCGTACTTGTCCGTCAGCCGCTTGGCCTGGGTTCCCTTGCCCGCACCCGGCGGACCCAAAAATATCAGTCTCATCGTCCCCTCTTTCCTCCACGCAACTTCGACTTCTTGATCAGGCCTTCATACTGCTGGGCGATCAGGTGACCCTGAATCTGCGCAACCGTATCCAGAGTTACACTGACAACGATCAAAAGCGAAGTACCACCAAGGGCTAATGGAATGCCCGTCCGTGCGATAAGTGTCTCAGGAAGGATACACACGAAGACCAGATAAATCGCGCCGACCACCGTGATGCGGGTCAGGACGTAATCAATGTACTCCGCGGTGCGCTCGCCCGGACGGATGCCCGGAATGAAGCCGCCATGCTTCTTGAGGTTATCTGCGGTGTCCTTCGGATTGAAGACGATCGCCGTATAGAAAAACGCGAAGAACGCGATCAGCAGGCCGTAGAGCGCCATGAACAACGGCTGTCCGTGCTGCAGCGACGCAATGATCGACGTCGCCCAGCCCGGCAGGTTGGTGTTTCCGGCAAAACCCGCAGCCGTTGCCGGCAAAAGCAGCAGCGACGATGCGAAGATCGCGGGAATGACGCCGGCGGTGTTGAGCTTCAGCGGCAAATGCGAAGTATCGCCCTGGAACATCCGGTTGCCGACTTGGCGCTTCGGATATTGGATCAACAGGCGGCGCTGCGCGCGCTCCACGAAGACGATAAGCGCGATGACGCCGATAGCGATGATGACGACCATCAGAATGAGAGGGGTCGACAGCGCGCCGGTGCGGCCAAGTTCCAGCGTGCCGGCCAGCGCCTTGGGCAGGCCCGCGGCAATGCCCGCGAAGATGATCAGCGAAATACCGTTACCGATACCGCGCGAGGTGATCTGTTCGCCGAGCCACATGAGGAACATCGTACCACCGAGCAGCGTGATGACGGTGGAGATGCGGAAGAACATGCCCGGATCCACCACGAGACCGTTGCCGCTTTCAAGCCCGACCGCAATGCCATAGGCCTGCAGCGTGCCGAGCAGCACCGTACCGTAGCGTGTATACTGGTTGATGATCTTGCGGCCGGCTTCGCCTTCCTTCTTCAACGCTTCGAGCGAGGGCACGACCGAGGTCATGAGCTGCACGATGATCGAAGCGGAGATGTAAGGCATGATGCCGAGGGCGAAAATCGCCATGCGCTCGACGGCGCCACCCGCAAACATATTGAAAAGACCAAGAATACCGTTGGCCTGACCGCGGAAGGCCTGCGCATAGGCTTCGGGGTTCAGGCCCGGAAGCGGAATATGGGTGCCGAGACGGTAGACGAGAAGTGCGGCAAGAGTAAACCAGAGACGCTTTTTCAGATCCTCCGCCTTAGCGAAGGTCGAAAAATTCAGGTTCGAAGCCAGTTGTTCCGCTGCTGAAGCCATAAATTTCTCCGAATGACCCTTGCCAGCCAGCAACACCGGCCAATGCGGAAAGGTCTAAAAGATACTGGTCAAAACCGGGCTTCGGACGAATGCAGCTCTTGGCCGCCATCATGCCTCACCCTGTTTTTTATGTCCTATCCCCTCCCCTACGGAAGTTCAAGAACTGTGAGGCTCTCCCTGCGGCACTTTCTGCCGCAAGCGGGGCCAAGAAAGCACACCGCGAAGAGATTGCCCTGATGCTCTATAAATCGATTTAGATCGAAAGCAACAGTGGCCAGGGAGCGCAAACGCCCGGAGCGACATGCGCACCGGGCGTCTGAAGTTTATATATTACTCGGCGGCTTCCGCTGCAACAGCGAGAAGCTTGATCGAGCCGCCAGCCTTTTCGATCTTTTCGATCGCAGGCTTGGAAGCGCCGGCAACTTCGAAAGCGACCTTTGCCTTCAGCTCGCCGTCGGCGAGAATGCGTACGCCGTCCTTGGCGCGGCGGATAACGCCGGCAGCCTTGAGAGCAGCGGCATCGATCGTTGCGGAAGCGTCAAGCTTCTTGGCGTCGATGGCGGTCTGAATGCGGCCGAGCGACACAACAGCATATTCGGAACCGAAAATGTTGTTAAAGCCGCGCTTCGGCAGACGACGGTAGATGGGCATCTGACCGCCTTCGAAGCCGTTGATCGCGACGCCCGAACGAGCCTTCTGACCCTTCACACCGCGACCACCGGTCTTGCCCTTGCCGGAACCGATACCGCGACCTACGCGGATACGATCCTTGGAGGCGCCTTCGTTATCTCTGATTTCATTGAGTTTCATGATAGGTTACTCCGTCTCACTTCTCGTCAACGACGCGAACGAGATGCTGGACCGCACGGATCATGCCGCGAACCGCAGGAGTGTCTTCCAGGGTGCGCTGACGATGCATCTTGTTGAGACCCAGACCGACCAGCGTCTGACGCTGGATTGCCGGGCGGCGAATAGGGCTGCCGATCTGTTCGACCGTAACAGTCTTCTTGGCTTCAGTAGTCTTCTTGGCCATGATCCAGCTCCTTATTCTTCAGAAGCGTTGCCGGAAGCGGCACGGCGAGCCTGAAGGGTCGCATACTTCAGACCGCGCTGTGCAGCGATGTCCTTCGGATGAACCTGATGCTTCAGAGCGTCGAACGTAGCGCGAACCATGTTGTACGGGTTCGACGAACCGGTCGACTTTGCAACAACGTCATGAACGCCGAGCGTTTCGAAAACGGCGCGCATCGGACCACCGGCGATGATACCGGTACCGGCCTTGGCCGAACGCAGCAGAACCTTGCCTGCGCCGTGACGGCCATTGACGTCGTGATGCAGCGTGCGGCCATCGCGCAGCGGAACGAAGATCAGATCGCGCTTTGCGCTTTCCGTTGCCTTGCGGATCGCTTCCGGAACTTCACGAGCCTTGCCGTGACCGAAGCCAACGCGGCCCTTCTGGTCGCCAACGACGACGAGAGCGGCGAAGCCGAAGCGACGGCCACCCTTAACAACCTTTGCAACGCGGTTGATCGCGACCAGCTTGTCGACGAATTCGCTATCGCGCTCTTCACGGTTCTGGCGGTCGTCGCGAGAACCTCTTTTTTCCTGTGCCATTGTCCTTGTCCTTTTTCTTTTACGGGTGGAACGGCAAACGAAAAGACCAGCGGCCTCGAGAACGAGATCCGCATGGTCCGGTGAAATTCCGCCCGGATCGATGCCCGGGCGGAAAAAACTTAGAAGTTCAGACCGCCTTCGCGGGCAGCTTCAGCCACGGCCTTGATGCGGCCATGATAGATGAACGCGCCACGGTCGAATACGACATCCTTGACGCCAGCCTTGACGCCACGCTCGGCAACCAGCTTGCCGACAACAGCCGCTGCTGCAACGTCGGCGCCGGTCTTGAGCGAACCGCGCAGATCAGCTTCGAGCGTGGAGGCTGACGCAAGCGTCTTGCCAGCAACGTCATCGATGATCTGGGCATAGATGTTCTTCGACGAGCGATGAACCGACAGGCGCGGACGGCCGTTGGCAACCGCCTTGATCTGGCGGCGCACACGGCTCGCGCGACGTGCAAGTGCTTCTTTCCTGCTAGCCATTTCGCGTGATCCTTACTTCTTCTTGCCTTCTTTGCGCACAATACGCTCTTCAGCGTACTTTACGCCCTTGCCCTTGTAGGGCTCGGGACCGCGGTATTCGCGGATTTCCGCGGCTACCTGGCCAACCTGCTGCTTGTTGATGCCGGAAACGATGATTTCCGTCGGCTTCGGCACGGCAATGGTGATGCCGACCGGAGGCTCGTAAACAACGTCGTGGCTGAAACCGAGAGCCAGCTGCAGGTTCTTGCCCTGCATGGCGGCACGGTAACCAACGCCGTTGATTTCGAGCTTGCGCTCATAGCCGTCCTTAACACCCTTGAAGATGTTCTCGATCATCGTGCGGGACATGCCCCACTTCGAACGAGCTTCCTTGGTGCCGTTAGCCGGCGTTACGGAAACGCCGTTATCTTCGAGCTTCAGCTGAATGTCGTCGTTAGCGACGAAAAACAGTTCACCCTTCGGGCCCTTAGCAGTAACCTTCTGGCCGTCGACATTGGCCGTCACACCTGCTGGAACCGGAACGGGCTTTTTACCGATACGAGACATTATTCAATCCTGTCTGTTCGTTATGGAGATCCTGCTCGGGTCTTAGAAGACCGAGCAAAGAACCTCGCCACCAACGTTCTGTTCGCGAGCCTGGTGATCGGCCATCACGCCCTTCGGGGTCGAAAGGATGGTGATGCCGAGGCCGTTCGCGACCTGCGGAATGGACTTTACCGAGACATAAACCCGGCGGCCCGGCTTGGAAACGCGGCCGATCTCACGGATCACCGACGCACCTTCGTAGTACTTCAGCTCGATGGTGAACTCGGACTTGCCGTTTTCAAAATCGACCTTGGAATAACCGCGAATGTAGCCTTCAGACTGCAGCACGTCGAGAACGCGTGCGCGCAGGCTGGAAGCAGGCGTGCTTACCGAAGACTTACGGCGAGCAGCACCATTGCGGATGCGGGTGAGCATATCACCCAAAGGATCAGTCATGGTCATGTGCCCGTCTCCTTACCAGCTCGACTTGACAATGCCCGGCACCTTGCCGGAATTGCCCAGCTCACGAAGCGCGATACGCGACATCTTGAGCTTGCGATAGAACGCGCGCGGACGGCCCGTTACTTCGCAGCGGTTGCGGATACGCGTCTTCGAGCCGTCACGCGGCAGCGAAGCGAGCTTCAGAGTGGCCTTGAACCGGTCTTCGATCGGAAGGGACTGGTTCATCACGATCGCCTTGAGAGCAGCGCGCTTGGCAGCCTGCTGGGCGACCGACTTGCGGCGGCGCTTGTTCTTTTCAACTGCGCTTGTTTTCGCCATATCGGAGTTCCTTTTCTACGCTCGTCGTTACGGTTAGTGACGGAACGGGAAGTTGAACTCTGTCAGCAGAGCCCGAGCTTCGTCGTCCGACGTCGCCGTCGTGCAAACGATGATGTCCATGCCCCACATCTGATCAACCTTATCGTAGTTGATCTCAGGGAACACAATGTGTTCCTTGATGCCCATGGCGAAGTTGCCACGGCCGTCAAAGCTCTTCGGGTTCAGACCCCGGAAGTCGCGAACGCGCGGCAGCGCGATGTTGACCAGACGATCAAGGAATTCGTACATGCGGGCGCCACGAAGGGTAACCTTCGCACCGATCGGCATGCCTTCGCGAACCTTGAAACCAGCGATCGAGTTGCGAGCGCGGGTAACGACCGGCTTCTGGCCGGCAATCGCAGCCAGATCACCGGCAGCGATCGTGGGCTTCTTGGAATCGGCAGTCGCTTCGCCAACGCCCATGTTGATCACGATCTTTTCAAGCTTCGGGATCATCATGACGTTTGCGTAGGAGAACTTCTCCTGCATGGCGCCACGGATACGGGAAACGTATTCCGTCTTGAGACGCGGCTCGTACTTATCAGCCATCGATCACTTCTCCCGAACGCTTGGCCACGCGGACCTTCTTGCCATCCACAACAGAGAAGCCAACGCGGGTCGGCTTGCCATCCTTGTCGACGATGGCGATGTTGGAGATGTGCAAGGATGCTTCCTTGTTGATGATGCCGGCTTCCTGAGCCTGGGTCTGGCGCTGGTGACGCTTCACCATGTTCACGCCACGCACAACGGCACGGTCTTCTTTCGGCATTACCTGGATTACTTCGCCGGTACGGCCCTTGTCCTTACCGGTCAATACGACAACCTTGTCGCCTTTACGAATTTTCTGCATCGCATACGCTCCTTACAGTACTTCCGGAGCCAGCGAGATGATCTTCATGTGGTTCTTGGCGCGAAGTTCGCGCGGAACCGGTCCGAAGATACGGGTGCCGATGGGCTCTTTCTTGTTGTCGATAAGAACGGCTGCGTTGTTATCGAAACGGATGACGCTGCCGTCAGCGCGGCGGATGTCCTTGGCGGTGCGCACGACAACCGCCTTCATCACGTCGCCCTTCTTGACGCGGCCGCGCGGAATAGCTTCCTTGATGGAAACGACAATAATGTCGCCAACAGAAGCATATTTGCGCTTCGAGCCGCCCAGCACCTTGATGCACATGACACGACGTGCGCCGGAATTATCCGCCACGTCGAGGTTTGTTTGCATCTGAATCATGTCAGGTCGCCTTCTTGTTGTTACCGGAACGGTTGGGCAAACTCTCCCGAGCGAGCCCCCTGCCCCAGCTTATGAATGTCTCTTTTTTTGCGCGGAAAAATCGTGACAGGGTGGTTTCCCGAAGGACCTTCCGTGCGCATCAAAGCAAAAGACGCCCGGGTCACGAGCGTCCTTGCGCTGCTTCATACAGGAATTCGCGCCAAGTGCAAGACACAAGGCGCGATTCTGATGAAATTAAGCCTGGGCGGAAACGACCGTCCAGCGCTTGTCCTTGGAGATCGGTGCGCATTCCTCGATGGAAACGACATCGCCGACCTTATACTGATTGTTTTCGTCGTGTGCCTTGTACTTCTTCGAACGACGAACGGTCTTTTGCATGAGCGGGTGAGCGAATCGACGCTCAACCCGGACCACGACAGTCTTCTCGTTCTTGTCGGACACAACGACGCCCTGCAGAATGCGTTTCGGCATATTATTCTTCCTTAGGCCTTGGCTTCTGCCGCCTTCTGGCGGGCAATGGTTTTGACGCGGGCGATGTCCTTGCGGACTTCGTTGATGCGCGAGGACTTCTCCAGCTGGCCAGTCGCCTTCTGGAAGCGCAGGTTGAACTGCTCCTTCTTCAGATCGGCGAGCTTGTCCTTGAGCTGGTCGGCGCTAAGGCCGCGAACTTCATCGGCTTTCATGTGCCTTGCTCCTTACTCTGCGATGCGCTGTACGAAGCGCGTCTTGACCGAGAGCTTGGCAGCGCCGAGACGAAGCGCCTCACGGGCGATCTCCTCGGTAACACCGTCGATCTCGAACATCATACGACCGGGCTTGACCTTGCATGCCCAGTAATCGACCGAACCCTTGCCCTTACCCATACGAACTTCGGTCGGCTTTGCCGTAACCGGAACGTCGGGGAATACGCGGATCCACACGCGACCTGCGCGCTTCATGTAACGCGTGATCGCGCGGCGGGCCGCTTCGATCTCGCGTGCATTCACGCGGTTCGGTTCCTGCGACTTCAAGCCGAATTCACCGAATGCCAGGTCAAAGCCGCCCTTGGCGACGCCCTTGATGCGTCCCTTGAACTGCTTACGGTACTTAGTACGCTTTGGCTGCAACATTTTCTTACTTCTCCGAGCTTATCTTTCGCCAGCGTCAATCAAGCGTTTTCGCGACGACGATCGCCACGATCGCCACGCTCACGGCTTGCAGGGCCCTGTGCGTCGCCTTCGAGACCGCGACGCTCAGAAGCCATCGGATCGTGCTCAAGGATTTCGCCCTTGAAGATCCAGACCTTGATGCCGCAGATGCCGAATGCGGTTTCAGCTTCAGCTGTGCCGTAGTCGATGTCCGCACGCAGCGTGTGCAGCGGAACGCGACCTTCGCGGTACCATTCGGTACGAGCGATTTCAGCACCGCCGAGACGGCCGCCGCAGGTGATCTTGATGCCTTCGGCGCCAAGACGCATTGCGGACTGAACAGCACGCTTCATCGCACGGCGGAAAGCCACGCGGCGCTCGAGCTGCTGAGCGATCGACTGGGCAACCAGCGTCGCGTCGATTTCCGGCTTGCGCACTTCAACGATGTTGAGGTGCGTTTCGGAGTTGGTCATCTCGGAAAGCTTCTTGCGAAGCTTCTCGATGTCTGCACCCTTCTTGCCGATGATCAGACCCGGACGAGCCGAGTGGATCGTGACGCGGCACTTCTTGTGCGGACGCTCGATGACGACCTTTGCGATACCGGCCTGCTTGAGTTCCTTGATCAGATAAGCCCGGATCTTGAGGTCTTCATGCAGCAGCTTGCCGTATTCTGCGGTGTCAGCGTACCAGCGGCTGTCCCAGGTACGGTTGATGCCGAGGCGGAAGCCGATCGGATTGATTTTCTGACCCATTATGCGGCCTCCCCTTTTTCCTCGACTTCACGAACAACGATCGTGAGGTGAGAGAACGGCTTTTCGATGCGGGAAGCACGACCACGGCCACGAGCGTGGAAACGCTTCATGGTGATGGACTTGCCAACATAGGCCTCGGCGACGACGAGAGCGTCGACGTCGAGGTCGTGGTTGTTTTCCGCATTGGCAATTGCAGATTCCAGCGTCTTCTTGACGGTGCCTGCAATGCGCTTGCGGGAGAATTCGAGCTCGGCGAGAGCGCGATCAACCTTCTTGCCACGGATAAGAGCGGCAACCAGGTTCAGTTTCTGGGGGCTGACGCGGAGCGTACGGGCAACGGCCTGAGCCTCGTTGTCCTTCAGCCGGCGTTCGGTCTTAGCCTTCGCCATGATTACTTCCTCTTTGCCTTCTTGTCCGCGCCGTGACCGTAATAGGTACGGGTCGGAGAGAATTCACCGAACTTGTGTCCGACCATGTCTTCGTTGACCGAGACGGGCACATGCTTGCTGCCGTTGTAGACGCCAAACGTCAGACCGACGAACTGCGGCAGGATCGTGGAGCGACGGCTCCAGATCTTGATTACTTCATTACGTCCGCTCTCGCGCACCTTCTCAGCCTTGGTGAGAAGATAGCCGTCAACAAACGGACCTTTCCATACTGAACGAGCCATGAGTGACTACCTCTCTTACTTCTTACGCTGATGGCGCGAGCGCATGATGAACTTGTCGGTCGACTTGTTCGAACGGGTGCGCTTGCCCTTCGTGGGCTTGCCCCACGGAGTAACCGGGTGGCGACCACCCGACGTGCGACCTTCACCACCACCGTGCGGGTGGTCGACCGGGTTCATGACGACGCCGCGAACGTGCGGACGCTTGCCGCGCCAACGCGAACGACCGGCCTTGCCGTCGTTGATGTTGCCGTGGTCCGCGTTCGAAACAGCACCGATCGATGCGAGGCAGGAGCCGTGCACCAGGCGCTGTTCGCCCGAGTTGAGACGCAGGATGGCCATACCGGCATCGCGGCCGACGAGCTGGACATACGTACCGGCGGAGCGAGCGATCTGACCGCCCTTGCCCGGCTTCATCTCGACGTTGTGGATGATCGAACCGACCGGAATGTACTGAAGCGGCATGGTGTTGCCGGGCTTCACGTCCACTGCCTTGTCGGAGGCGATCACCTTGTCACCAGCAGCAAGACGCTGTGGCGCGAGAATGTAAGCCTGTTCGCCGTCGGTATACGTAACCAGCGCGATGAACGCGGTGCGGTTGGGGTCGTATTCCAAACGTTCAACGGTGCCTTCAACGTCAAACTTGCGACGCTTGAAGTCAACCAGACGGTAGGTCCGCTTGTGACCGCCACCCTGGAAACGGACGGTGATCCGGCCCTGGTTGTTACGGCCACCCTTGGAGCTGAGGCCCTGGGTGAGAGCCTTTACCGGCTTGCCCTTGTAGAGCGAAGCGCGGTCCACGATAACCAGCTGACGCTGGCTCGGCGTGGTCGGATTGAAACTTTTCAATGCCATATTCTTGTTCCCTTTTGGGTCTTTGCCCGCTTGGGCCTAACCTTTAGAGTCCGGTGGACACGTCGATGGATTGACCTTCGGCGAGCGTGACGACGGCTTTCTTGACGTCCTTCAGCTTACCGGCGAACCCACGGAAACGACGGGTCTTACCCTTGCGGATAAGCGTGTTCACAGCCGTGACTTTGACGCCGAAGAGAGCTTCCACGGCAGCCTTGATTTCAGGCTTGGAAGCATCCTTGGCGACGTTGAATACGACCTGGTTCTGTTCGGATACCAGCGTCGACTTTTCCGTGATCGAAGGAGATACGATCACATCGTAGTGGCGAAGATCCGTCATTTGAACCGCTCCTCCAGAGCCTCTACAGCAGCCTTGGAAAGCACCAGCTTGCCACGGCGCAGGATGTCGTAAACATTGATGCCCTGCACCGGCAGAACGTCCACATTCGGGATGTTCTGAGCAGCGAGCTTGAAGTTGCCATCAAGTTCGGCGCCGCCGATTACGAGAGCGTTGGTCAGGCCAAGCGAAGCGAAGCTGCCCAGCAGAGCCTTGGTCTTTGCTTCGGACGCGACGAGCTGATCGACGATGATCAGTTCTTCAGCCTTCAGCTTTGCAGACAAAGCGTGACGCAGGGCGAGCGCACGAACCTTCTTGGGAAGGTCATGGGCGTGGCTGCGAACGACCGGGCCGTGGGCCTTGCCGCCGCCGCGGAACTGCGGTGCGCGAGCCGAATGGTGACGAGCGCGGCCCGTACCCTTCTGCTTGTACATCTTCGCGCCGGTGCGGGAAACTTCCGACCGGTTCTTGGATTTGTGCGTTCCCTGCTGCTTCTTTGCAAGCTGCCAGCGAACCATGCGGGCCAGAATGTCCTGGCGGGGGTCGAGGCCGAAGATCTCATCCGACAGAGAAACCTTGCCGGCGTCTTTTCCCTCGAGGGTCTTGACGTTCAATTCCATGATAAGGCTCCCTTACTTCGCAGCCGACTTGACGGCGTCGCGGACGATGATCCAGGAACCCTTCGAGCCGGGAACTGCACCCTTCACGAGGATGAGGCCACGGTCTTCATCAGTCGAAACGACTTCAAGGTTCTGGGTCGTAACGCGGGTCTGGCCCATATGACCAGCCATGCGCTTGCCCTTCCAGACGCGGCCCGGATCCTGGTTGGAACCGGTCGAACCGTGTGCACGGTGCGAGATCGAGTTACCGTGCGAAGCGCGACCACCACCGAAGTTGTGACGCTTCATAGCACCGGCGAAACCCTTACCGATCGTGGTTCCGGTGACATCGACCAACTGGCCGGACTGAAAATGATTTGCGGTCAGTGTTGCACCGATGTCGATCAGGTTCTCGGGGGAAACCCGGAACTCGACGAGCTTTGCTTTCGGTTCGACATTGGCAGCGGCAAAGTGACCGCGAAGAGCCTTCGTCGTGTTCTTGACCTTGGACTGGCCGGCACCGAGCTGAACTGCGGTGTAGCCATTCTTGTCTTCCGTGCGCTGGGCAACGACTTGTACGTTATCCAGTCGCAATACTGTTACAGGGATATGTTCACCTGCGTCGTTATAGACGCGTGTCATACCCACTTTCTGTGCAATCACACCTGAACGCATTGGTTCATCCTCTTGCGAGCCTTGAAGGGAAAACCCTCTCTGGCCTTTGTTAAGGAGTGCCCTTCGACATCTCACGATGTTTCCGGTCTCCGGTTTGGAAGTCGTTGGATTGCTCCACGTACCTTCCTTGTTATTGGCCCTCACCCAAGAGTGAGGTCCGGCCTTGTTACTTCAGCCCTCACCTTGGACGGTTCGGGCCGGGTCTTAGAGCTTGATTTCCACGTCAACGCCAGCAGCGAGGTCGAGCTTCATCAGAGCATCGACAGTCTGCGGGGTGGGATCAACGATATCGAGAAGACGCTTGTGCGTCCGCATTTCGAACTGTTCACGGCTCTTCTTGTCAACGTGAGGAGAGCGGTTGACGGTAAACTTTTCGATGCGGGTGGGGAGCGGAACCGGGCCGCGAACGCTGGCGCCGGTGCGCTTTGCGGTCGACACGATTTCACGGGTAGAGGCATCGAGGATCCGGTGATCGAACGCCTTGAGGCGGATACGGATATTCTGGCCGTTCATTCGTCTTGTCCTTGTTCTTTGTTATTCGTTTCCGCACGCGGAAACACATGAACTTCTATTGATCGTGGCGCCGCAGATTTTCAAAAATCGAGAGGGATGCGCGTCACACCCCAATCATTTCGGTAGTCTGTATTGCTAAAAAAACCGCGTTTCGCAATCGCTTACGAATCCAGCGGTGATTGTGAGTGCGCGTTTACGCGCTTTCACCGAATTTTTCAAGCACTAAAAATGCAACGCCGCCAGGCTTTTTACCAAAAGTCCGGCGGCGGTGTTGTTCACACCGCCGCCAGTCAGAATTTCAAAGGTCGAAATTACTCGACGATCGAGGCAACGATGCCGGCGCCGACGGTACGGCCGCCTTCGCGGATAGCGAAGCGCAGCTTTTCTTCCATCGCGATCGGAACGATCAGCTCGACG